>NZ_JBVIRA010000015.1:75442-148149 GCF_055576575.1 Streptomyces sp. NPDC033270
AGGGGGAGGGGGGGGGGGGGGGGGGTGGGGTCGGGGGGGTCTGTATCGGTGTGGGGGGGGGGGGGGCACCCCCCCCCCCCCCCCCAGGGCCGGACCGATCGGCCAGACCCTAGGATTCCCCCATGTCCCTCCCGCACGCGATCCTCACCGCCCTGCTTGAGAAGCCGTCGTCGGGGCTGGAGCTGACCCGCCGGTTCGACCGGTCGATCGGCTACTTCTGGCCGGCCACGCATCAGCAGATCTACCGGGAGCTGGGCAAGCTGGAGCAGGCCGGGTTCATCCGGGCGCTGCCGTCGAAGCAGCCGTCCCGAGGGCAGAAGAAGGAGTTCGAGGTGCTGCCCGCGGGGCGCGCGGAGCTGACCACGTGGGCGTCCGGCGAGCAGGACTCCAAGCCCGTCCGCAACGCGCTGCTGGTGCGGCTGCGGGCGGCCGCGGTGGTGGGGGACGCCGGCCTCGATGCCGAGCTGCACCGCCATCTCGCCTTGCACCGGCGGCAGTTGGCGGAGTACGAGGAGATCGAGGGGCGCGACTTCGGCGCCGCGACGGAGCCGGAGGACCGGCTGCGTCGGCTGGTGCTGCGGGCCGGGATCGGGCTGGAGACGTTCTGGGTGCAGTGGCTGGAAGAGGCGCTGGCGGAGGTGGCGGACATGACGCCGGGCGAGCGGCCCGGGGAGTGAACCCCGAACCGCCCGCCGGACCCCGTCAGCGGATGTCGTGCCTCAACGGGTGCCGTGGCTCAGCAGTTGTCGTAGATCAGGGCGCGGACCAGGCGGCAGGTCGTGTCGGAGGGGCTGTGCACCCCGATCTCCGCGGCGGTGCTGCGGATCTTGCGGTTGTGGGCCTGCTCGGGGCGGTAGACGCCGGTGTCGAGCAGGGCTATGGCCAGACGCATGGCCTTCAGGCGGCGGTTGTGGGATTCGTACCGCTCGCGCGGCCATCCGGCGGGCAGCGGCTTCTTGGGCAGCGGGTGGGCCGGGAGAGGCTTCGTCATGAGTGTGGCAGCGGCCATCGGCGACCTCCTGGAGCGTGGAAAAAACCCTCACTGACTGGTTCCCATTCTACTGGCCCCCACTGACAAAAGCCCCTGGCCAGGGGCGATTTGGGGCCTCTGGCCAGGGGCTCTGCGGGCCGCCGGGGCGGGCCGGTTCAGGGCGCGGTGACGACGGCCCGCAGCAGGGCCTTGTCGGGCTTGCCCACGGGGGTGAGCGGGATCTCGTCCACCACCCGGACGACGACGGGGGCGTAGAGCGCTCCCTTGCGCTCGGTGACGAAGGCGCGCAGGGCGGCGGCGTCCACGCGGTGGCCCGGGGCGGGGACGACCGCGGCGTGCACCTCCTCCGCCTCGTCGGCCGTGCGCACCCCGTAGACGGCGCAGTGGGCGACCGCCGGGTGGGTGTGCAGCAGGTCCTCGACCTCCGCCGGGTGGACATGGCCCCCGACGACGATGATCACGTCCTTGACCCGGTCGACGAGGTAGAGCCGGCCCTCGTCGTCCAGGCAGCCCACGTCGCCGGTCCGCAGCCAGCCGTCGTCGGTCAGCGCCCGGGCGGTCAGCTCGGGCTGCTTCCAGTAGCCGGACATCACGCCGGCGGAGCGTACGTGGACCTCGCCCTGCTCCCCCGCCGGCAGGTCCCGCCCGTCGGCGTCACGGATCGCCAGCTCGACACCGGGCAGTGCCCGGCCGACGGTGATCCGGCCGCCGGGGCCGGTCGGGGTGTGGTCCGCGGGCAGGGCCGCGGTGATCGACATCGCCTCGGACATGCCGTACATCCCGTACAGCACCGGGCCGAAGGCCTTGGCGGCCTCCACCAGCCGGGACGGGGAGGCCATACAGCCGCCGTAGATGATGCCGGTCAGCGAGCCGAGGTCGGTCGTGGGGAGGGCGGGGTCGTCCAGGAGGCGGTACAGCAGCGGGGGCAGCAGCCACAGGTGGCTGATGCGGTCGTGGGCGACGGCGGCGAGGACGGCGGCCGGGTCGAAGGCGCGGTGCAGTACGACGCTGCCGCCGGAGGCGAGCGTCACATCGCTGAGCACGCCCGCCAGGTGGGCCAGCGAGGTGCAGACGAGGAACCGGGAGCGCTCGCCGGTGGCCGCCGCCTGCTGGGCGATCATCCCGGCGTACGGGGCGTGCGCCATCCGGACTCCCTTGGGGATGCCGGTCGTTCCCCCGGTGTGCCGGATGCACCAGTCGTCCTCCGGGCGGGCGGCGCTCGGGACGGCGGGAGTGGCCGGCAGGGCGGCGCAGGCGGCCGTCAGGTCGGGGCCGAGGGGGGACGGCGCCGGACCGAAGGTCATGACCGCGGGGAGCGGGCCCTCGGTGTGCGCGAGGAGGTCGCGTGCGGTGTCGTGCAGCGCCGGGTCGACCAGGAGCAGGGCGGTCTCGGCGCTCGCCACGACACGGGCCAGGGTCTCGGCGGCCATGCCGTCGTAGAGGAGGACCACGCGGGCGCCGAGGAGGTTGACGGCGTAGCGGGCGGCGAGCGCCTCGGCGCGGTTGCCGCTGAGGATGGAGACGGTGCGGCCGCGGCCGATGCCGTGGTCGGCCAGCACGGCCGCCATCCGGTGGACGGTGGCGTGTAAGGCGCCGGCGGTGACCTCGGGGCGCGCGTCGCCGCCCGGTGTGCCGGTGGCGCCGGGCTCCCTGTCCGGGCCGGTCAGCACGGTCCGGGAGGGGTCCTGGGCGAGGGTGGCCAGGATGCTGTCGACGTAGCTGGTGAACGCGGTGGCGGGCGGCATGGCGGGGTGCTCCTCGGTGCGGCGGCGGTGCGTCGGACACCCACGACGCTAAGCGCGATCACTCATCCGCTCCACGACCAATTCCGCCATGTGGTCATGACCCGAGAGGCATGAGCGGTGCCAGTGTCCCCTCCGCCGCGGCCAGGATCTCGGTGACCCGCAGCCCGAAGTGGACGTCGCAGGCGTTCGGCAGGCCGGTGCCGGCGGCGGCGAGCAGGGCGTCGACGGCCCGGTGGTAGGCCGCGTCGGGGCCGTGCCGGCGGCGCGGCAGGGTGGCGACGCCGGCGGTGCCGCGGAGGGTGACCTCGACGCCGGCCGCGGCGGCCGGGGCGGTCAGGCCGACCGTCGCCGAGCTGGCCGCGCCGCTGCTGTGACGCATCGCCAGCAGCACCGTGTCGGCCGGGCCGCGGGCGGCGGTGACCGTCTCCACGTCGCCGAGGACCGCGAGGAGTACGGAGAGCGCATGCGGGCCGATGTCCCACAGGCCGCCCTTCTCGCGGCGCCACGGCGAGCGGGCGTACGGGCTGGTGGTGTCCTCGACGAAGACCGGGGCGAGCCAGTCGGCGTGCGCGGTGAACCAGCCGCCGGCGGCCGCCTGGGCGGCGATCCACTCACCCTCCTCCGCGCCGAAGCGCGCGGTGAAGAAGACCACCGAGGCGACTCCGGCGCGGTCGGCGGCGTCGGCGGCGGCCCGGGCCTCGGGCACGGAGGTGGCGACCGGCTTGTCCAGCAGCAGGTGGCAGCCGGCCTCGGCGGCGCGCACCGCCAACGGGGCCTGGACGGACGGCGGCAGGGCGATCGACACCGCGTCGCAGGCGGCGAACAGCTCGCCGGGGGTCTCGTAGGGGTGGGAGCCGTGGGCCTGGGCCAGCGCGGCCGCGGCCTCCGCTCTGCGCCCCCAGACACCGGTGAGCTCGACGCCGGGGTGCGCGGCGAGGACGGGGGCGTGGACGCTGCGCGCCCAGGGGCCGGTGCCGAGGAGTCCGATGCGCAGGGTCGTCATGGGGCCAGTGTCCCGCGGGGTGCGGCGCGGCGCGCGCAGCCGGCGCCCGTGGCCCCGGCGGGTAATCCGTATGCCCGTACGCCCGGGCGGTGTTACGTTGCACCAGCCGGCCGCGGGACTCCGGTGCGACTTCCGGACCTGCTCTGCAAAGCAACGATTCGCTGCTCGTGCCCCCATTCCCCGGCCGGCATCCGACTGACGGGGGGGGGACGGGGTGGCGAGCGGCCCGGATCTGGTGGCGGCCGAGGACGTGCTGCTGTTCGTCAACGCCGCGATCACCTCCACCGGGCAGCGCGAATTCCACTCCGCCGCCGGTGCGCAGCAGCTGTCGCTGGACTTCCTGCACGCGTACGTACGCGTCAACTACCGCCCCCTGTACGCCGCTTCGCTCGCGCTGGACATCAACGACCACAACGCGGCGCTGATCGTGCGGGAGCTGCTGCGGACCGCGGGCGAGGCGAGCGTCGAGGAGCGGCGCACGGAGGGGCGGCTGATCGCGGCCCGGCTGGCGCGGCTGCCCGCACCGCGCGTGTACCGCCTGTTCCGCGCGCTGCGCACCGCCAAGGTCAACAACCGCCGCACCCGCGCGATCCTGCGCGACTGGCTCGCGGCGCGCCCGGATGCGGCCCTGGACGCCGTGAAGTACCGGAGCGGCCTCAAGGGCGCGGCGCGCCACGCCCATCTGCCGCTGGACGGCCTGGCGGGCACCGGCGGCGAGCTGGGCGACTTCCTCTTCGCGCCGGACCGCCGCAAGCACTTCGCCACCCCGCTGCTGGACGCCTGGCGCCGGGCGCACTACGAGCAGGGCGCGGTGTACGAGCTGCCGTTCACCGTCGCCGAGGGCTTCGCGGCGGCGCACGGCATCGGCCGCCGCGCCTTCCTGGAGCGCATCGCACCGCGCATGACGCGGCTGGAGCGGCTGCGCACGCAGGAGTCGGCCCGTGCGCGCGGTGCCCGGGCGGACCTCGATCTCGGCGGGCTGCCGCTGACCCGGCTGGCCTCGTACGTCCTCGGGCTGCCGCTGGACGACCGGGCCGCGCGGCGCGCCGAGCTGACCGGTGCGCTGCGGGCGGCGGCCCGGCGTACGGCCGGTGCGCAGGCCGGGACCTGGGGCCGGGTGGCGGCCGTATTGGACGACAGCTTCTCCACCACCGGCTCGCGGCAGAAGCGGCACCGTCCGCTGGCAACGGCGCTGGCCTGCCACTTCCTTCTGGAGGCGCTGGCGCGGACGTATCTGCCGCGGTGGACTTCCGGGCGGCGGGACGCGCTGCTGGCCTTCCCCTACGGGCCGACGCCCCTGGGGATGCGGCTGCTGGACGCACTGGAGGACGCGCCGGAGCGGCTGGTGATCGTCTCCGACGGGTGGGACAACGCGCCGCCCGGCCTGGCCGGTGAGGTGCTCCGGGTGTGGCGCACCCGGCTCGATCCGGAGCACCGCACCTCCGTGGTGCACCTCAACCCGGTCTACGACGCCGAGGACTTCGCCGTACGGCGGCTGTCCGCCTCGGTGCCGACGGCCGGGGTGCGCGACGCGGAGGATCTGCCGGCGCTGGTACAGCTGGCGCGGTTCGCCGAGGGCCGTACGGGGCCGGCCGAGCTGCGGGCCCATATGGACGAGCGGGTGCGGCGGTTCCTGGGCGAGGAGCCGGGACGGAAGGAGGCCCCGGCATGAGCGGCCTGGATCTGAGCGGGCTGCGCGCCCGGCCGGCCCAGGTGTGGGGCGCGGTCCGGCTCGTGCCGTTGGTGCGCGCCGAGCCGATCGTCGATCTCCGGCTGCACCGCGAGCTGTACGGAGGCGGCCCGGTGGCCGTGTCGGCCGACCGGAACACGTCCTACACCTCGTACATCCCGCACGGCTTCGTGGCGGACTGGACCTCCGACGGATCGCCCGCCGCCGCGTACGGCTCGCAGCTGAGCGACGGGCGCGGCCCGGTGGCCTGCGCGCCGCTGCACTTTCCGCGCAAACTCGTCCAGAAGCGGGGCAGGGCGCACGGCAAGGGGCCCTCGGCCGGCGGGCCTTCGGGCGGGCTGCGCTTCCTGCCGCTCCATCTGGCGCTCGACGGCTATCTGGCGCTGCACTTCGGCGGCCCGTCGATCGTGTGGGAGGAGTGGACCCGGCGGGCGGTGCGCGAGGGGCTCTCGCCGCGTGCGGAGCGGGCCTACCGGGGCGAGCGGGTGCCCGGACTCGATGACGCGCTGCGGGTCTTCGAGATCCATCCGGGGCAGTGCGGTGTGCTGGTGTACGTCGCCGACGCGCTGGCCGCCGCCTTCGTGGTGCCGCACCCGGACGACTACCGGGCGCTGCACCCATCACTGCTGCAGGACCTCTACGGCGAGCTGATGTACCAGTACGCCCTCTACGGCGGACCGGTGCCGGAGTTCACCGCCCGGATCGCGGCGGAGTACATCACCTCGCTCGGGGAGCTGCGGTCCGCCGCCGAGCGCCGCGCCCGGGAGTGGGAGGCGCAGCATGCCGGCCTGATGGCGGGCGAACTGCTCGACGAGTCCTACGACGTCCGGCGGGTGTACCGGATGGGGCGCTTTCGCCTGTCGCGCTTCCTGCCGCCGTTCGCGCTGCACCGCCCCCAGCACATCGGCGAGCTGATCACGGACGGGAAGGGGCGGGTCGCCTACCTCAAGACGTTCCGGCTCTCCGACAAGCAGGTCCGGCGCGGCCATGTGCTGCACCGGCTCGCCGCCCACGAGTGGCATGTGGGGCGTACGGCACAGGCGCTGGGCATCAGCGGCCAGGAACTGGTGCGGCGCGTCGACCATCTGGGGTTCCAGGGCCTGCTGAAGCACTTCGGTTGAGCTTTGCACCACATCGCAGGCGACAAAGCGGTGCATAAAGGCATCCGCAAACCAGACCAAAGCCGGACGTAAAGCCGTGGAATCGCGGGATGTCCGGTTGAGTAACCTGCGGTTCACATATGGGCAACGGACGGGAAACGGCCTGTTGCGAGTGTGCGGCAGTACGCCCGCACGCGTACCCGCACCTACCCGTATAAGAGGACCCCGTGACCATCAAGGCCGAGTACATCTGGATCGACGGCACCCAGCCGACCGCCAAGCTCCGTTCCAAGACCAAGATCCTGGCGGATGGTGCCGAGCTGCCGCGTTGGGGCTTCGACGGGTCCAGCACCAACCAGGCCGAGGGCCACTCCTCGGACCTCGTCCTGGAGCCGGTGTTCAGCTGCCCGGACCCGATCCGCGGCGGCGACCACCTGCTGGTGCTGTGCGAGGTGCTCCACACGGACCTGACCCCGCACCCCTCCAACACCCGTGCGCTGCTGCGCCCGGTGGCGGAGAAGTTCGCCGGCCAGGAGCCGATCTTCGGCATCGAGCAGGAGTACACCTTCCTCAAGGGCGACCGTCCGCTCGGCTTCCCCGAGGGCGGCTTCCCGGCGCCCCAGGGCGGCTACTACTGCGGCGTGGGCGCGGGCGAGATCTTCGGCCGGGAGATCGTCGAGAAGCACCTCGACCTGTGCCTGGCGGCCGGCCTCGGCCTGTCCGGCATCAACGCCGAGGTCATGCCCGGCCAGTGGGAGTTCCAGGTCGGCGCCCTGGCGCCGCTGGAGGTCTCGGACCACATGTGGGTGGCGCGCTGGCTGCTGCACCGCGTGGCGGAGGAGTACGGCGTCACCGCGTCGCTGGAGGCCAAGCCGGCCAAGGGCGACTGGAACGGCGCGGGTGCGCACACCAACTTCTCCACCCGCGCGATGCGCGAGGGCTACGACGCGATCATCACCGCCTGTGAGGCGCTGGGCGAGGGCGACAAGCCGCTGGAGCACGTGCGCCAGTACGGCACCGGCATCGAGGACCGGCTGACCGGCGCGCACGAGACCGCCCCGTGGGACCAGTACAGCTACGGCGCCTCCGACCGCGGCGCCTCGGTGCGCATCCCGTGGCAGGTCGAGGTGGAGAAGAAGGGCTACATCGAGGACCGTCGGCCGAACGCCAACGTCGACCCGTACGTGGTCACCCGGCTGATCGTGGACACCTGCTGCACGGAACTGGCGCGACGCGAGCAGATCTGAGCGAGCAGGCCGCGCGGGCAGAGTCGAGGCAGGCGGAACGCACGCGCGGGAAGGGGCCGGGCCGAGGGGCCCGGCCCTTTCGCGTGCCCGGCGCCGCTTCCCGCGCCGGGCCACGGCCGGTTGTCAGTGGCGGCTGGCAGGCTGGGGACATGCTTGCGATCAGCGTCGAGACCGAGACCGGGGCGGACCGTTCACGCCCCACGGCAGCCGAGCTGGCAGGGCTGCTGCGGCGGATCGGCGGCGACGGCGACCACTTCGTGGTCGCCGAGCGGCTGCCGGCCGAGGACCAGGTGTATGTGCAGACCTGGCGGGACGGCGACGGGCCCTTCCAGGTGGAACACCGCGACGGCGCGCCCGAGCGGCACTTCACCGCACGGACCGGCGACGCCCAGCGGGTCGCCGAGGTCTTCGTGGACTGGGCGCGCGGCGGGGAGTCGTGGCGTACGGCGTTGGACTGGCAGCCCGCGGACCTGTACTCCACGCCCGGACTGGCCCCAAAGACCCGAGCGGCCGCCGAGGAGCAGGCCCGCAAGGGCATCCGGTCCGGCTTCCGGCCCTTCCACGAGGTCGCGCAGAGCGTCTGCGACGCCTTCGACCCCGAGGACACCCCGGTCTCGCTGGACGAGGCACGGCGCATCGTCGCGGGCCTGTGGGAGGAGCGGCTGACCGAGCAGGCCGACTGGCCCGAGGTCACCGACGCGGACCGGGTCGCGCAGGCCTTCGCCGCACTGGGGGCCCAGGGGCTGACGGCCCGGATGGACTTCACCTGCTGCAGCGGCTGCGGGCTCGGCGAGATCGCCGCCGAACGCGCCGAGGGCGACCGGGGCTTCGTCTTCTTCCACCACCAGGACACCGAGGCGGCCGCGGCGGGCCATGGGCTGGCGGTCCGCTACGGCGCCTACGCGGACTCCGGGGAGGCATCGGGCCGGGCCCCGGCGGGCACGGCCGCGGCGGACGAACGCGCCGCGATCGGGCGGACGGTGGCCGCGGCGCTCGGCGCGGCGGGGCTGCCGGTGCGCTGGGAGGGCGATCCGGACCGGGTCATCGAGGTCGCCCCGCTGGACTGGCGCAAGCGGCTGCCGGTGGGGGCCTGAGATGACCCTCCGCATGCCCTGGCTCGCGCCGCTCTACGTCGGCGCCGTGCAGCTCGGCGCACACGCCACCGCGCGGCTGCCCGAAGGGCGGCGCACCCGGTTGCTGCGCCGCCACTCCACCAATGTGGCCAATCTGCGGGCCGGCCGCTGGGAGACGCTGGTCACCAGCGCGGGCCTCGTCGAGGAGCCGCTGCCGGTCCCGTACGCCGCCGCGCTGCTCGCCGCCCTGGGGACGGCCGAGACCCGCTGGGGCCCGGGGGGCGCGGCGGCCGTGTTCGCGGCCGGGCACACGGGCGCCAGCCTGCTGGTCTACGCGGGGCTGCGCGGCCGGGTGCGCACGACCCCGCCGGACGCGACCGCGCAGGCCGTCGACGTCGGGGCCAGCTACGGCTTCAACGCCACGCTGGGCGCCCTGGCCGCGAGCGTCCCGCACCGCGGCGCCCGGGCCGCGGCGACCGCCGGGCTGCTGGCGCTGGGCATCCGCCCCGTACTCCGGCGCGGCCGGACGTTCACCGACGCCGGGCATCTGGCGGCGATAGCGCTCGGCGTGGTGGCGGGGTGCGGCATACGGGCGGGAGCGGGACGGGACGCCACCGCCTGAGCCGGACCAGCACTTTTTGGCCATCGGCCCCCGTGGCCCCCTGCTCCCCAACTCCATGGCGAGGAAGTCGAGTCGGATCCGCGTCGCCCCCGGTCCCGCCGCCCGCGCGGGCCGGGCGCGGCGGAATCACGTCACACCGGCACCCGGACGAGGGACAGATCACCGACCGTCTGGTTCAATAAGGCCATGGCCAGCCTTACAGACAGCGCGACGGGTCGCAGCGACCTCGAGCCCTTCTGGCCGTCCCGGCAGGCGCACGCCTTCGACCTTCTGTGTTGCCGCGCACACTGAGCGCGGGCCCGCACACGCCTCATCGACGCCGCTTCACCGGCGTCCCCAGCCCTGCCCGCGCGCACGACGTCCCCGACGCCCCTCTGCGCGAAAGAGCTGACTCCCGATGACGAACGTCCGTACCCTGACCGCCAACTCCGCGACGGCTCCCGATTCCCCCCGCACCACCACCCCGCACCGCCACCGACTGCGCGCGGTGACACCCGACGAGGCCCTCCCCTCGCCCGCCGTCGCCCCGCACCACGGTGTCCAGTCGGTCGCCGAACTGCTGGACTCCGGCGCGACCTGGATCCCGGCGCCCCAGCACAGCGTGCCCGCGCTGCCCGGCCGGCCCCCGATGGTCGGGTACCTGGTCCTGGTACCCGCCGAGCAGGCCGCCGCGCAGCCGGCCGTCGAACCCCCGGCCGCGCCGACCGGCGACGAGATCGTGCGGATCGACCCCGAGCAGCGCACCGCGTACGTCCAGGGCCGGCCGCTGGATCTGACGTACCTCGAATTCGAGCTGCTGGCGCATCTGGTCGCCCATCCGCACCGGGTGCACACCCGCGACCAGCTGGTGACCACGGTGTGGGGGTACGGCCACGTCGGCGACGGCCGCACCGTCGATGTCCATGTCGCCCGGCTGCGCCGCAAGTTGGGCGCCCGGCACCGGGCGTCGATCGTGACGGTGCGCCGGGTCGGCTACAAGTACGTGCCGAGCGTCTGAGGCCCTCTAGGGCGTGTCCGCCCGCTCCTTCGGGAGCGGGAGGGCACCCGAGCCGCGCCGGTGCAGACACCCCACACCGCCCGCCACCAGCAGTCCGATTCCAGAGGCCAGCAGCATCGCCCTGGCCGGGGAGTCGGTGACCGCCGCGCCGCCCAGGCCGCCGAGGGCCGCGCTGCACAGCGCCCAGACGCCCGCGCCCACCGCGTCCAGCAGCACGAAGCGGCGCAGCGGGAAGTGGACGCTGCCGGTGGACAGCGCGGAGACCACGCGGCCACCGGGCACGAAGCGGCCGGCGACGACGAGCAGGGCCGCGTGCCGCTCGACCATCGCGCGGGCCCTGGCGTGCCGGGCGCGGCCGCGTGCGCCGCGGAGCAGCCGGGCGGTGGCACGGGGGCCGGCGTAGCGCCCCACCGCGTAGCCCAGGCAGTCGCCCGCCAGCGCCCCGGCCCCCGCGACGCCCGCCAGCAGGGCGAGCAGCGGCAGATCGGGGCCGATGAGCACGGCGACCAGAAGGACCGTGGTCTCGCTCGGCATGAACGGCAGCAGTGCGTCGAGAGCGGACACCAGCAGCACGACCAGCCACAGCCAGGGCGAGCCCAGCAGGCCCTGGAGCGGCTCGGTGAGCTGGTCGAGCTGGTCAAACATGGGCCGGGGCGTCCCTGACGTCCGCGGCCGCCACCGGCGTGTGCGCCGCCGCCGCGCCCCGTACCGGCGCGACCGCCGGCGACCGGCCGCCCAGCACCGCCCGGGCCGCGCGCGCCGCCAACTCCCGCCGGTCCAGGCCCGCACCCGGGCCCGCCGTCGTCAGCACCGGATGCGCGGTGACGCGGATCGTCAACGCGCGGGCGGCGAGCACCCGGCGCAGCGAGCCCAGAAAGGTGTCCTCGCCGCAGAACGCGGCGACCGTGCTGGGCAGTTCCCGCTGGGTGTACTCGATGGTCACCGGCCGGACCGGCGCGCCCGCGTCGAGCGCGGCCTGGAAGGTGGCCCTGCGGAAGGTGCCCTGATCGGCGGTGCACCAGGTGGTGGCCTGCGGGAAGACCGCCACCGACCGTCCGGAGGCGAGCAGCTCGGTCAGGTCCCTTATGGCACCGGGCAGCCCGCGGGGGCTCGTACGGTCGATGAAGTGCGTACCGGCTCTGCGGGCCAGTCCGCCGACCACCGGCCAGCCGCCGACCTCGCGCTTGGCGAGCAGGGTGACCGGTTCGACGGCGAGCAGGGCGGGGATGTCGAGCCAGGAGATGTGGTTGACGACGAGGAGGGTGCCGGGGCCGCCCCCGGAGGTGAGGGTGCCGGGGCCCTCCCCCGGGCTGTCGAGGCGGATGCCCAGCGCGTCGAGCAGCGCGCCGGCGTGGGCCCGCAGCCGCACCGGATCGGCCATCCGCTCGCCGTCCGTGAGCGCCCGGCGCACCCGGTGCGCGAACACCGCCGAGCGCCGGGCGACGCCGGTCGCCGGTATCCGCGGCAGAGTGTGCGCCGCACAGCCCGGTGTGCAGTCGGACCAGACGTCCCAGGGACCGTTCACCGCTCCCCCAGGAAGTAGCGCCGGTAGCGGTCGCCGAGCCGTTCCATGTCCAGGACGACGAAGAAGTCGGCGACGTCGAACTCCGGGTCGTGGGCGGGCGCGCCGCAGATGAAGGCACCGATGCGGAGGTAGCCGCGCAGCAGCGGGGGCAGCTGGGCCAGGCTGGGGCGGTCGGGTACCGGGACGGTGGAGTGCCAGGGGTGGTGCGGGGTGACCTGCAGCTCGGGCGGCGCGGCGTGGCGGGTGCGGCCCAGCTCCCAGGCGTGGGCGGCGGCGGTGCCGCCGTCGGCGAGCGGGACGGAGGCGCAGCCGGCCAGGTAGCGGTGGCCGGAGAGCAGGGTGTAGCGGGCCAGCGCGGCCCACATCTGGGTCATCACCGCACCGCTGCGGTGCTCGGGGTGGACGCAGGAACGGCCGGCCTCGATGAGGGAGGGGCGCAGCTCCTCCAGGGCCCCGAGGTCGAACTCGCCGTCGGAGTACAGCCGCGGGCTGCGGCCGGGCGGCAGCAGGCGGTAGGTGCCGACGACCTCGCCGGTGGCGGTGCGGGTGACGATGAGGTGGTCGGCGAGCTCGTCGACGGCGTCGATGTCGTGGCCGGCCAGCGGGGAGTGCAGGGTCGCGCCCATCTCGCCGGCGAAGACCTGGTGGCGCAGCCGCTGCGCGGCGCGGATCTGTTCGGTGGTGTCGGCGATCTGCGCGGTGTAGTCGGGGACGGATGCGGCGGGTACTGCCGCGGGTCCGGGAGCGGTACCGGAGGTGCTGGACGCGGTCGTTGCCATGCTCATGGGAGCCCTCCATGGGGAGTGGGGAGGCTGCGATAGACCGGCGGGCCACGGTCATGACCTGGCCCTTCTCTACGCGCCAGACTGTTCCCCGGCCCGACAGCCGGGCACGTGAAGCGCAGGGAGCTAGGGGGTGAGCCTCCGCGTAACACTGCGTTTTGCCTGCTTCCCACGTTGTCGGCTGGCCCGCCGTGGGGGTTGTTCGCCGTTGCGCCTGGCGGCGGGCCCCTCCGCTGCGCTTTGCTGCGGCCGACTTGTCTGGCTTTCTCGCCGTTGCGCCTGCGGCGGGCGTGGTGTTGTCGGGTGCGGTGACAGCCCTACGGACTCCGTCCTACGGTCTGTCCCCTCCCGTGGGTGGGTGGGAAGACAGGTCGGTGGGGGCACACCTGATCCGTCGACTACCGGGACACGAACGCCGACGTTCAGGCCCACCGGTCTTCTCTCCCCCCACTCACGGGAGGGGGCGGACCGCAGGACGGAGTCCGGAGGGCCGCACCCGCTGCCGAAAACGCCCCGCGCAGCGGCAACCAGCCCGCCGCAGGCGCCACGGCGCGAAAGCCAACAACGTGGGCCGCAGCAAAGCGCAGCGGACGGGCGACAAACCACCACGGCGGGAAAGCCAAAAACGTGGGAAGCAGCAAGGCGCAGCCGACAACGTGGTAGGCAAGCCAAGCGCAGCGGAAACCACCGAACCGTGGGGGACACGTGAGCCGACCGTCACCATCACGACGCGCACTGCTGGGGACCGCCGGGGCAATCGGCGCGGGGGCGGTGCTCGGAGCGGCCGCGCCGGGGTGGGCTGGGCCAGGGCGGGGCGCCAGGCGGGCACCGGCGGCCGCCTACGACGTCGCGCCGGTGCGGGCCGCACTGGCGCGTCTGCTGCCCGGCCACGCCGACCAGTTCGAGCCGGTGCCGCTCGTCGCCGACGGCGGCACCGATCGCGGCACCGATCGCGGCACCGACCGCTTCCGGGTGACCGGGCGGGCGGGCCGGATCACCGTCGCCGGGACGACGCCCGCGGTGCTGCTGACCGGCGTCAACTGGTATCTCAAATACACCTGCCGGGCCCATCTGTCCTGGGCCGGGGACCAGCTGGAGCTGCCGGATGTGCTGCCCGCCCCGGACGCCCCCGTCGAGCGTGCCACCTCGCTGCCGCACCGCTTCGCGCTCAACGACACCCACGACGGCTACACCGCCCCGTACGCGGACTGGCCGCGCTGGGAGCGGCTGATCGACGTGCTGGCGCTGCACGGGGTGAACGAGGTGCTGGTCACCCCTGGTGCCGAGGCCGTCTACCACCGGCTGCTGACCGACTTCGGCTACTCCGACGTCGAGGCCCGCGGCTGGCTGCCGGCGCCCTCCCACCAGCCGTGGTGGCTGCTGCAGAACATGAGCGGCTACGGCGGACCGGTGAGCCACCGGCTCCTGGGCAGGAGAGCCGCGTTGGGGAGACGGATCTGCGACCGGCTGCGTGAGCTGGGCATGCGTCCGGTGCTGCCCGGCTACTTCGGCACCGTCCCCGGCGGTTTCGCCGATCGGAATCCCGGCGCCCGCACCGTGCCGCAGGGCACCTGGTCGGGCCTCGCCCGACCCGACTGGCTCGACCCGCGCAGCCCGGTCTTCGCCGCGGTGGCCGCCGCCTTCTACCGCCACCAGGAGCAACTCCTGGGCCCGGCCGACCACTTCAAGATGGATCTGCTGCACGAGGGCGGCGACCCCGGGGACGTACCGGTGGCGGACGCCGCGCGCGCCGTCGAGAAGGCCCTGCGCACCGCTCGCCCGGAGGCCACCTGGGTGATCCTGGGCTGGCAGGACAACCCGCGGCGGGACCTGCTGGACGCCGTCGACCACGACCGGATGCTGATCGTGGACGGCCTCAGCGACCTGGACAGCGTCACCGACCGCGAGCGGGACTGGGGCGGAGTGCCCTACGCCTTCGGCTCCATCCCCAACTTCGGCGGCCGCACCACCCTCGGCGCGAAGACGCACATCTGGGCGGAGCGCTTCACCGCCTGGCGTGACAAGCCGGGCAGCAGGCTCGTCGGCACCGCGTACATGCCGGAGGCCGCCGAGCGCGATCCGGCGGCCTTCGAGCTGTTCAGCGAACTGGCCTGGCGGGAGCGCCCGGTGGACCGGGCGGCCTGGTTCGACGGCTATGCCGACCTGCGCTACGGCGCCCGCGACGACCGGGCCCGCGCCGCGTTCGCCGCGCTGCGCACCAGCGCGTACGAGATCGCCAGCCAGGACGGCCGGCCGCACGACTCGATCTTCGCCGCCCGGCCCAGCCTGGCCGCCCGCTCCGGCACCACGTACGCCACCCACTCCCCCGCCTTCGATCCGGCCGCGTTCGACGCCGCGTTCGCCGCGCTGCTGCGCGTCCGCCCCGCGCTGCGCGGCAGCGACGCCTACCGCCACGACCTGACCGACGCGGCCCGCCAGGCCCTGGCCAACCGGTCCTGGCAGCTGATCGGGCAGCTCCAGGACGCCTACCGGCGCAAGGACCTGGCGGCCTTCGGCGCGCTGTCCGGGCTGTGGCTGCGGCTGATGCGGCTGAGCGAGGAGGTCGCCGGCGCGCACCGGCGGTTCCTGCTCGGGCCCTGGCTGGCGGATGCCGAGGCGATGGCGTCCGACGAGGAGGAGGCGGCGCAGCTGGTACACAGCGCCCGCGCGCTGATCACCACCTGGGCGGACCGGCCCACTGCCGACGGCGGCAGGCTCGCCCACTACGCCAACCGCGACTGGCACGGCCTGATCGCCGATGTCCATCTCCCGCAGTGGCAGGCGTACTTGGACGAGCTGGCGGACGCGCTGGCCGCGGACCGGCCGCCCAGGACCTTCGACTGGTACGCCGTCGAGGAGCCCTGGACCCGCGAGCGCAAGAGCTATCCGCTGCGCCCCACCGCCGATGCCCACCGCACCGCGCGCCGGGTCCACGACATCCTGGCCAAGGCCCCCTACCAGGGCACGGTCACGCTCACCGCCGCCCCCTCCGCGCTGCCGCCGGGCGGCCGTGCCACGGTCACCGCGGCGCTGCGCAACGTCAACGGGCTGCGGGCGACCGGCCGGGTCGACTTCGCACTGGACGGTCTCGACGCCACCGCCTCGGGCCCGGTGTCCCTGCCGTCGATCCCGCCCGGCGGCACCGGCCGGGCCCGCTGGCGGGTCACCGCCCCGGCCGGTCCGCCGACCGCCCCGCTGCGGCCGCTGCCGTACGGCCTGAGCGTCGCGTACGGCCCCCGGGGCGAGCCGCGGGTGCGGGCCGAGCGGCACGGCGCGCTCTTCGTCGCCGGACCGCTCGATGCCGACCTGGAGACGGTGACGACGAACGCCGCGGTCTTCGGCCAGTTGGACGACCGCTTCGCGATCGACGGCGCGGGCGCGGACCTGTGGAAGGCCACCGCCGAGTTCGGCGCGGTCTTCCGGCCGGGTGCGCTGGCCGCCGGCGGGTTGGTGACGGTCGAGGTGACGGGGCAGGGCGCGATCGGCCCCTGGGCCCGCGCCGGCCTGATCGTCCGCAACCGCCTCGCCCCCACACCCGCCCCGGGCTCGCCGGACGGGCGCGGCTTCCTCAACCTCTCGGTGACCCCCGGCAACGGCGTGGTGCTGTCCTACGACGCCGACGGCGACGGCACCCTGGACACCTACCGGCGACTGGCCGGCGTCACCACACCCGTGCTGCTGCGGCTGCGGCGCGGCGCCGACGACGGCCCGCGCCCGGGTACGTACGGTACGTACACCGGGTCCTGTTCCCCCGACGGCGGTGCGACCTGGCGTGAGATCGCCACCGTCGCCGTCCCCGGAGCGGCCCCGCGCCAGGACACCGGACTGCACCAGTGCGCCGCCAACTCCGCCTCCGGGGAACGCGGTACGGCCGAGTTCCGCCGCTGGAAGCTCACCTGACCATTGCGTACGCTGACCGCAACGGTCCACGAGCGAGGGGAACACGGTATGAGTGCCGCAGCTGAGAAGGAGTGGCTCTACGCCCTCGACATCACCGACGCCACCTGGCAGCGCCCGCCGGACAGCGCCGAAGAGGCGGTGGAGATCGCCTTCCTGGAGCGCGGTGCGGTGGCCATGCGCAACTCCATGGACCCCGATGTGGTACTGCGCTACACCGAGGCGGAGTGGCGGGCCTTCGTACTCGGCGCGCGGGACGGCGAGTTCGACCTGCAGCAGTAGCGGCGGCCGGTACGGCAGTCATGCGGCCACCGCGGTCGGTCCACCGCGGTGGCCGCGGCCATGTCGGGCGCCCGCTCGGCGACCGTCCGGGCGCCCGGTCACACCGGTGACCATCGCAGGATTCACTCGTTTCACCGAACGTGAAGCAGCAGCTGCAGGCGCCCTCCCCCCGTCCGGACCGCTCCGACCCCAGCGGCCTCGCCGACCTCGGTGATGTCATCGACGTCGAGCAGGCCGAGGCGGCGCTGGTCGAGCACTACCCCCGGCTGGTCCGGCTGGCCTACCTCGTCCTGCCGCCCGGCCGGAGCCGCAGCCGACGGGTGCTGGCCGCGCACGGCGTGGTCCAGCGCGCCCTGCCGCGCCAGCGCGCCTCCACCCGCGGCCTCGGCCTGCCCACCCAGCGGGCCGGCACGGAGGCGGCGATCGACCCCGGCTACGCCTTCGTACGACTGCGGGTCCTGCGCGCCGCGATCGCCGCCGGGCGCGCCCGCCGCCTGCCCACCCCGCCGCCGCTGCTCCCCCAGGTCTGGGGCCTGAGCCTGTTCCCCCGTTCCGGCGGCGCGGACGAACTCGCCCTGGACCAGGCGCTGTCGGCGCTGTCCGGGCCGGGCCGGGCGGCGTTCGTGCTGCGGGATCTGGAGCGGCTGAGCGCGCCCGAGGCGCGCCGGGTGCTGGAGGCCGCCGGGGTCGCGGACCCGCGGGACGCGCTGGACGAGGCGGAGGAGGCCGAGACGCCGGCCGGCAGCCGGGACCGGTCGCTGCTGGAGTCACCGGAGTTCGACGCGTGCGCGCTGCAGGCCCGGCCGACGGATCTGATCCGGCGGCGGCAGCACGGCCGCGCGGTGCTGGCGGCGGGCGCTGCGGTGCTGGTGTGCGGGGCGCTGCTGGGGCTGCCGGGCGACGGCTGGGGCCCGGACGGCGCCGCCGCCCCGGAGTACGCGCGAAGCGCCGCGGCCGAAGCCGCCCTGGACCCCGGCAAGTTGACCGTGGCCGCGGCGTCCGCCTGGCGGACCGCCGCCCGCCAGGACTTCGCCGCCTGGCCGGCCCGTGGTGACCGCGTGCACGACAAGGCGCTGCTGCGCCGCGCACTGGCCGTATGGGCCAGGCCGGGAGCCGGGGTACCGGTCTCGGCGACGCCCGGCACCCCGGCCGGCCCGGCCGCGGGACCCGCCCAGCTGCTGTTCGCCGGGGTGGTGGACCACGCGGTGGTGGTGCTCTTCCACGACGGGCTGCGTGTGGTGCGCTACGCGGAGTCGGCGGACGGCGAGGGGCAGTCCGAGGGCACGGGCGCGGCGCTGGACTTCGCCCGTACGGACGGCGCGGCGGTCGACTCGGCGAGCGCGCTGGTGGTCAACCGCACCGAGGGAAATGTCCGCTATCTGACGGCCCCTTGGGTGCAGCGGGCCCGGCTGGTCGATCTGCTGAAGCCGGACGCGGCGGGCGAGGCCACCCGCATCGACGCCCACGGGGTGACCGCGCCCGTGCCCGCGCCGCGGCCCACCGAGACGTGCACGACCTGGCCGGCGCTACGCATGGGCGGCCGGCTCCTGACCGATCTCGGCGAGCTGGCCCCGGCCCGGCTGACGTACGGCACCCCGCGCAAGCCGGGCGAGGTGGCCGCCCCGCAGGCCAGGACGGCCTGGGCCAGGACGGCCTGCCAGCTGGCCGCGGTCCGCGGCCAGGGCGTCCGTGCGGTGAACTCCTGGGAGTTCGCCCGGCAGCCGCTCCCCGGTGGTGCGGGCGAAGCGGCCTGGCTGTGCACCCGCGCCGAGACCTGGCGCGGCCCGGGCAGCCGGACGACGGCCCAGATCCAGACTCCGGCGCCGACCGGCCGGCCGTACGCACCGGGCGTGGTGGCGGCCCGCGCCGAGGGCGGTACGGCCTGCGGTCCGCGGGCGCCCCGCGCCCTGGCCGGGGTGCTGTGGAAGGGCGCGGACGGCCGGCGGTGGCTGCTGGCGGCGGGCAGCGAACAGGTCGCGTCGATCAGTGTGACCGGCAAGGTGCGGGGTCAGGCGCCCGGCCGGCTGCTGTCGCTGCCCGCGAAGGAGGGCGACCGGGCGGAGCTGGCGGGCCGGCTGGTGAACGGCAGGAAGATCGGGGCGCTGGGCTGACGGTCCCGGCGGGTGCGCCCGCGTCCGCCGGGAAATTGGTCGAGCTTTCGCCGTCCGAGGGGTACCGGCATTCCTTACCCGTCAGTACATTGACGCCATGTCTAATACGGCCTCGCTGCGGCCCCAGGCGGTCGCGTCCGAGCACATCCCGCTGAAGCCCCGCAACGTCGCCTTCGACTGGGCCGACACCCCGCTGCACTGGATACCCGGCGATCCGGCCAGCACCCACACGATCAACGTGCTGCATCTGCTGCTGCCGGCCGGCGAGCGCTGGTTCGTGCGGGTCTACAAACAGGTCCTGCCCTACATCCGCGACGAGCGACTGCGCACGGACGTCATCGGCTTCATCGGGCAGGAGGCCATGCACGCACAGGCCCACGACGAGGTGCTGCCGCATCTGAAGGAGCGGGGGCTGGACCCGACCCCGTACACGGCGCAGGTGGACTGGCTCTTCGAGAAGCTGCTCGGCGACCGGACCCTGCCGCCGGGCCGGGCCCGCAAGTGGTGGCTGCTGGAGCGGGTCGCGACGATCGCCGCCATCGAGCACTACACCGCGTTCCTGGGCGACTGGGTGCTCAACGCCGAGGCGCTGGACGCCAGGGGCGCCGATCCGACGATGCTCGACCTGCTGCGCTGGCACGGCGCGGAGGAGGTCGAGCACCGGTCGGTGGCGTTCGACCTCTTCATGCACCTGGACGGCGGCTACCGGCGGCGGGTCCGCACCTGGGCCACGGCGTTCACCGCGCTGGTGTTCCTGTGGCAGCGCGGTACCCGCTTCTTCATGGAGAACGACCCCTCGCTGGTCGACGGCAGGGCCAGCTTCCGGGAGTTCTTCCGCGCCGGCCGGCAGGGCGTGCTGCCGACCGCGGGAGCCATGGCGCGCTCCATACCGCAGTACCTCAGCCGCACCTACCACCCCTCACAGCACGGCAGCACCACACAGGCCGTCGCCTACCTCGCCGGCTCCCCCGCCGCGACCGCGGCCGAGGCCCGCACCGCCGGAGGTGCCTGAGATGCCCCGTATGCGGACGTTCGTGATGGCCGGTGCGGCGCTGCTGGTCGCCCGGAGGACGCTGCGCCGGCGGGTCAAGGCGTCGCCGCTGTGGCCGATGCCCGCGCTGGAGGAGCCCGTCTCGGGCAGGGGCCGCGACGGCGCCACCCAGGGCTCGGGCGTACGGCAACTGACCGTGGTGGAGCGGACCACGGAGGCCGAGGGGGTCGTACGGCTACGGCTGGCGGGCGCGCAGCTGCCGGCGTGGGAGCCCGGGGCGCATCTGGACCTGGTGCTGCCGTCGGGGGCGGTACGCCAGTACTCGCTGTGCGGGGACCCCGCGACGCCCGATGCGTACACCATCGCCACCCGGCTGATCGAGGACGGCCGGGGCGGCTCGCGCGAGGTGCACGAGGCGCTGCACGAGGGGACGGTGGTGCAGGCGCGCGGGCCGCGCAACCGCTTCCCGCTCCACGACAGCCATGCCTATGTCTTCATCGCGGGCGGCATCGGCATCACGCCGATCCTGCCGATGGTCCGGCAGGCCGAGCGCGAGGGGGTGCCCTGGCAGCTGGTGTACGGCGGGCGGTCGCGGGCCTCGATGCCGTTCCTGGCGGAGATCGAGAAGCTGGCGGGGGCCGGCGCCGACCGGGTGACGGTGGTCGCCGAGGACGAGGACGGGCGGCCGGACCTGGCGGCGGTGCTCGCCGGTGCGCCGCCGCACGCGGCCGTCTACTGCTGCGGGCCCGAGCCGCTGATGGCCGCGGTCGAGGCGCTGCTGCCGACCGTGTCGGAGGGACTGACGCTGCACACCGAGCGGTTCGCCCCGGTCGCCGACGCGCCGTCCGGCCAGAACGCGCCGTTCGAGGTGGAACTGCGCCGCACCGGCCGCACGGTCACGGTCGCCGCGGACACCAGCGCGCTGCGGGCGATCCGCGACCAGGCGCTGCCCGACCTCCCGTACTCGTGCGAGCAGGGCTTCTGCGGCACCTGCCAACAGCGGGTGCTGTCCGGTGAGGTCGACCACCGCGACGAGCTGCTGACCGACGCCGAGCGCGCGGACTCGCTGCTCATCTGCGTCTCGCGCGCCCGGGGCGGAGGCCTGGTGCTCGACCTGTGACGACTTCGCGTCCTCGCGCGATTCCGTGCCGCGCTCCGGATGGTTAGGCTGGTCCGCATGACGACCGGGGCACGACGCAGGATGGGCGTCGAGGAGCGGCGTGATCAGCTGATCGCGGTCGCCCTCGATCTGTTCAGCCACCGTTCCCCCGAGGACGTCTCGATCGACGAGATCGCCGAGGCGGCCGGCATCTCGCGGCCGCTGGTCTACCACTACTTCCCCGGCAAGCGGCAGCTGTACGAGGCCGCGCTGCGGCGGGCCGCCGAGGAGCTGACGTCCCGGTTCGTCGAGCCGCACGAAGGCCCGCTCGGTACCCGCCTGTTGCGCGTGATGGAGCGTTTCTTCGACTTCGTCGAGGTGCACGGCCCCGGCTTCTCGGCGCTGATGCGCGGCGGTCCGGCGGTCGGCTCGACCCGGGCGAACGCGATGATAGACGGGGTGCGGCAGGCCGCGTACGAGCAGATAGTCGCCCATCTGGACGTCCCCGACCCCACCCCGCGGCTGGAGTTGGTCGTACGCTCGTGGATCTCGCTGGCCGAGACCACCGCGCTGCTGTGGCTGGACCGGCGCGGCATCCCACGGACCGAGCTGGAGCGGCAGCTCGTCCACGATTTCGCGGCGCTGGCGGCGGTGAGCGCGGCCTACGACGAGCGGATGGCGCAGGTCGTGCGCCGAATGCTGGCCGACGAACCGGCGGACGGGATGTTCGCGGATCTGGTGGGTCGACTTATGGCGCTTCCCGCGCCGTCCGCTGCGCTTAGCTGAGCTCCCACGTTGTCGGCTTTCCCGCCCCTTCGCTGCGCTTTGCTGCTTCCCACGTTGTTGGCTTTCCCGCCGTTGCGCCTGCGGCGGGCTGGGTGCCGCTGCGCGGGGCGTTTACGGCAGCGGGTGCGCCCCTCCGGACTCCGTCCTGCGGTCCGCCCCCTCCCGTGGGTGGGGGAAGGAGACCGGTGGGCCTGAACGTCAGCGTTCGTGTGCCGGTAGCCGACGGACGGGGCCCGCCCCCACCGGCCTGTTCACCATCCACTCACGGGAGGGGACAGACCGTAGGACGAAGTCCGTAGGGCTGTCACCGCAGCCGACAAACAACCGCCCGCCGCAGGCGACACGGCGCGAAAGCCAGACAGTTCGGCCGCAGCAAAGCGCAGCGGAGGGGCCGCAGGCGCAACGGCGACAAACCACCACGGCGGGAAAGCCAAAAACGTGGGAGGCAAGCCAAGCGCAGCGAACCGGTTGGGAGAATCCGGCTCATGAACGAGATCACGTTTCGACTTGCCCGCGCCGGTGCCGATCTGGCCGCCCTGGTCGCGCTGTACGACTCCGCCGCTCGCTGGATGCAGGCGTCGGGGATCGACCAGTGGAAGCCCGGCGGGAAGGACGAGGCGCACTTCCGGCGGCGGATGGCGGACGGCGAGGTCTGGCTCGCGGAGGCCGGTGGGGGGATAGCGGGCGCCTTCGAGCTGTGGTGGAACGACGAGCCCGCGTGGGGGCCGCAGCCGCCGGAGGCGGGCTATGTGCACCGGCTGATGGTGGACCGCGGACGGGCGCCGGCCGGGACCGGGCGGGCGATGCTGGCGCACGGTGAGCGGCGGATCGCGGAGGCGGGGCGGCGGTGGGCGCGGCTGGACTGCGTCTCGTCCAATCCGCGGCTGCGTACGTACTACGAGGCCGCGGGGTACACGGTGGTCGGGGAGCAGCCGTTCAAGGAGGACAACAACGGCGGCAGTCCCTACGGTGTCACCCTCCTGGAGAAGCGGCTGGCCGGCTGAGCCGAGCCGCCCGGCGCTGTTACCGGGCGTTCCTCGGGTGCTGACGCGCCGCGCGTTCGTTGCCTCGTCGGTAGTTGCCCGTCCATCGGGCCATCACCAACTGGGCGTCGCCGGAGGTCACTTCCCGTAGGAACTGCTCGGCCCGGCCGCCCCGCAACACCGCTGCCCGCCGTCCGTGGTGCCGTACCACCACGGATCCGTCTCCCAGCTCGTCGTACACGAATCCCTGTGCGCTGCCCGGCACGCGCCGACACCCCCTGATCGCCCTTTATGTCGACGCCCATCGTGGTGCCTCGGCCGTCGTACCGCGATCTGTTTTCGCCGGGCCGGCTGCGGACACCCCCTAGCCCTGCGTGCCGCGGAAGACCGCGACGGTGCGTGCGGGCACGGTGAAGGTGCCGGAGGCGGGGGCGTAGGAGGCGGTGGCGGTGGTGCGGTCCGCGCCGTGGGCCTGGACGGGGTGGAGGGCGTAGGGCCGGCCGGCGAGGGTGGGGACGGTCTGGTGCTGCTGGTGGGGGGTGGCGTTGAAGACGATCACCAGGTCGGCGAGGCGCATGGTGATGACGCCGGGGGTCTCGTCCTTACCCGAGAGCGGGAAGGACAGTGCCTGCTGGACCGCCGCCGTGGTGGGCAGGCCGAAGGCCGGTTCGGTGGCGTGGATGCGGAGCAGGTCGCGGTAGGCCGCGGAGGCGCCGGTGATCTCGGCGCAGCCGGGGCGGAGCGCGGGATCGGCCAGCAGGGGCTTGGCGTAGGGCCACTTGTCCTTGTTGTCGGCGGCCGGGGGCAGTCCGCGGCCGAAGCCGTTGCCGTCGGCGCAGTTCCAGTGCAGGGCGTTGAACCAGTCGCCGCTGTTGAAGGAGTTGCGGTCCAGGGACTTGGAGCGCAGGAGGTCCGAACCGGCCTGGGAGAGTGCAGGGCCTTGCGAAAGGGCTGCGGTGGCCAGTGCAAGGACTTGCAGGCGGGAGCGGTCGGCGGCGCTGGTTCCTTGCGGAAGTTTGTAGGCCAGTGCGTCGTAGAGGGTCTCGTTGTCGTGCGCGTCGGTGTAGGCGAGAGCGTCGTCCGGGGCGGCCGCGTAGCCGGCCGGGGCGCCGTTGTAGTCGATCTGGGAGCCCTTGACGCGGCGGCCGGTGGTGTCGGTGAGGGTGTAGTCGGCGAGGTTGCCGGTGAGGCCGACCTTGATGAGGTCCTGGTAGTGCAGGAGACGGGCCCGCTGGGCAGCTGAATCTCCGTTGTCCGGCGAGGAGTTGGGGTCGGTGTACAGGCCGGTGGCGAAGCCCTGGACCCGGGGGTCGGCGTCGAAGGGGCCGCCGCCGCGCACCGCGTCGCGGGCCCGGTCGCTGAAGGTGGCGATGCCGGTGCCGGCCATGTTCCGCTGCGTGGCCTGGACGAACCGGGCGTCGTTCGCGGCCTCGCCGAAGTTCCAGCCCTCGCCGTAGAGGATGATCCGCTTGCCGTCGACGCCGTCCTTCGCCGGGGTCAGCGCGTCCAGGGCCTTGCGTACGGCGAGGATGTTGGCCTTGGGGTGGTGGCCCATGAGGTCGAAGCGGAAGCCGTCGATCTTGTACTGCCGGGCCCAGGTGACGACGGAGTCGACCACGAGCTTGCCCATCATGGTGTGCTCCGGTGCGGTGCCGGAGCAGCAGGTGGAGGTGGCCACGCCGCCGTCGTCGAGCAGCCGCTGGTAGTAGCCGGGGACGATGCGGTCCAGGACGGAGTGCGGGTCCTGGCCGCTCGCGGCGGTGTGGTTGTAGACGACGTCCATGACGGTGCGCAGTCCGGCGCCGTTCAGCCCCTGCACCATGCGGCGGAACTCGACGGTGCGGGCCGCGCCCTCCGGGTCCGAGGCGTAGGACCCTTCGGGGACGGTGTAGTGCAGGGGGTCGTAGCCCCAGTTGTAGGCGTCGCGGGCGGCGGACTGGGAGGTGCACTCCTGCTGGCGATCGGAGTCGGGGGCGTACGCGGTCAGGTCGCAGCCGGGCCGGTCCTGGTCGGCGCGCTTCTCCGGGACGGTCGCACCGTCGAAGACCGGCAACAGGTGGACGTAGGAGGTGCCGGCCGCGGCGAGGGACGTCAGATGGCGCATGCCGTCCGACCGCGCGTCGGCGAAGGCGAGGTACTGGCCGGGGTGGCGGGAGGTGCGGTCCTCGACGGAGAAGTCGCGCAGGTGCAGCTCCTGGATGCGGGCCCGGCGCAGCGGCACCGCGGCGGGCTTGCGCAGCGCCGCCCAGCCCTTGGGGGCGAGCTTCGGGTCACCGAGGTCGACGACGAGGCTGCGGCCCGAATCGGCGGTCAGCGCGGTGGAGTAGGGGTCGGTGACCTTGTTGGTGACGGTCTTGCCGACGGTGGGCGCCCAGACGGTGACGAGGTAGCGGTAGGGCTTGCCGACCCAGTCGCGCTGGCCCTGGGCACGCCAGACGCCGCTGCTGTCGTCGCGTCGCATCGGGACCGTGCGGCCGTCGAGTTCGAGGGAGACGGTGCGGGCGGTGGGCGCCCAGACGGAGAGGGTGGGGCGCCCGTGGTGGAACACCGGTCCCAGCGTGGCCTTTTGGGCGCGGGCGCCGTAGAGGTCGTCCAGGGCGCCGGGTATCTGTACGCCGGTCGTGGTGTCCCGCCCGTCCGCCGTGCGCTGGGTGGCGACGAGCCGTCCGCGCAGCGCGGTACGGGCCAGGTCCTGGTCGCGGGGGTCGACGGTGAAGGCCGGATACCCCGTCAGATGCGGATAGGCGGCGCGCTCGGCCGGGCTGAGCGACCCGGGCGTCAGCCGGATGCGATGTCTGGCCGGAGCCCCCTCCCCCACCCCGAACTCCAGCTGCGCGTCGGCGTGTTCGGCGCCCTTCCAGACCACGGTGTCGCGGTCGATCCACTGCGCCAGGGCCTGGTCCGGGCCGGCCGGGGCCGCCTGGGCGGGCGCTTGCGGGGACGAGACGAGCAGGGCCGCCGCGCCGACGGTCAGGGCCAGTGCGGCGGCCAGGTGCCGGCCGGCCCGGCGGGTGAGGGAGGACATGGCTCATGGTTCTATCCGCCCTGATTCCTTGTTGCAAGACCTTACGCAAAACATTGCAACGGTGTTACGTTCCTGCAGTAACGGTCCGGCCGGCCGGAGGTCCACAGCACAACGGGCCCTACGCGCCCGGCCGGTCGGACCGGCACCAAGGCGCGCCCGCTCCCCCTGCGCCCAGTTGGCGCATAGTCACCTATACCTGCAAGACGGGCGAATCACCCCCACGCGTCCGGGGAATCCCCCCACCATGATCAACAGCCCCGAGAACCACACCGGCAGCACACCGCACCACGACGACGCGACCCGCACCTACTACGACACCGCCGATGTCGACGCCTTCTACGACGCCGTCTGGGGCGGCGAGGACATCCACATCGGCATCTACGCCGACGCACACGAAGCGATCGCCGACGCCTCGCGCCGCACCGTCCAGCACGCCGCGGACAAGGCCGCCGACCTACTCGGCCCGCACGCCACCGTCCTCGACCTCGGCTCCGGATACGGCGGTTCCGCCCGTGCGCTGGCCGAACGCTTCGGCTGCCGCGTCGTGGCCCTCGACCTCAGCGAGGAGCACAACCGACGCCACCGCGCGGCCAACGCCCGGCGCGGCCTGGACGGCCTCATCGAGGTCGTCACCGGCTCCCTGGGCGACCTGCCCTACGAGGCGGAGCGCTTCGACGTCGTCTGGTCCCTGGAGGTCCTCAGCCATGTGCCGGACAAGCAGGGCGCGCTGACCGAGGCCGTACGCGTACTGAAGCCGGGCGGCGCCCTGGTCTTCTCGGACATCATGACGGACGAGAAGACCCCGCCGGAGGCCGTGCGCCCCGCGACCGCCCGGCTCTCCATGCCGGCCCTGGGGACACCGTCCCGGTATCTGGACCTGCTGTCCGACCTCGGCCTGAAGGCCGCCTACGAGGACCGCACCGCCGACATCGCCACCCACTACGCCCGCCTCGACGAGGAGGTCCACCGGCGCGCGGCCGAACTGCGCGAGGTCATCAGCCCGGCCTACGTCGACGAGCTGCTGGCCAACCTCCCCCTCTGGACGGACATCACCCGCCGGAACCTGCTGCGCTGGGGCATCTTCCACGCCCGTCGCCCGGCCGCCTGAGCCGCCTCAGCCGTCCGGGAGCTCCAGATCGGCCCGGACGATCTTGCCGACCGAGGGCCGGTCGAGGACGGTCCAGCAGGTGGCCAGCGCGGCGACGAGGATCAGTCCACGGCCGGTCTCGGAGTCGGGCGCGGGCGGCAGGAGCGTGCCGGGCCCCGGCGGGCGCCGCTCCGTACGGGTGTCGGCGACGTCGATCCTCAGGGTGCCCGGCCGCGACGGGCCCGGCAGCTGCAGGAGCCGCAGCTCGAAGTCCCGGCCGGGCACCCGGCCGTGGGTGGCCGCGTTCGCGGCGAGCTCCCCGACGATGACAGCGGCGGAGTCCGAGACCTCGCCGCCGTAGGGGAAGCCCCATACGTCGAGTTGCTGGACGGCGAGATAGCGGGCGAGACGGGCCCCACGGCGAGTGGCGCTGAAGCGCTGCGTGAACATACGCACGGTGACGGCGGCTTGGGCTGGCATGGGGCCAACGTTGCTGGCCAGCACCCTCGTACGCCACGGACTCGGCTCGTACTTCGGAAACTGTACGAGTGGAGTACGTGGACGGGTCGGGTAACAGGTCGTAACCATGGGTGACTTGCGGGGTCGTCAGCACCAGCGACAGCGACATCGGGAGCACCCGACATGGAAGACAGCACCACCGAGAACTACGACGGCGGCAGGCCCGAGCCCTCCGGAAGTCTGCGGACCTTCGGCGCCGTCTATCAAGGGTTCCGTGAGAACGCGGGATTCACGCAGGAGGGCCTGGCGCCGGTGATCGGGTACTCGGCGCACTACATCGGCTCGGTCGAGCAGGGCCGGCGCCTCCCGTCGAAGAAGTTCATCGACCGCTCGGAAGAGGCGCTCAACGCGAAGGGCGTACTGCGGAAGGCCGCCAAGCGGCTGTCGAAGCAGCCGGGACTGGCCCGGTGGTTCCGCGAGTGGGCGGAGCTGGAGAAACAGGCGATCAGTCTGTACACGTACGAGTGCCGACTCGTACCCGGGCTTTTACAGACGGAGGCGTATGCGCGGACGTTGTTCCACAACCGTGTCCCGCTGCTGTCCGAGGAGGAGGTGGAGATTCAGGTGGCCGCCCGTCTGGAGCGGCAGAAACTGCTGCGGGACCGACCGAACACGAGCTTCAGCTTCGTCATCGACGAGCATGTCTTCCAGCGCCCCACCGGCGGCGCGGACACCGTCCGGGAACTGATCGACCACGTGCTGGAGTGCATGACGCTCAGGAACGTGGAAGTGCAGGTGATGCCGCTGAAGTGCGGCGTGCACGCCGGTCTGAACGGGCCGATGCGGTTGCTGGAGACACCGGACAACCAGTGGTTCGGCTACTGCGAGGGGCAGGAGAGCAGCCAGTTCATCACCGACCCGCAGACGATCAGTACGCTCCATATGCGCTATGCGAAACTGCTTTCGCAGGCTCTCACCCCCGAAGACTCCGGGAGCCTGCTGAAGCAGATGCGAGGAGCGCTATGAGCACCCCCGAACTGGCCTGGTTCAAGAGCAGCTACAGCGGCAGCTCGGGCGACGACTGCGTAGAAGTCGCCCTCTCCTGGCACAAGTCCAGCTACAGCGGCGACGACTCCGGCGACTGCATAGAAATCGCCACCTGCCCCACCACCATCCACATCCGGGACTCCAAGGACAAGAGCGGCCCCCGGCTCAGCGTCCCGGCCCACGCCTGGGCGGCGTTCGTGTCGTACGCCGCCCAGGAGGGCTAGCCGTCACCCCGGGACCGGCCCCGTCGATCCCCGTACGACCAGCTCCGGCTGGAAGGTGAACTCGGTGCGCCGGGCCGGGCTCTCCCGGCCCTGTGCGCGGTCGTGGATCTCCTCGATCAGGGCGCCGACGGCGGCGGTCGCCATCGCCTGTACCGGCTGGCGCACGGTGGTCAGCGGCGGGTCGGTGAAGGCGATCAGCTGGGAGTCGTCGAAGCCGACGACGGAGAGCTGGGCGGGCACGTCCAGGCCCCGGCGGCGGGCCGCGCGTACGGCGCCCAGCGCCATCAGGTCGCTGCCGCAGACGATGCCGGTGCAGCCCTCGTCGAGGAGGGCGGCGGCCGCCGCGTCGCCGCCCTCGACGCTGAACAGGGTGTGCTGGACGAACCGTTCGGCCTGCCCCCTCGACAGGCCGAACGACTCACCCAGCGCCGCCACGAACCCCTCGGCCTTGCGGTGGGAGGGGACGTAGCGGACCGGGCCGACGGCCAGCCCGATCCGCTCGTGGCCCAGCTCGGCCAGGTGGCGTACCGCCATCCGGGCCGCCGCGCCGTCGTCGGGTGAGACGAACGGCGCGTCGATGTGCGCGTTGTAGCCGTTGATGAGGACGAACGGGACGCCCCGGGAGGCCAGGCGGGCGTAGCGGGCGGGGTCGGCGCGGGTGTCGGCGTGCAGGCCGGAGAGGAAGACGATGCCGGTGACGCCGCGTTCCTCCAGTTGCTCGACGAGTTCGTCCTCGGTGGCGCCACCCGGCATCTGGGTGCACAGCACCGGCGTATAGCCGTGGCCGGCCAGGGACTGTTCGATGATCTGGGCGAAGGCCGGGAAGATCGGGTTGGTCAGCTCCGGGATGACCAGGCCGACCAGGCCCGCGCTGCGGCGGTGCAGCCGTAACGGGCGCTCGTAGCCGAGGACGTCGAGCGCGGCGAGCACCCGGCGGCGGGTGCCCGCCGCCACCCCCGCCTTGCCGTTCAGCACCCGGCTGACGGTCGCCTCGCTGACCTCCGCCTGGGCGGCGATGTCGGCGAGCCGGGGGGTGGCGTGCTCGGGGGGCTGGGTCACTCCTGCCACCAGATGGTGGTGTCGGCGGGGAGGATGAAGTCGCCGTCCACCACGGGCAGTTGACCGGAGGAGAGGAGCGGGCGGCCGGGGGCGGGCAGCCGGGCCGGGGAGCCGGTCGTGTTGGCCGTGCAGACCAGGCCGCCCGGGCGCCGGAAGGCCAGGACGCCGTCGGGGGCGCCCTCCAGCCACTCGACCGCGTCGCCGGCGCCGAGGCCGGGGTGGGTGCGCCGCAGGGTCAGGGCGGTGCGGTAGAGCTCCAGGGTGGAGGCGGGGTCGCCGGTCTGGGCCTGGACGGTGAGTTCGGCCCAGTCGGCGGGCTGGGGCAGCCAGCTGCCGCCGTCGCCGAAGCCGTACGGCGCTGCCTGGCCGGACCAGGGCAGCGGCACCCGGCAGCCGTCGCGCAGGCCGTCCTGGCCGGTGGCGCGGAAGAAGGACGGGTCCTGGCGGACCTCGTCGGGCAGGTCGGTGACCTCGGGCAGGCCCAGTTCCTCGCCCTGGTAGACGTAGGCGGAGCCGGGCAGCGCCAGCATCAGCAGGGTGGCGGCGCGGGCGCGGTCCAGGCCGCCGCCGAGGCGGGTGCGGTGGCGTACGACGTCGTGGTTGGACAGCACCCAGGTCGTGGGGGCGCCGACGGGGCGCATGGCGTCCAGTGAGGCGTCGATGGCCTCCCGCAGCTCCTGCGCGTCCCACGTGGTGTTCAGGTAGTGGAAGTTGAAGGCCTGGTGGAGCTCGTCGGGGCGGAGGTAGAGCGCGGTGCGCTCGGCGGTGGGGGTCCAGGCCTCGGCGACGGCTATCCGCTCGCCCGCGTACTCGTCGAGGACGGTGCGCCAGGAGCGGTAGATGGCGTGCACGCCGTCCTGGTCGAAGAAGGGCAGGGTCTGGGTGCCGAGCAGGGTGAGCTGGTCGGCGCGGCCCATGTCGGGCAGGCCGGGGGCCTTGACCAGGCCGTGGGCGACGTCCACCCGGAAGCCGTCGACGCCCAGGTCCAGCCAGAAGCGCAGGATGGAGCGGAACTCGTCCTGGACGGCGGGGTGGTCCCAGTTGAAGTCGGGCTGTTCGGGGGCGAAGAGGTGCAGGTACCACTCGCCGTCGGGGACCCGGGTCCAGGCCGGGCCGCCGAAGAGGGACTCCCAGTCGTTGGGCGGCTCCTCGCCGTTCTCGCCGCGGCCCTTGCGGAAGTGGAAGCGCTCGCGGGCCGTGGAGCCGGGGCCCTCGGCCAGTCCGCGGCGGAACCACTCGTGCTGGTCGGAGCAGTGGTTGGGGACGAGGTCGACGATGATGCGCAGGCCGAGGCGGTGGGCCTCGTCGATCACCCCCTGGGCGTCCGCGAGGGTGCCGAACATCGGGTCGATGGTGCGGTAGTCGGCGACGTCGTAGCCGGCGTCGGCCTGCGGGGAGGCGTAGAACGGGCTCAGCCAGACGGCGTCCACGCCCAGGTCCCGTAGGTACGGCAGCCGGCTGCGGATGCCCGCCAGGTCGCCCATGCCGTCGCCGTTGCCGTCGGCGAAGCTGCGCGGATAGACCTGGTAGATCACCGCGTCGCGCCACCACCCGGTGGTGGGAGTGGCGAGGTGCTGGGTCATCCGGAACTCCTTGCGTGGAAAGCCTGGTCTTCAGACCGGGGGGAAGGGCCGCCATCGATCTGGAGCCACGTAGTGGCGGGGTCGGCGGCATGTGTGTTCGGGCCAAAGCTTGGCCGCTCACAGTTGACTTCACTAACGTGTGAGCCATGGCGGCTCCCGCCGTGAAAAGGGCGTTCAAGTACCGCTTCTACCCGAATGATGTGCAAGCAGCTGAACTGTCGCGCACATTCGGATGTGTGCGGAAGGTCTACAACCTGGCGTTGGCCGCGCGTACGGAAGCGTGGTTGCGGCGCGAGCGCGTGAACTATGTGCAGACTTCGGCGATGTTGACGGAGTGGAAGCAGTCCGAGGAGCTGGCATACCTGTCCGAGGTCTCTTCCGTCCCTTTGCAGCAATCGCTCCGTCACCTGCAAAGCGCGTTCGTCTCGTTCTGGGGGAAGCGGGCCCGGTATCCACGCTTCAAGTCGCGTAAGAGGTCCCGCGCCAGCGCTGAGTACACCCGGTCCGCGTTTCGCTTTCGAAACGGGGAACTGACGCTGGCGAAGATGACGGACCCGCTTGAGATCGTGTGGTCCCGTCCCTTGCCTGAAGGGGCGGAGCCAACGACGGTGACGGTATCCCGGGACGCGGCCGGGCGCTGGTTCGTGTCCGTGCTGTGCGACGACACCCCCGCCGCGATGCCCGCCGCTACGGCCGCGGTCGGCATCGACGCTGGAATCACGAGCCTGATCACCCTGTCCACCGGGGAGAAGATCGCCAACCCCCGCCACGAACGCAGCGACCGCACCCGGCTGGCCAGGGCACAGCGGGCTCTGGCCCGCAAGGCCGAGGGAAGCGCCAACCGGCACAAGGCCCGCCGCAAGGCAGCCAGGGTGCACGCTCGCATTACCGACCGGCGCAGGGACTTCCTGCAGAAACTGACCACTCGACTCGTGCGCGAAAATCAAACGCTCGTGATCGAAGACCTGGCCGTCCGCAATCTGATCAAAAACCACAAGCTCGCCCGCGCCGTCTCCGATGCGTCGTGGACCGAGCTGCGCAGCATGCTGGAGTACAAATGCGCCTGGTATGGGCGCAAGCTGGTCGCCGTCGACCGATGGTTCCCCAGCTCGAAATTGTGTTCCGCGTGCGGCACCATCGCGGCGAGCCTGCCGCTCAACGTCCGTATTTGGACGTGCAGCTGCGGAGCAACCCACGACCGGGACGTGAACGCAGCTGAGAACATTCTGGCCGCCGGGCTGGCGGTGACAGTCTGTGGAGACGGTGTGAGACCTCAACGGAGCACTCCTGAGAGGCAGCGGTCAGCGAAGCAGAAAAACCAACCCGCGAGGGAAGGAACCCCAGCCCTTTAGGGCAAGGGGGAAGTCAACCCTTGGTGGTGCCGGCGGTCAGTCCGGCGACGAGGTGGCGCTGGGCGAAGGCGAAGACGAGCGCGGCCGGTACCGCGATGATCACGGCGGCGGCGGTCATCGAACCCCAGTCGTTGGTGTACTGGTTGACGAAGGTCTGCAGCCCGCCGGCGAGCGTGAGGTTCTCCTCGCCGGTCATGAAGGCGGAGGCGTAGGCGACCTCGGCCCAGGCGGTGACGAAGGTGTAGAAGCCGGTGACGGCGAGGCCGGGGCGGGCCAGCGGCAGGACGAGCCGCCAGAAGGTGCCGAACGGGTTGAGGCCGTCGACCCGGCCCGATTCGTCGATCTCCACCGGGATGGTGTCGAAGAAGCCCTTCATCATCCAGGCGCAGAACGGCACGGCGATGGTCAGGTAGGTGACGACCAGGCCGGCCGGCTGGTTGAGCAGGCCGAGGCTCGCCAGCAGGTTGTACAGCGGCACGATCAGGACCGCGACCGGGAACATCTGGGTGATCAGCAGCAGCCACATCAGCGGGCGCATGCCGGGGAAGCGGAAGCGGCTGACGGCGTAGCCGGTGGTGGCGGCGATGAACACGCCGAGGACGGTGGTCAGCCCGACGATCACCACCGAGTTCCCGAACCAGGTCAGGAACTGTGTGTCGGCCAGTACATGGGTGTAGTTGGCGAGGGTGGGGTGGGATATGAGCCCGGTGGAGAAGGCGTCGTTGCGCGGTTTGAAGGAGGTGATCAGCAGCCAGAGGGGCGGGAAGACGGCCACGACGGCGGCGACGATCAGGCCCGCGTGCAGGCCGACCGAGCCCAGCGGGCTTCTCTTGTGACGCATGCTCACCACACCTCTCCCTGCTTGCGCAGCGCCCGGCGGTAGACGACCGCGACGGCCGAGAGCAGCAGCAGGATCAGTACGCCCCAGGTCGCGGACTCGGAGAAGTTGCGGGGGCTGTCGACGAAGGAGAGCCGGTAGGCGTAGGTCACCAGGATTTCGGTGGCGTCGCCGGGGCCGCCCCGGGTCAGCAGGAAGATCACCGGGAACATGTTGAAGGTCCAGATGGCGGAGAGCAGGATCACCGTGCTGCTGACGGCGCGCAGCCCGGGAAGGGTGATGTGGCGAAAGCGCTGCCAGGCGCTGGCGCCGTCCATCTCCGCGGCCTCGTACAGCTCGCCGGGTATGGACTGCAGGCCGCCGAGCAGGGCGACGAGCATGAAGGGCACGCCCAGCCAGACGTTGACGGCGATGACCGAGAGCTTGGCCCAGGTGGGGTCGTTGAGCCAGGGGACCGCGTCGATGCCACCGCCGGCCAGCAGCTTGTTGAGGATGCCGTTCTTCTCGTTGTAGAGCATCCGCCAGGTGAAGACGGAGATGAACGCGGGGACGGCCCAGGGCAGGATCAGCGCGAGGCGGTAGAAGGTGCGGCCGCGCAGCGTGCGGTTGAGCATGTTCGCGAGCGTGAGGCCGATCAGGAAGGTGACGCCCACGCAGGCGACGGTCCACAGGACGGTCCAGCCGAGGCGGTCCCAGAAGACGCCGTCGGAGAGGACCGCCCGGTAGTTGTCCAGGCCGGTGAACTTGTAGGTCGCGGGGATGTGGTTGACGCCGATGTTCCGCTCGACGTTGGCCTCATTGGCATCGGTGAGCGACAGGAAGACGCCGCGCACCAGCGGATAGCCGATGATCACCCCGATGACGAGTACCACCGGGGCGACCATCGTCCATGCGTACCAGTGAGTGCCGAGCGTCCGGCGCACCCGTACAGCAAGGGTCACTTGTAGTCCTTGAGCAGCTTCCGGTAGGCGTCGCCGGTCGCCTTGGCGGCCTGCTCGGGCGTGGCGGCGCCGGTGAGCACCTTGTTCATCTGGACCTTGATCGGCTCGAAGAGGGAGTTGCCCTCGGCGATCCAGGGGCGCTGGACGGCGCCGTCGACGGCCGGCTTGAAGAACTTGACCATCTCGTTGTTCTTGACGGCCGGTACGTCGTATACGGACTTGCGGGTCGGCAGCAGGCTGAGCTGCTCGGTGGTCTGCTGCTGGACCTTGGCCGAGCTCATGTACTTCACGAAGGCGTAGGAGGCCTGGAGGTTCTTGCTGCCGGCGTAGACCGAGAGGTTCCAGCCGCCCTGCGGGGAGCCCTGGGCGCTGCTGCCGCCGGGTACGGGGGCGACGCCGAGGTTGTCCTTGTCCTTGAAGGCCTTGCCGGCGCGGGCGCCCTCGATGTCCCAGGGGCCGTCGACGGCCATCGCGACGGTGCCGTCCTTGAGGGCCTTGAGCTGGTTCTCCTGGCCGTCGGTGGCGTCGGTGACCGCGGCCTTGGAGTCCACCAGGCTCTTGAGGGTCTTGAAGGCCTTGACGCCGGCGCCGTCGTCGATCTCGACGACCTTGTCGCGGGCGTTGACCAGGTCACCGCCCTCGCCGTAGAGGTAGGGCAGGAACCAGTAGGGGTCGTCGCCGCGCAGGTAGAGGGCGGTCGCGCCGGTCTTGGACTTGATCTTCTTGGCGGCGCCGGCCAGGTCGTCGAAGGTCTTGGGCACCTCGACGCCGGCGTCCTTGAGCAGCTTCTTGTTGTAGAAGAGGCCGAGGGTGTCGATGACCTGGGGTGCGGCGTAGGTCTTGCCCTTGAACTTGGTGGAGCCGAGGGCCTGGGGGAGGTAGTCGTCGGCCTTGTCGAGGGCGGGGGTGCCGTCGAGCGGGGCGAGGTAGCCGAGGTTGGCGAAGTCGGCGGTCCAGGCGACCTCGGTGCGCATCACGTCGGGGGCGCCGGAGTTGCCGCCGGCCGCGTTCTTGAACTTGGCGTTGGCGTCGCCGAAGGGGACGTTCACATATTTGACGTGGACCTTCGGGTGCTCCTTCTGGAAGCCCTCGGCAAGCTTGCGGTAGGTCGCCTTCTCGGCGTCGTTGGAGGTGTCCCAGAAGGTAACGGTTCCCGACAGTTCGCCCCCGCTGCTGTTGTTTTCGCCGTCACCTCCGCCACCGCATGCCGTTGCCGCCAGCGCCAGGCCCGCTACCAGCGCGCCGGCCGTGATGCCCCTTATGCCACGCCGCATGTGAACTCCTTAGGGAAATGCCTCAGATGGCGGTCAGGAACGTAACAGCGCTGCAAACAAATCGAAAGACCTTGCGGCAAATTGCTGCAAGATTGCTGGAAGGGATTGCAGCGGGATGTCCGGAACGGGACCCTTGAGGGGGTCGTGGCACGTCACCCCGCGCCCGCCCGAGCGTTGACTCCGTTAGGGCCTGTCCGGTGGATCAGGGTCGGACAGGCCCTAAGGCACCCCACACGCCTCTTGACCTCGACAGGGACGGCAGATGACCCAGGAGCTCACTTCCCCCAGCCCCGCCCCCCAGGCCGCCGGACCGGGCCGAGGTCCCAGCTGGTGGCGCGACGCCGTCATCTACCAGGTGTACGTCCGCTCCTTCGCCGACAGCGACGGCGACGGCGTCGGCGATCTGCGCGGGGTCCGCGAACGGCTGCCGTACCTCAAGGACCTGGGCGTGGACGCCGTCTGGCTGACGCCGTTCTACGCCTCACCGCAGGCCGACGGCGGCTACGACGTCGCCGACTACCGCGCCGTCGACCCGCTCTTCGGCTCCCTCCAGGACGCCGACGACCTCCTGCGCACCGCCCACGACCTGGACCTGCGGGTGATCGTCGACATCGTCCCCAACCACACCTCCGACCGGCACCCGTGGTTCCAGGACCCCGAACTCGCCCGGCAGCGCTACCTCTTCCGCCCCGGCAAGGGGGAGAACGGCGAGCTGCCGCCCAACGACTGGGAGTCGGTCTTCGGCGGCCCGGCCTGGACCCGCACCGAACGCGGCGACTGGTACCTGCACCTCTTCGCCCCGGAGCAACCCGACCTGGACTGGGACAACCCGGACGTGCACGCCGAATTCGAGGCCATCATGCGCTTCTGGCTCGACCTCGGCGTGGACGGCTTCCGCGTCGACGTCGCCCACGGCATGGTCAAGGCCCCCGGCCTGCCCGACATCGGCCACGGCCAGCAGGCCAAACTGATCGGCACCCAGGTACTGCCGTTCTTCGACCAGGACGGGGTGCACGCCATCCACCGCGCCTGGCGCCGGCTGCTGGACGGGTACGGCGACGCCCACGGCAAGCAGGTGATCGGCGTCGCCGAGGCCTGGGCCCCCACCGCCGAGCGGCTGGCCCTCTACGTCCGCCCGGACGAACTCCACCAGGCCTTCAACTTCCAGTTCCTCAACGCCCCCTGGCAGGCCGACGCGCTGCGCTCGGTCATCGACGCCTCGCTCGCCGCCACCGCCTCGGTCGGCGCCCCGACGACCTGGGTGCTGTCCAACCACGACGTCGTCCGGCACACCACCCGCCTCGGCGGCAGCATGGACCGCGCCCGCGCCGCCACCCTGCTGATGCTGGCGCTGCCCGGCTCCGCGTACCTCTACCAGGGCGAGGAGCTGGGCCTGCCCGAGGTCACCGACCTGCCCGACGAGGCGCGCCAGGACCCGGCGTTCTTCCGCGGCCAGGCCGCCGGGACCAGCGGCCAGGACGGCTTCCGGGACGGCTGCCGGGTGCCCATGCCCTGGTCCGGCCAGGCGCCCCCGTACGGCTTCGGTGCCGGCGGCAGCTGGCTGCCCCAGCCCGCCGACTGGGCCGGGCTCACCGTCCAGGCGCAGACCGGCGACCCCGCCTCCACCCTGGAGCTCTACCGCACCGCCCTCGGCCTGCGGCGCCGGCTGCCGGGTCTGGGCGACGGGGAGCTGACCTGGCAGCCGGCCCCCGCGGGCGTCCTCGCCTTCACCCGCCCCGGTCTGCTCTGCACGGTCAACACGCTGGGTCACGACGTCGAACTGCCGCCCTCCGGAACGCCGCTGCTCTCCAGCGCACCGGTGACCGTCAACGGCGCGTCGGCCGTGCTCCCCGGCGACAGCTGCACCTGGTGGGCAATCTGACAGCCGGACGGTAAGGTCCCCTCCATGACCGCCCGGCTGGCCGACATCGCAGCGCAGGCGGGTGTCAGCGAGGCCACCGTCAGCCGGGTTCTCAACGGGAAGCCCGGTGTCTCCGCCACCACCCGCCAGTCCGTGCTGGCCGCCCTCGACGTGCTGGGTTACGAACGTCCGGTGCGGCTGCGGCAGCGCAGCGCGGGCCTGGTCGGGCTGATCACCCCGGAGCTGGAGAACCCGATCTTCCCGGCCTTCGCCCAGGTCATCGGGCAGGCGCTGACCCGCCAGGGGTACACGCCGGTGCTCGCCACCCAGACCCCGGGCGGCTCCACGGAGGACGAGCTGACCGAGATGCTGGTCGACCGCGGGGTTGCCGGCATCATCTTCGTCTCCGGGCTGCACGCCGACACCTCCGCCGACATGCAGCGCTACGAGCAGCTGCGCGGCCAGGGCGTGCCCTTCGTGCTCATCAACGGCTTCTCCGACAAGGTGCAGGCGCCGTTCGTCTCCCCCGACGACCGGGCCGCGGTCGATCTGGCCGTCACCCACCTCGGCGCGCTGGGCCACCGGCGGATCGGGCTGGCGCTCGGTCCCAAGCGGTTCGTGCCCGTCCAGCGCAAGATCGAGGGCTTTGTGCGCGCCATGCAGGAGCGGCTGCAGATCGGCCCGGCCGAGGCGGAGCCGTACATCCAGCACTCCCTCTACACCCTGGAGGGCGGGCAGGCCGCGGCGAGCGCGCTGATCGAGCGGGGCGCCACCGCCATCGTCTGCGCCAGCGACATGATGGCGCTCGGCGCGATCCGCGCGGCCCGGCAGTGCGGGCTGGACGTCCCGCGGGAGATCTCCGTGGTCGGCTTCGACGACTCCCCGCTCATCGCCTTCACCGACCCGCCGCTGACCACGATCCGGCAGCCGGTCACGGCCATGGGGCAGGCCGCGGTCCGCGCGCTGTTGGAGGAGGTCGGCGGCACCCCGGCGCCGCACAGCGAGTTCGTCTTCCACCCCGAGCTGGTGGTCCGCGGCTCGACCGCCTCGGCGCCGAAGACCGCCCGGATCCCCAGGCCGCTGCGCGCCACCTGACGGGGACTGTCCCCCAGAAGTACCGGGGTTCCGACTCCCCCTCAAGACCGATACAAACGATCGAATACCCGCCCGAAGGATGATCGGCGACACGCCCCTTTCTGGCAAACTGTCTGCCTATGGGTGAAGCGAATACGAGGATTCTGGACGGCCCGTCGACCACCCCGCCACTCACCGGGGACCGTACGGACCGACCAGCGGAAGCGGGCCGACTGGCCCGTCTGCGCTCGCCCCGCACACCCCGGCTCTGGTTCGAGGTCCTGCTGATCGCGGTCAGTTACTGGATCTACTCGATGATCCGCAACGCGGTGCCGGAGCAGAAGGCGAAGGCGCTGAAGAACGCCGACTGGATCTGGCAGGCGGAGCACTCGCTGGGCATCGCCGTCGAGCACACCGTCAATCATGCGGTGGACTCGGTGACCTGGCTGATCGTGTCGATGAACTACTACTACGCGACGCTGCACTTCATCGTGACGATCGGCGTGCTGGTGTGGCTCTACCGCTGGCATCCCGGCCGCTATGCCGCGGCCCGGCTGGCGCTGTTCGCCACCACCGGCGTCGCCCTGGTCGGCTACTACTTCTACCCGCTGGCGCCGCCCCGGTTGATGCCGGACGGCGGCTTCGTCGACACCCTGATCGACCACGGGACCTGGGGCTCGATGGCGTCCGGCAACCTCGCCTCGATGTCCAACCAGTACGCGGCGATGCCGTCGATGCACATCGGCTGGTCGCTGTGGTGCGGCATCATCGTCGCGCTGCTGGCCAAGCCGGTGTGGGCCAAGGCGCTCGGGCTGCTCTACCCGACGACGACGCTGCTGGTCATCGTCTCCACGGCGAACCACTTCTGGCTGGACGCGGTCGGCGGGGTGCTCTGCCTGAGCTTCGGGTTCGCGCTGGCGGGCGTCTGGTACCGGACGCTGCCGCACCGGCTGTCGCAGCTCGCGCCGGCGGTGGCCTGAGGTCGTGGGCCGGCGGCCTCACCGGCTCAGCCCGCGGTGCGGTGGGTGACATGCCCGCCCGTCATCGTCAGGCGTACCTCCGCCGTGCCCAGCTCGTCCGCGGGGGCGGTGACCGGGTCCACGGCCAGGGCGGTGAGGTCGGCGCGGTAGCCGGGGGCGATACGGCCGGCCTGGTGCTCCTCGCCCACCGCCAGTGCCGCGTGTGAGGTGCACCCTTCCAGCGCCATCAGGCCGGTCAGCGCCTGCCCGGGGGTGACCGGCGCGACGTCCGGGCGTCCCGCGGGGCGGCGGAGCCGGGCGGTGGCCAGGACCTGGCGGGGGTCGTGGTGGGCGATCGGCCAGTCGGAGCCGAGTACCAGCACCGCGCCCGCGTCCCGCAGATCGCGGCAGCGCCAGGCCCGTCCGGCGCGCTCCTCCCCGACCCGCCGGGACCAGGCGTCGGTGTGGTCGGCGCGGGTGTACGCGGTGTGGGTGGGCTGCATGGAGGCGGCGACGCCGAGGCGGGCGAAGCGCGGCAGCTGCTCGGCGGGGACGGTCTCGATGTGCTCGATGCGGTGCCGGTGGCGGGCCCGCCCGCGGTCGTCGCCGAGCAGCTCGACGGTGTCCAGGACGTGCCGTACGGCGGCGTCGCCGATGGCGTGGGTGGCGGTGCGGACACCGGCCCGCGCGAGGTGGTGCAGGGCGTGGGTGTACGCAGCGGGGTCCGGCCAGAAGGCGTCGGTGCCCTGGCCGTGGCAGTCGGCGTGCTCCAGCCAGGCCGTACCGCCCTCGACGGTGCCGTCCATGAAGAACTTCACGCCGCCGACGCGCCAGTGGCGGCCGCGCAGCCGCTGCAGCTCGACGAGGTGGTCGAGGCCTTCCTTGTCGATGCCGGGCATGCACCAGGGCGCCAGCCGCAGCCGGAGGGGGAGGACACCGCCGTCCGCCTCGATGCCGGACAGCAGCTCGGGGACGCCGTCGTTCTCCAGGTCCATGACGTGGGCGCCGGTGAGGCCGCCGGCGGCCATCTCGTCGAGCAGGGCGAGCAGCCGGGCGCGGCGGTCGGCGGCCGAGGCACGCGGGAGGGCGGGCGTCAGCAGCTCCATCGCGGCGTGCTCGACGAGGTGCCCGGTGGGGCGCCCGTCGGCGTCGCAGACGACGCTGGCGCGCTGGGCGAAGCCGCGCGGCCCGTCGATCCCGGCGGCCGCCAGGGCCCGGCCGCCGGCCAGCGCCGAGTGCCCGTCGTAGAGCCGGAGGAAGGCCGGGGCGCCGCCGAGCGCGTCCTCGATCAGATCGCGGTGGACGGGGCGGCCGCCGAAGACGTTGTGGTCCAGTCCCCAGCCGGTGAGCCACTCGCCGGGTCCGAGCGCGCGGGCGGCGCGGGCGAGCGAGGTGCGCAGTTCGTCGAGGTCGCGGACCTGGGAGAGGTCGAGGCCGGTGGCCATCTCGACGCCCCAGACGGGGTGGCTGTGGCCGTCGACCAGGCCGGGGGTGAGGGTCGCCCCGGCCAGGTCGACGACCTCGGTCGCGGCGCCGCGCCAGTCGCGTACGTCCCGCTCGTCCCCGACCGCGGCGATCCGCCCGTCCTTGATCGCGACGGCCCCGGCCCAGGGGCGGTCCGGGTCCAGGGTGCGGACCCGGGCGCCGGTCAGGACGGTGTCGGCGGTGGTGAGGGGCGATGACGCGGCGGACGCGGGCATGGGGGCTCCTGGGAGGTGGGTGGTGGTGCGCTGCCGGGGGGGAGCGGTGGTGAGGGGGTCGGCCGGTGGGGATGGTTACGGGGTTCGGGCGGCCGCCTCCTCGTCGGTGGCCGGTGCGGTCTCCTCGCCAGGCCGCCGCACGGCCGTGGCCGTCCGCTCGTCCCCCTCGTCCGCGTCCTCGTCCGGTTCCGCCGCGAAGCCCGCGTAGACCTCGGGGCGGCTGCGGCGGATCCGGCGGGCGCCGAGGAGGCCGAGGGCGAAGGCGGCGGGGACGGTGAGGACCAGGGCGGTGTTGGTGGCCGGCGGCGCGCCGGTCATCAGGTCGATCTTGGCGATGACCAGCCAGAGGGCGCCGGCCATCAGGACGGCGGCGGCGATCGGGGTGATGACGGTGCGCAGCGCCCCTTCCTGGTGGGCGAAGCGGCGGAAGTAGCAGGGGACGGCGGCCGCGGTGATCGCCTGGAGCACCAGCAGGCCCAGCATCCCGGGGGTGTTCATCCACAGCAGCAGCTGCTGGTAGGGGTCGGCGCCGGCCAGCGCGAAGCCGACGACGACGAGGATCGCCAGGAGGCTCTGCGCCGCGCCGGCCAGGTACGGGGAGCGGTGGCGCGGGTGGACGCGGCCGACCGCGGCGGGCAGCACGCCTTCTCGGGCCATGGCCAGCACGTAGCGGTTGATCGCGTTGTGGAAGGCCAGTTGGGAGGCGAGGATGCTGGTGACGATGAAGAGGTGCATCAGGCCGGCGGCCCAGCTGCCGACGTACTGGGTGGTGGCGGTGAAGAAGAGGCCGGCCGGGTCGTGCAGCGCGGCCCGGACGATCCGGTCGCTGCCGACGGCCTGGATGACGATCCAGATGATGAAGGCGTAGAAGAGGCCGAGGAAGGCGACCGCGAGGTAGGTGGCGCGGGGGATGGTGCGGGCCGGATCGCGGGCCTCGTAGCGGTAGATCGCGGTGGACTCGAAGCCGGTGAAGGCGGCGAAGGCGAAGGCGAGGACCGCGCCGGTGCCGGGCACCAGGACGTTGCCGGGGGTGAAGGAGTCCAGCGCCAGGCCGTGCGCGCCGCCGTGCAGCAGTACGCCGCCGGCGAGCAGGACGAGGATGCCGGTCTCGGCGACCAGCAGGACGCCCAGGACCTTGGCGCCGAAGTCGATGGAGCGGTGGCCGAGGTACCAGACGACCAGGACGCCGGCGACGGCGATCGGCGGCCAGGGCAGGTGGACGCCCCAGAAGGCCCGCAGCGCGTCCTGGGTGGCGGTGGCGAGCAGTCCGTAGACGCCGATCTGCATGCCGTTGTAGGCGAGCAGGGCCACGGTGGCGGCGCCGAAGCCGGCGGGCCGGCCGAGGCCCCGGGTGATGAACGCGTAGAAGCCGCCGCCGTTGCGGACGTGCCGGGCCATGGTCGTGAAGCCGACGGCGAAGAGGGCGAGGGTGGCGCCGGCGAGGAGGTAGCCGACGGGGGCGCCGGGGCCGCCGGCGCCGATCGCGAGCGGTGAGGTGCCGGCCATCACCGTGAGCGGGGCGGCGGCCGAGATCACGAAGAAGGCGATGTCGGCGACGCCGAGGGTGCCGCGGCGCAGCGAGGCGGCCGGTGGCGGGCTGTGCGGTGGCGCCCCGTCGCGGGGTGCGGGCTGTGCGGCCATGTCTCGATGCCCTTCTGCCGAGGGAGGGAAGGAGGCGGCCCGGCACGTACGGGGATGGTGACGGCAGCTCGACCGCGAGAAAAACCTAAAGGCTTTCGGTTTTTGGGAAGGTACCCCCCGCCGTACGATTCGGGAAGACCCCTCGGCGGGGTCGGGCGGGAGCAAGGACATGGGGCGGCCGCGGAAGGCCCTGCTGGACCGGGAGCGGATCGGCGCCACGGCGCTCGAACTCGTCGACGAGAAGGGCGACTTCAGCGTTCCGGAGGTGGCCCGCCGGCTCGGGGTGCAGACCGCCTCGGTGTACCACCATGTGGACGGCCGGGCCGGGGTGATCGAGCTGCTGCGGGAGCGGGTCACCGACGCCATCGACCCCGGCACCCTGCACGACGCCTGCTGGGACCACGCGCTGGCGGCCTGGGCCCGCTCCTACCGCGCCGCGTTCGCCGCCCATCCGCGCACGATCCCGATGCTGATGACCTCACCGGTCCGCGCGCCCGAGGTGCTGGCCCAGTACGAACGGGTGGCCGGGATGCTGCTGGACGCCGGCTTCGCCCCGTCCGCCGTGCTGCCGGTGATCACCGGCCTGGACAACATCGTGCTCGGCTCGGCGCTCGACATGTCGGCGCCGAGGATCATGTGGGAGGTCTCCGACGGCGCCCGCGCACCCCGGCTGTCCGTGGCGCAGGACGCCGCCGGCCCGGACCGCGCCGACCAGGCCTTCGAGCTGACCCTGGCCGGATTCCTGGCGCACTGCCGGGGCCTGCTGGAGCGTCAGGCCCCGTAGAAGATCTCCTCCACCACGCCGCGCGCCCGCCGCGTGATCCGCCGGTAGTCGTCGATCATCTCGCCGACGTGTCCCTCCTCGTAGCCGAGGTAGCGGCCCACGGCGGCCAGCTCCCGGCCGTCGGTGGGGAAGGTGTCCCCCGGACGGGCCCGCACCAGCACCACCGCGTTGCGCACCCGCGCCGCCAGCACCCAGGCCTCGTCCAGGGTCTGGGCCTCCTCGGTGCCGATCAGCCCGGCGGCATGGGCGGCGGCCAGCGCCTCGCGAGTACGGGTCGTGCGCAGCCCGGGGATCTCCCAGCCGTGCTGCATCTGCAGCAGCTGCACGGTCCACTCGACGTCGCTGAGACCACCGCGCCCCAGCTTGGCGTGGGTGGTCGGGTCGGCGCCGCGGGGCAGCCGCTCGGCCTCCATCCGGGCCTTGAGCTTGCGGATCTCGCGGACCGCGTCCTCCCCCAGGCCCTCGGCCGGATACCGCAGCGGATCGACCAGCTCGATGAACCGCTCCCCCAGGCCGGCGTCGCCCGCGACCGGTCCGGCGCGCAGCAGGGCCTGGGCCTCCCACACCAGCGACCAGCGCCGGTAGTAGGCGGCGTACGAGGCGAGGGTGCGCACCAGCGGCCCCGACCTGCCCTCCGGGCGCAGATCCGCGTCGATGAGCAACGGCGGGTCGGAGGAGGGGAGTTCCAGCAGCCGGCGCATCTCGTTGGCGACGGCGTGGGCGGCCCTGGCGGCCTCCTGCTCGTCGGCGCCCTCGCGTGGTTCGTGGACGAACAGCACATCGGCGTCCGAGCCGTAGCCCAGTTCGTGGCCGCCGAAGCGGCCCATGCCGATCACCGCGAAGCGGGTGGGCAGGGTGTCGCCCCACTGCTCGCGGACCGCGGCGCGCAGCGCGCCGGCGAGGGTGGCGGCGTTGAGGTCGAAGAGCGCGGAGCCGACCGCGTCGACCGAGTGGCCGTGGTCCTTGTCGGCCGGGCTGAACTCCGTGCCGTAGGCGCCGATCACATCCGCCGCGGCCGTGCGGAACAGCTCCCGGCGGCGCACCCCGCGGGCCGCCGTGACCGCCGCCTGCGCACCGTCCGCGCGGCCGACCGCGGCCAGCACCTCCTGCTCCAGGGCGGCCCGGGTGCGGGCCTGCAGCCCGTCGGGGGCGCCGAGCAGCGCGACCGCCTCGGGGGCGCGCAGCAGCAGGTCGGGGGCGAGCCGGCCGGCCGAGAGCACCCGGGCGAGGTTCTCGGCGGCGGCGCCCTCGTCGCGCAGCAGCCGCAGGTACCAGGGCGTCTTGCCGAGCGCGTCGGAGACCTTGCGGAAGTTGAGCAGTCCGGCGTCCGGGTCGGCGGAGTCCGCGAACCAGGCGAGCAGCACCGGCAGCAGCGTCCGCTGGATGGCGGCCTTGCGGGTCACGCCGGAGGCCAGCGCCTCCAGATGGCGTAGCGCGGCCCCCGGGTCGTGGTAGCCGAGCGCTTCGAGGCGGTGACGGGCGGCCCTGGCGGACAGCCGGGCCTCGCCGGATTCCAGATGGGCGACGGCATCGAGCAGCGGACGGTAGAAGAGCTTCTCATGCAGCCGGCGCACCTCCCTGGCGTGCCACTTCCACTCCCTGCGGAGGGTGTCGACCGGCTCGGTCCGCAGCCCCAACGACCGGGCCAGGCGCCTGAGTTCGGCCTCGTCCTCGGGCATCAGATGGGTACGGCGCATCCGGAAGAGCTGGATGCGGTGCTCCAAGGTCCGCAGGAAGCGGTAGGCGGCGTCCAGGGCCGCGGCGTCCTGGCGTCCGACATAGCCGCCGGCGGCCAGCGCCGCCAGCGCGTCCAGGGTGGTGGCGCTGCGCAGGGTGGCGTCGCTGCGGCCGTGCACCAACTGCAGCAGCTGGACGGCGAACTCGACGTCGCGCAGCCCGCCGGGGCCGAGCTTGAGCTCCCGTTCGACCTGTGCCGCGGGGATGTTCTCGACGACCCGGCGGCGCATCTGGCGCACGTCGGAGACGAAGTTCTCCCGCTCGGCGACCTCCCACACCATCGGCGCCAGGGCGTCGACGTACTCCTGCCCGAGCCCCAGGTCACCGGCCATCGGGCGGGCCTTGAGCAGCGCCTGGAACTCCCAGGTCTTGGCCCAGCGCTGGTAGTAGGCGAGATGGCTGCTGAGGGTGCGCACCAGCGGGCCGTTGCGGCCCTCGGGCCGCAGATTGGCGTCCACCGGCCAGATCGTGCCCTCGACCGTGTTGTCCGAGCACAGCCGCATCATCCGGGCGGCGAGCCGGGTCGCGGCCTGCAGCGCCTTGGCCTCGTCGACGCCTTCCTTGGCCTCGGCGACGAAGATGACATCGACGTCGGAGACGTAGTTCAGCTCCCGGCCGCCGCACTTGCCCATGCCGATGACCGCCAGCCGGCAGACCGCGGCGTCACCGGGCGCCTCCTCGTAGCTGATCTCCAGGGCGGCCCGGACCGTGGCGGTGGCCAGGTCCGCGAGCTCCGCCGCGGCCTCGGCGACATCGGTCGTCCCGCACACGTCGCGGGCGGCGATGCCCAGCAGGGCCCGGCGGTAGGCGGCACGCAGCGCGTCCGCACGGGGCCGGCCGGCGCCCCGCTCGCCCCAGATGCCCTCGGCGAGCGCCAGCTCGAACTCGGGGGTGGTGGGGTGCAGATCGACCGACTCGTAGGTGACCAGCGACTGCCAGTCCTCCGGGTGCCGGGCGAGGTGGTCGACGAGCGCCTCGGAGGCGCCCATCACCCCCAGCAGCCGGTCGCGCAGCGGCTTGGCCGCGACGACGGTGCTCAGCAGCGTCTGCTGCTCCTCCGTCGGAAGCGCCTCCACCAGCCGTACCAGGCCCCGCAGCGCGAGATCCGGGTCCGCGGTGGCCCCGAGCGCTTCGAGCAGGACCGAGTCGTCGCGTACGGGGGCGAGTTCGGGGACGTCGAGCAGCACCCCGGCCGCCGAGGGGTCGGTGAAACCGTGCCTCAGCAGCCGGGTGAAGGTGCTGCTCCGCCGTCCCTGCGGGGCGGGAAGTGCCATGATGCGGCCTCTCGGTGGCGCGGTGGCTCAGAGCACGGGCAGCATCTTGCGCAGCTCGAAGGCGGTGACCTCCGACCTGTACTCCTCCCACTCCTGCTTCTTGTTGCGCAGGGAGTGATACATGCCCGTACTCACCTCCCAAGACTCTACCGGGATGCTCTCTGACCAGCAGTTGGGAGGTCGTCGTTGGTCGTTGCCGGCCGTCCTCGGCCGCCCTCCGACGGCCCACAGACGGCCCGAGATCCGGCCCCTGGCTTTACCGGCACTAGCAGGGGGGACCGGCTATGTGGCTCGCTGAAACAGCGTGCCCGACCGGCGGTGCGGTAGGTCCACAGTCCGAACTCGTGTGAATCCCTGTGCCTCGTAGTAGTTGCCAAGGTCGGCGTTCGTCTTCCATGCGTCGACACGGAGCCAGCGTTTCCCCGCATCCTTCGCTTTCTGAGAAGCCAAGTCGAGCATCAGCGCCCCCAATGAGAGCCCCCTCGCGACGGGGCGAGTAATCACTCTATGCGCGTACAGGGCATCATCGGGATCATCTTCCGGAAGCCAGAATTCGGGATCAGCAAATTCGTCTACTGTAATTGTCCCTAGATACTCGGATGCACCGAGCAATATGTAGGCGCTTCCGTGTTCGATGTCGCGCGAAATCTTTTCCAGGTTCGCCGGGTACTGCCATTGATCAATATCTCTAGCCCTTAGCCATTGCGCCGCCTCGTCCCACATCGAAGCAATGACGCCCGCTTCGGCGGCAACGGCAGGCCGAATAGTGATGTCTTCAGGCATTAGGGTTACCCGTTCCCAGCTCGTAGCGGAGGATATGGCGGTCCGTCGGCATGGAGGTGACCGTCACACGGACCGGGCCCTCTTCGGTGTACCCCACGCGCACCCGCACCAGCAGAGGCACACCCGCTTCGACTGCCAGTTCATCAGCCTGCTTCGGGTTTGGCATCGTCGCGGTTACGTCATCAACGTATCGAACCTGCGCATGCCCCATAGAGGCCATGTGGGCGATCACGCCTTCTGCGATATCCGCCGGCTCGGCGATAGGTGTGTTCTTAACGAGGTCATGAGGATAGTAGGAATCCTCCGTCGACCAAGGATGGTCATCTACGAACCGCAACCTGCGCCGCACCAGCACCAAATCGCCAGGGTTGATAGCGAGTCGCTGGGCGATATCGGCATCCGACTTTTCGATGCTGACTGAGATTTTTTGACTGGGCGTCCGGCCCTGTTCGTGGATGTCCTGGACCCACGCATCAACGCCGGCCGCCAAGCGCCTGTTGTGGTCCTCCGAGCGCGATGCGTTGTAGATCAGCACATCTTTGCGGTGAACCATGTAGGCCCGCCCCTGGCTAGGAAAGATGAGCCCCTCGGCGACAAGCCGCTTGAGGCCCAGCCGCACGGTGTTGCGCGAGGCGTCGTATTCCTCCATGAGCTTCCGCTCGCTGGGGAGCTTGCCGCCGGGCGGGTACTCGCCACTGTCGATCTTCGCGCGAAGAGACTCCGCCAACTGGACATACAGGGGATCTGAACGAGTCGCCATACCCCCATGATGCCCGACCGAGGCCACTGGTTGGTACGAGCTGAACCAAAGTGCTTGACGCCTCACACCTTGAGGGTGCAGCATCTTGGCAACTGGTTGGTACCAGCTAGACCAGAAGGTCCAGCGGCACCACCTGCTGGTAAGCCATGCCGCCCGGAGGTCTCGTCTCACGAGTCCGAAGGAAGCGGTCGTTCCTTGAGAACTGAACAGCGTGATCCACCACCGCAATACCGGCCGTGACCACACCGGCCGGAGGTGAGTGGAGATCCGTCGGCCAGGGCAACGCATTGCGGCTGCCTTGCTCGCGCCCAACGATCCGCACCGGCACATTCCTTGCGGGGAGGGCGAGCGCAGGACTGGCCGACGCAAAAGAACGACGCGGCATCAACCTTTCGTCGCCATGACGTCCGGGAGGGGACTCCCCGGACCGAGCACGGCCCGCGTCAATGCGAGACCCACGGTCCCTGGCAGGGGCCACCAGCACTTCCACCAGCTCCGCAGCTCCTGCGCTGCGGCCGGTTGCCTCCTCCGCCCGTCCGGCTGCCCCCTTCGCGGGGCGGCTCGTACGGGCGGGGTTGAGGGGAGCCGGATCACCCCTTTCGCTTCCGAGGAGTTCTCATGAGCGCTGCCGTAGAGATCGTGTCGTTCGGCTATCTGCACGCCGAAGCGCCTACCGCCCACCTGACCATCGACCTGCGGCACCACTTCCGTGACCCGCACGTCAGCCCGGAGCTGCGGTACATGACCGCCGCCGATGAGCCGGTGCGTAACGCCGTGCTGAACACCGCCGGCATCGCCGCCCTGATCGACGCCACTGCCACGGCCGTTGCCGCGTTCGCGTCCGGCCCCAGCGCCGGAACGGTCACCGTCGCCGACGGATGCGCCGGTGGACGCCACCGCGCACCCACCTTCGCCTCTGCGCTCGCGGAAAAGCTGCGCGCCGACGGCTACCAGGTCTCGGTCACCCACCGGGACATGCACCGCCCGGTCGTCCAGCGCTAACCCCGTCACCGCCCCGGCATTCAGCCGTGAAGGACGCCGGATCGAATCCGGCCCGGGGCACTGCGGCCACCACCGGCCGCTCTCATCAAAGGAGCACACATGGCCACGATCATCGTCAGCGGCGACCACAACGGCGACATCGGCGGAACGGTCATCTCCGGCGCGTCCGGCCCGGTCGCCCTCAACGGCGATATCCACGACGGCGACACCCACAGCGGCGAGGACACCAGCAGCCGCACCTACTCCGGCAACGGGATGACGGTCATCGAGGGCGACAACAACGGCACCATCTCCCGTTCCTTCTGACGCACACCGCCCCGGCATCCAGCCGTGAAGGGCGCCGGATCGAATCCGGCCCGGGGCACCGGCCGCCACGCGGCCCGCCGCACACACCGTGTGCGACCTCATCCCAACGGCGCGCGGCCCCGGGGCGCAATCCCGGGGCCGCTTCGGGCCGTCCCCCTTGGAAGGACAGACCCAATGAACATCATCGTTCCTGTTCAGGACGGTGTTACCCCCGTCGACCTCGGCCGTGAGCCGACCAACGCGGAGTTGGACGCGATCGAGGCGGAGATGCCGCTGATCTCCGCCGAGGTCGACCTGCTCGACGCGCAGATCATCACCCTCGACCGCACGCCGTCCGTGCTGGACGAGCGGCGTATCCGCAGGGCCCACCGCCGGGTGCTGGCGGCCCGCCGGGACCTGGCCAACCTGTCCGCCACGGCGTTCGTGCCGGAGGTGGGGGCGTGAGCTACCAGGACACCGCACTGACCGCCGCCCACGCGGAGGTCAAGGCCGAACTGGCGCGCACCGATACCAAGGCGTCGCTGCTGCTGGCGTTCATCGGCGCGATGCTCGCCGGGGCCTGGACGGCCGCCACCAGCGTCCACCTGCCCACCGTCGCCATCGGAGTCGGTGCGGCTGGCGTGGCTGTCCTGCTGGCTGCGGCCGGACTGCTGCTTTACACGGTCCGGCCCAACCTCGGTGGTACTCGGCCGCAGGGCTTCCCGCGTTGGGCCACCTTGTCCCCGGACGAGATCCGCGACGCGCTGAGCGAGGATGACCGGCCCGCGCACATCGCCACCCTGTCCCGCATCGCCGTCCTGAAGTTCGGGCGGGTGCGCCGCGCTATCGACCTGACGTGCCTTGCCGGCGCGCTGCTGGTGGTCGCTGCGGTGATCGCGTGGGGCGGTGCATCGTGACTGCCAAGACCGTTCTGCCCGCCGTCGCGATGACAGCGGTATCCATGGTCCTGACGCTGGCCGTGGTCGTGATGTGGTTGGGCACGGCGGTGCCGTGGCCCGTCGCCCTGGTCGTCGGTCTTGGCATCGACGGCGGCTGGCTGGCGACCCTCGCCTACGAACGCCGCCTCTCCGCACAAGGCGACCACTCTCGCGCGGTGGCCGCCGTCGGCTGGTCGTTCGGGCTGGTCGCTGCGGGCGTCCTGGTCGCCCACGCCCTCACCGCCGACGACCCGGCGGGCGCGTGGCTGGCCGTGGCGTGGCTGCCGATCGCTGCCAAGGCCCTGTGGCTGGTCCACGGACTGTGGGAGCGCACCGCGCTCACCCCGATTGCGCTGGATGCCATCCGGGGTATCCAGCAGGAGGCCCGGGACGAAGCGGCCGTGGCACGCGCCCGGCTCCGCGCTGAAGCGGCCACGGAGGAGACCCGGCTGACGGCCGTGACGGGGGCCGGGGCGCGCGTAGCACGTGTCCAGGCCGAGACCGCCAAGACGCTCTCCAAGGCGTGGTCGACGCTGGAGACGACGCGGGCCAGCGAAGAGACCGGCAAGGCGCTGACCAGCGTGACGACCCCCGTCACGGTCGGCGTCACACCCCACTGGGAGCTGCCCGTGTGGGGCCCCTCCGAAGCGATCAGGGCGCCCGCCCTTGAGGCGGCACCCGCCCTCACCGATGACGCGCTGGACGCGGTGGTAGAGGAGATCCGCACCAGCCGGACCCCGCCCTTGTCCTACCGGGAGATGTCCGCTCGCTTCCGGGCGGCCGGCCACTCCGCCTCCGAGGTCCGCTTGCGCGCCGCATGGAAGCGCGTGGCCGCGTGACGGGGGCGCTGCCGGTGTTCCGGTGGCGCCTCGCCCCGGACGGCTACGCCACCCGCCGCCAACTCCGGGCGCGCGGGCTGCGCCCCGGCGGTCAGGACGTGGCCGCTCAGCTCGAACGGCCGCGCCGCCGCCGGGGGCCGCTGATCGCCTACCTCTACCGCATCGACCTCGCCAAACCGGTCCGGCCGATGACCCCCGCCCGGTGGGCGGCGCTTGCGGCGGCGAACCGCGCCCGCCGAACCTGCCCGCGATGCCGGACGGATGCGGGCTACGTCATTCCCACGTCGCTCGGCACCTGCGTGCCCTGCGCCTTCCCTTCTACCCCTCCTAGGAGTGCGTGATGGGCAACTCCGACATCCGCCGTCTGGACCGCGAGATCCGGGCCACCGAGAAGAAGCTCGAAGCGGTCCGCCGGGGCGAGTCGTGGCCGATGAACGGCCGCGAGCGCCGCGCTATGGCCCGCGCCCTTGCCAGCGGCTCCTACCGCGCCGCCCGGGGCCACAGCACCGGCCGTGCCGAAGAGCAGATCGACTCCACCGGCAGCGCCGCCGAGATGCGGCTGAACGCGGAACTGACCGCCCTGCACGCGGAGCGGCAGCGGCTCACAACCGAAGCCGCCCGCGCCAAGGCGGCCAAGAAGTCGTCGGGGTGGTGGTGACCGTGGCCGTCAAGAACACGCCTCCCGGCGAGTGCCCGCAGTGCTGGCAGCACGCCCACGACCGGAGCGTTCACCGCAAGCTCGGCCCCCGCGAGGACTGCCCGCAGTGCGTGGACCACATGGTCAACGGCCACCCCTACCTCGTGCCCAAGAAGTCCCGCTGGTGGTGACCGCGCCCACCGGCGCACTGCCCGCCGCGTGACGCTCACCTGCACGACTGTGCTGCCCGGGGTGGCCGTCCCTGCCACGGACCCGGCCACCCCGGCTCTCCGCTCACTCCCGCCCCAAGGGGGCAGTCAGGAGCACTTCCAGCATGTCTGAGAACGTCGTCCGCCTCCACAAGCCCACCGACCCCCCGGCCCCCGACACCGCGCCCACCGTGCTCACCGTCGTCCCCGACGCGCCGCCGGCCCGGCCCGTGCCGCTGTGGGTGCGCTCCGGGCGGGGCGTGAGGCACGTGGTCACCCACGACACCACCAAAACCGCCGCTCGCGCCGTGGCCCGACACAGCCTCTACACGTTCAACGGGGGCCGGATCGTGGCTCGCCGCACCTGGGACGGCCGCACGGGCGCCCGCTACGAGCGCATGATGCGCGCCGCCGAAGCCGCGGGAAACCTGGAGATGGCGCAGGAGTGGGAGGAGAAGCTTCAGCGCTTCCGTACCGCTCGCCACCATCGCCGCATGGACCTACTCCACTCGCCCGTAGACGCAGCCAAGGGCGCCCTGGTCGGCACCGGGATGGGCATCGGCGCCCTGGTCGCGCTCGGGGTCGTGATGGCCATCAACAACGGCGACGTCAAAGACGTCATCACCCCACTCGCGGCCACAATCGACTTCATCGCCCTGCTGATCCGGATCGTGCAGATCGTGTGGGGCCCTGCGCTCTCCATCGGCCCGTTCCTCGCGCTGCTGGCCCTGTGGTCGGTCGGCCGCAAGCAGCACGCCGCCCCCGCCTGGGCACTGCCCGCCAACGTCCACAACGGTGAGGGGGAGCCGATCACGCCGTCCATCGTGGTCAAGGCCCTGCGCGACCTCGGAGTGCCCGCCCTGGCCCGTGCCATCAAGGAGATGGGCGACGCCGGCGCATCCATGCTGGGACCGATCCGCATCGCCGGATGCGGCGTGGAAGTCGACGTCACCCTTCCCTCCGGGGTGTCGACCAACGAGGTCCAGAACAAGCGCCGCAAGCTCGCCGAGAACCTCACCCGACACGAACACGAAGTGTTCATCACCATCCCCCAGGCGGCCCGCACCGTCCGGCTGTGGGTGGCCGACTCGGGAGCACTGGACGAGCCGATCGGCCCGTCCCCGCTGGTCACCGACGACACGATGACCGCCGACTACGCCAAGGGCCGCGCCCCCTGGGGACAGGACCTGCGCGGGGACGCCGCCGCGCTGAGCCTCTACCAGCGCCACCTCTTGATCACGGGCCTGTCCAACCAGGGCAAGACCGTTGCCCTGCGCTCCCTGGCCCTGTGGCTCGCGCTGGACAAGTCGGTGCAGTTCCTCATGGGCGACCTCAAGGGCGTGGGCGACTGGAACATGTTCGACGGGCTCGCCACGACCTTGATCCAGGGCCCGACGGATGAGCACGTGATCCAGGTGACCGAGATGGTTGAGGGCGCGGTGGACGAGATGAACCGCCGCATCCAGGCCCCGCCCGGCACCGTGTTCCCGCCGCTGATCGTGCTGGTCGACGAAGCACAGGTGGCGTTCATGTGCCCGGCCAAGGACGCCGAGAAGCGCCCCTACGGCGGTTCCAAGGCCAACTCCCGGTACTTCATGGCCGTCCGGAAGATCCACAACCAGGGGCGGGCCGTGAACGTGCTGATGTGGCAGGGCACGCAGGACCCGACCAATGAGAACCTTCCCAAGCTGGTCCGCGAGGGTGCCCACACCCGCGCCTCCCTCGCTCTGGGCACCGAGTCGCAGGCCCGAATGGCGCTCGGGGACAAGGCCGTCGACGGGGGCGCGGCTCCGAACCTGCTGCGTCCGGGCCTGGACCGGGGAACCCTGGTCGTCGCCTCCGACGGCATCGCCATTCCGGCCGGACAGTCGTCCATCACGGTGCGCACGCACTACATCGACGACGACGCCGCTGAGAACATCACCGACCGGGCCAAGGCCCTGCGCGATGGCGTGACGACCCTGCACGCCATCGAGCGGGGCGCGGAACACGATCCGCTCGCCGACATCGCCGCCGTCGTCGGCGACGCGCCCCGCGTGCGCACGAAGGACGTGCTGGCGCGGCTCGCCACGCGGAACGCGGACGCCTACGGCGGCTGGTCGTTCATCGACCTCAAGCGCGTCCTGGACGACGCCGGCGCCGAGCCGCACAAGTCCGACGGCGTCATGGTCGTCGCCCGCGACCGCGTCACCCGCGCCCTCGCCAACCGCGATGGAGAAGGTTCCGCTTTCGCCGACGGATGACAGGGAGCGCGCCGCCGACTGGTCAGGGAGGCAGGGAGAACTCCCTGACCGCCTCCCTGGCCCGCCTCCCTGGCTCTGACCTGCACAGATGATCGTTCAGGGAGTCAGGGAGGCGCGCAGGTCAGGGCGCCCGAAACCCCCTCCACGCGGCACCCCAGAGGGGGTGTCTCTGCCTCCCTGACTACGCACCGGAAGGGATTCCGCTTGTACCCCGACACCACCCCTCAGACGGCCGTCACGGGCACCGGATTGAGCGAGGTTCAGGCCGAGGATGAGGCCCGGCGGATCATCGCCGACGCTTACCGGCCCACCGCCTACCGCGACGACACCCCGGTCCCCGCCCATGGCGACACCCCGCCCGTCGCGCAACCGGGACGGCCCCCGATGAGCCAGGGCGCCACCGATGCCAGCGTGCTCATGCTCGCCGGCGGCACCGCCACCGCCATGGTCGGCGGCACGGCCGCCGTCCTGATGTACGTGTCCCAGTTCGCCGACCCGGTGGTGTGCGGCCTCGTGTTCGGCGCCCCCACCGCCCTCGTGCTCGCCCTCGCCCGGCTCGCTAAGCGCGCCAAGCCCGACCCGGACGTCCACCACCACTACCAGGGCCCCGTCTACCAGGACCGGCGCACCGTCCACAGCCGCACGACCGGCGTGTGGGCCAAGACAAACAACCAGCACTGACGCCAAGGGCGGCCCCCGTCTCGCCAAAGTCCGGGGCCGCCCTTGTCCACCTGCCATCAACAGACCTGTGGAGGTCTCCCAGCATGACCCAACAGACCCCTATCCGGCGAGTGGCGCTCACCCTGGCGGCGGCCGGCATGCCACCGCTGCCCCTGCGGTCGGGAAAGGTCCCGTTCGGCAACTGCCGTGCATGCAAGGCGAACGCGTGCGGCGGCCGACCGAACATGAAGACCCCGGGCCCGTGCCGGTGCCCGGCCCCGTGCCACGCGTGGGCCGCCGCGACCACCGACCCGGCCGTCATCGTCTCGCCCCCGTGGGCGGCGGCGTGGCGGGAGGCGGTGTGCGTCGGCTACCACCCCGGCGGCGCCGGGCTGACCGTGGTCGACCTGGACGACGCAGACGCCATCGCGTGGGCCCGCATCTCCCTGCCCGCCACGCGGACCGTGCCGACGACTCGCGGTGAGCACTGGATCTACCGGGGCGCCATGCGCTCCGTGAACGCGGTGCGCCCTGGCGTCGACATCAAGTCGACCATGGCCTACGCCCGCTACCTCGGGCCCGGCACCGGCACGATGGCCGACCTGCCGGACGTCGTGCGTGCACTGGCCGCCAAGGAGCCTCCCACGGTCCGCCCGGCGCCGTTTGTGGCCGCGCCTACCGGCACCGGGGGCGGGGAGTGTCGGCACCGCACGCCTGCCTACTTGGAACGGGGCATCGCCATGGCAGAGCAGCACATCACCGAAGCGTCCAGCGCGGTCCACGCGACCGTGTACCGGACGTTCCTCGCCGTGCTGTCCACGCACGGCCGGTGCGGCTGCCTCACCGACACCCACGTCACGCGGCTGTTCACCGCCGCGCAGACCAAGGGTGAATCGCCCCGGCACTGCACGGAGGCGTGGACGAACGCTCTCGCCCGGTTGGGACTGTGACCGTGGCCGACGACGACAAGAACCCGGCCCGCGAGATCATCACCGACTACGCACAGGCGCACTTCCGGTACTTCCGCACGGCCGACGGCACCGTGTACGCGCAGAAGAACGGCCACCCCGTGGCCCGCCCGATCCGCTCCCAGGGCACGACGGGAAGCCACCGGCAGGAACTCATGGTCGGACTGTTCACGGACGGCATCGGCGTCTTCAACGGCACTGCGATGAAGGAAGCGCTTGACCTGATCGAAGCGTTGGCGCTGACCGAGGACGTCCAGCCCGTGCACATTCGCGTCGCCCCCGGATTCGACGGGGCGACGTGGCTGGACCTGGGGCGCAGCGACGGTCAGTCCGTGCGCATCCACCCCACCGGGTGGGACATCCGCACCCCCGACCCGCAGGAAGTCTGCTGGCGGCGTACCCAGCTCACGGGGGAACTGCCCTTGCCGGTCAAGGACACCGACGGCAAGGGCGTCGATCTCCTGATGCGGCTGTGCAACTTCGCCACTGCGGAGACCGAGTGCCTAGCCCTTGCGTGGCTCATCGGCTGCCTGGGCCCGACGGTGCCCGTCCCGGCACCGTTCCTCACCGGCCCGCAGGGCGCCGGCAAGTCCACCGGCGGGCGCATGCTCGTGCGGATCATCGAGGGCATGACCGGGGACCTGCGCCGGGCCCCGAAGGATGAGGAGAACCTGATCACGGCGGTGGCGGCCGGATGGGTCACCGCGCTGGACAACCTCTCCCACATGACCCCGGAGCTGTCCGACGCGATGTGCTGCATCGTGACCGGGGCCGAGAACGTCAAGCGCGCCCTGTTCACCGACGGGGACGTCTTCCGCATCGGCTACCGCCGCCCCCTACTCCTGACCGGCATCGACGTCGGCGTGATCCGGCCCGACCTCGCCGAACGGCTCCTGCCCCTGCGCCTGGAACGCCCCCGGGTCCGACGCACCGAAGCTGAACTGTGGTCCGACTTCGCAGAGGTCCTGCCCGTCATCCTCGGTTCGCTCCTGGACCTCACAGTGCAGGTGCGGGCCGCAGAGGCGGACATCCCGACCGACCTGCGCATGGCCGACTTCGCGCACCTGTGCGCGCAGCTCGACGCGGCCACCGGTCTGGGAGCGCTCGCCGCCTACCGGGCCAGCCTGGACGACCTCAACGACGACGTCATCGAGGGCGACCTGTTGGCACAAACGGTGCTCAAGCACGCCGCCGGCGTCGACCCGGGCACCGAGCAGCGGATGACTTCCGCCGAGTGGCTGCACTGCCTCACGGGCCTCTACACGGGCGAGGATTTCCGTCCCCTGCCTAAAGGGTGGCCGACCACCGGCAAGGTGCTCTCCGACCGGCTCAAGCGCCTTCAGCCCACCCTCGCCGCCCGGGGCGTCCTCATCGACTGGGGACGCACCAAGACATCCCGCTACATCGAGATCGCGCGGCCGGCCGCCTCGCCGCCCTCACCGGAACAGGAAGCGGCCTTCTGACCGCAGGGCACCACGACCGCCCGCACAAGCAAGAGGAGCACCCGTCGCCGCGTGCTCCTCTTGCTGTTCGGCGGCACCGCCGCCCTGCGATGGTCGCGCCGCGAAGCGGCTCCTTCTTCACTCTCTGAGCCGCCACCACAACAGACACCACCCCCTCTTTGTCCGAAGTAGAGGGACGCTGCGTCACCTGCGTCACCCACACCCCGAAAACGGCCCGTGACCTGCCGGAAGACGGGTGACGCAGACGGCCGAATCCTGCGTCATCCTGCGTCATCTGCGTCACCCGATGACGGAGGCCCGCGTCACCGGTGACGCACCCCCACCGTGCTGCGTCACCACGAAAGCGCAGGTCAGAGCGACGAATGACGCAGATGACGCAGGTGACGCAGAAATCCGAACCTCGGACAGGCACAGACCAAGACGCCTGCGTACATGGCCAGCGAAGGAGACAGCGCATGGCAGCAGCACCCGCCACAGTCGCGCTCCGGGGCGGACTCCCGGACCGCTACCTCACACCCGAGGACATAGCCGCCCTCTTCGGCGTCCCGCTGGAGACCGTCTACCAGTGGCGTAAGAAGCGCACCGGCCCGCGCGGCTTCCGCGTCGGCAAGCACCTCCGCTACGACCCCGCCGCCGTCCGCGCCTGGACCGAACAGCAGATGGCTGACGACGAAGCCGCCTGACAACGCCGAGGCAACCGAAAAAACAACCCGCAGGGCGGGGCCAACTGGCCCCGCCCTGCCTCTCTCCCGGAGGAAGCGCCCTATGGCCGGCCACATCCAAGACCGGTGGTACAAGACCGAGCCAGGCCCCGACGGCAAGCCCCGTCGCGTCAAGACCGACCGCCACGGCACCGGCATGCGTTACCGCGCCCGCTACGTCGGCCCCGACGGGAGCGAGAAGTCCCAGAGCTTCCCCGACGGCAAGAAGCGTCTTGCCGAGAAGTGGCTGTTGAAGATCCAGGCCGATATGGAAGGCGGCCGGTACGTCGACCCGAAGGACAGCCGGACAACCTTCCGGCAGTACGCCGAGAAGTGGCTTCAGGCTCAGACGACCGACCCGACGACCCGCGAACCGGTGTCCGTCCAGATTCGACGTCACGCGATCCCATATCTGGGGACGCGACCTCTTGGTTCCTTCAAACCGGAACACATTCGGGACTGGCTCAGTGAGTTGGAGCGGGCGGTGCCTGCTTCTTCCTACCGCCGCGTCATCTTCGCCAGCGTGTCAGCCGTGTTCACGGCCGCCGTGGACGACGACTATTTGCACCGGAACCCGTGCCAGGCCAGCAGCGTGCGGGCGCCGGCACCCAGCGGGCAACGAGTCACGCCATGGACCCGGCAGCGCGCGTTCGCTGTGCGCGCCGCGCTTCCCGAGGAGTACCGAGCGATGGTCGACATCGGGGGAGGATGCGGACTCAGGCAAGGCGAGATCTTCGGCCTCACGGAGGACGCAATCAGCTTCGATACGGGTTGGCTGCACGTCGCCCTCCAGGTGAAGATCTCGGGCGGGAAGCTCGTGTTCGCCCGGCCGAAGCGCGACAAGGAACGCGACGTTCCCCTACCGGACCGCGTTGCCCACGTGCTCAAGCGGCACATGGAAGCGTATTCGCCGGTCGCGGTGAAGCTGCCCTGGCTTCGGCCGGACGGCCCGCTGGTGACCAAGCGCCTGCTCTTCACACGTACTGACGGTGGCGGGGCGGTCCGGCGGACGGACTTCAATACGCGGGTATGGAAGCCCGCTCTCGTGACGGCCGGCGTCATCCCGGAGCCCCGGCCCGGGGAGCGTCATCTGTCAGCGCGCGAGGATGGCATGCACGCGCTACGGCACTTCTACGCTTCCGTCCTGCTGGACGCGGGCGAGAACATCAAGGCGCTGAGCACATACCTGGGGCACACCGACCCCGGGTTCACGCTCCGGGTCTACACGCACCTCTTGCCGAGCAGTGAGGGGCGAACGCGCAGGGCCGTGGACAGCCTGTACGAGGGGGCCGATTCGGCGCCGGACGGCCCAGAGGCGGCCCGGGGCGAGTGAGACGAACGGTGGGGCCTACGGTCAACTACCGTAGGCCCCCACGCCGTTCAGCCTTCACAGTCGCTCTGACCTGCGGTTACAGCACGGGCAGCATCTTGCGCAGCTCGAAGGCGGTGACCTCCGACCTGTACTCCTCCCACTCCTGCTTCTTGTTGCGCAGGAAGAAGTCGAAGACGTGCTCACCGAGGGTCTCGGCGACCAGTTCGCTGCGCTCCATCAGGTCGATGGCCTCGCCGAGGTTCTGCGGCAGCGGCTCGATGCCCATCGCCCGGCGCTCCGAGTCCGACAGCGCCCACACGTCGTCGTCGGCGCCGGCCGGCAGCTCGTAGCCGTCCTCGATGCCCTTGAGGCCGGCGGCGAGCAGCACCGCGTAGGTCAGGTACGGGTTGGCGCCGGAGTCGATCGAGCGGACCTCGACCCGGGTCGAGCCCATCTTTCCGGGCTTGTACATGGGCACGCGGATCAGCGCGGAGCGGTTGTTGTGGCCCCAGCAGATGTACGAGGGGGCCTCGCCGCCGGCGCCCGCGGTGCGGTTGGTGCCGCCCCAGATGCGCTTGTAGGAGTTGACCCACTGGTTGGTGACGGCGGAGATCTCCCCGGCGTGCCGCAGCAGACCGGCGATGAACGAGCGCCCCACCTTGGAGAGCTGGTACTCCGAGCCGGACTCGTGGAAGGCGTTGCGGTCGCCCTCGAAGAGCGAGAGGTGGGTGTGCATGCCGGAGCCCGGGTACTCCGAGAACGGCTTGGGCATGAACGTCGCCTGGACGCCCTGCTCCAGCGCCACCTGCTTCATGACCAGCCGGAACGTCATGATGTTGTCGGCGGTCGAGAGCGCGTCGGCGTACCGCAGGTCGATCTCCTGCTGACCGGGGGCGCCCTCGTGGTGGCTGAACTCCACCGAGATGCCCATGGACTCCAGCATCGTGATGGCCTGCCGGCGGAAGTCCATGCCGACGTTCTGCGGGGTGTGGTCGAAGTAGCCGGAGGAGTCGCCGGGGATCGGCCGGGAGCCGTCGACGGGCTTGTCCTTCAGCAGGAAGAACTCGATCTCCGGGTGGGTGTAGAAGGTGAACCCGAGGTCGGAGGTCTTGGCCAGGATGCGCTTGAGGACGTACCGGGGGTCGGCGTACGACGGCGACCCGTCCGGCATCAGGATGTCGCAGAACATCCTGGCGGTGCCGGGGGCCTCGGCACGCCAGGGCAGGATCTGGAAGGTGCCCGGGTCCGGCTTGGCGATCATGTCGGATTCGTACACCCGGGCGAAGCCCTCGATGGCCGAGCCGTCGAAGCCGATGCCCTCGTCGAAGGCCTGCTCCAGCTCGGCCGGCGCGACCGCGACGGACTTGAGGAACCCGAGGACATCGGTGAACCACAGCCGTACGAAGCGGATGTCGCGCTCCTCGAGCGTACGGAGCACAAACTCCTGCTGCTTGTCCATGGGTCACCAATCCTTGCAGGTCAATCGGCCTGTCCACGCACGGGGAAGATCGTGCGTGGCACACCAGTATCACGTGAGGGGGTTACCGTCACATTACGCACCCTTGGCCTGAATCAGAACCGCCGTCCCGTAACCCTTGCCCCCGATCCTTCCCACGGTGCGCCCGCTCAGCGCGGCCGGCCATGCCAATCGGGGGGCTTGGCCCGATCTTGAAGCGGGCGGGAGGTGTCGTTGACCCGCTGTTGAGGGGGTCGGGTCTTGCGTTTTCGCGTTTTCGCGTTTTCGCGTGGTCGCGCCCCGCGGGCGGCCGGGACTCAGGCGAACGGCGCCGTCGCGTCCCGCCCCGTCCCCGACAGGTCCAGCACCGCCTGCGCCACCGACTCCGGCACATCGGCCATCACGAGATGACCCGCGGGCGCGGCGACCGCGAACCGGCCGCCCAGCTCCGCGGCGAGCGCCCGCTGCCGCTCCAGCCAGCGCAGCTGCCCGGCCGTCTCGCTGCCGTCGTACGCCGCCAGGACCGTCACCGGCAGATCGGGCAGTGGACGGTCCCTGCGCAGCGCCGCGAGCTCGGCGGCCTGGTAGGGGTAGGTCGCGTTCTCCAGGGCACAGGCCCGCACCACCCGGCTGGTGCGGTAGCCGGCGCGCTCCCACGGGTGCGGCGGATGGCTGCCGACGGTCGCGGCGCGCCCTATGAGGCGGCGGGTCGCCGGTCCCAGTACGTGCGCCAGCCCGGCGGCGGACAGCGCGCCGGCCAGGCCGCCCGCCCAGGCGGTGCGCACCGCGCGCGGCAGCCGGGGCCGCGGATCGTCCTCGATACTGCCGTCGACGAGGACGAGCCCGGCGCAGCGGGCCGGGTACAGCCGGGCGAACGCCTCGGCGTGGAACCCGGCGAGCGAGTGACCGACGACGGTGGCCGGGCCGAAGTGGCCGAGCGCGTCGAGGAGGTGGGCGAGCCGGTCCGCCTCGGCGGCGACGGTGGGCGGCGCGGGCGCCGGGGCGCTCAGGCCGAGTCCGGGGCGGTCGAAGCGGACGACGGTGCGGTACGGGGCGAGCAGCGCGGCGACCGCGTCCCAGTCGAACCAGGCCATCCCCAGACCGCCGCTCAGGACGCAGACCGGGCCGCTCCCCTCGGTCAGGACGTGCAGCGCGACGCCGTCGACGCGCAGGAACCGGCCGGGGGCGGGCAGCGGGCGCGGGTGTCGGTTCATCGGTCTCCTCGTCCTGCTGCGGGTTCTCGGGGTGCCGGCTTCGCCGATGCCCGTTCTCCCGCCGCCCCCGCGGGTCCGGACCTGGCCACGCAGACCGCGAGCAGCGCGATGTACAGGGCGACCAGCAGGACCTGCAGTCGCTGGCCGGCGCCCAGGGCCCAGGTGCCCCGGCCGGCGCTGAACGCCGCGACGGAGGCCAGCGTCCAGAGGGTGGCGGCCAGTTCGGCGAGCACCAGGGCGGGGCCGAAGCGGCCCAGCGGCGGCCAGCGGTCGTAGCGCCGGGCGGCGAAGGTCAGCAGGACCAGCGCGGCGAGCGCGCCGAGCATCGCGCAGGAGCTGCTGAGGGCGTGCGCGGTGTGGGTGGCCGGCACCAGCCCGGCGGTCTCCCGGGCCGCACACACCGGATCGCTGGTCGGCGCGCAGCTCAGCGGCAGCCGGGAGTCGACGGCGGTGGCGGCGCCGAAGAGCGCCAGCGCGGCCCAGCCGGCCGTCGCCCAGGGTCCGCGCCCGGTCGTCGGCAGGGCGGTCACCGCACCGGCCAGCACCAGCAGACCGGCGAGGAGGTCGGTGGCGCGGAAGAGTCCGCCGAGCGGCTGATCGGCGGCGGCCAGCTCACTGACGTACGCCTGCACGGGGTCGAGGCCGGTGGCGAGCACCACCTCCAGCACCCACGCGGTGTACGCGGCGGCGCCGAGCAGCAGCAGGGTGGCGGCCACCCTGCGGCGGGCGGCGGCGGAGCGGCGGGTGCGGGTCAAGGACATCCGTCTCGGGTACGTGGGCATGGGCCAGGGCGGAGCCGTTGTGGGTTGCTGTTGGTGGTGGGTCGTGCTGTCTCGGGTGGAGGCCCAGGATATGCAGGCGCCACTCCGTTCGGCGGACAGCGCTGGGAGACCCATACCCCTCGGGGGTAGATTTCAGTGGTGGCGGTCCGCGGGGCGGCCGCCCAGAGGTCATTTCGTCGGGAGGTCCGCGATGCGGGAACAGGGCGAGGCCGCCGTGTGCCGCGGCTGCCTGCTGCCGTTCACCGCGCCGATCGCCGACCCGCTCGCCTCCCCCGCCCTCGCGGCACTGCGCACCCGGCTGCCGCGCGGCCAGTGGCCAATATCCGCGCCGCCGCGTCCCCAACTCCTCGCCCCACTGTCGGTGCCGCGCGTGTAGGAGCGCCCTCCGCCGACGCTCCGGAGTCCGCGGCAGCGCCCCCGAACAGACCACCCTTCACACCGACATCGCCACGAGGTGCTTTCCCTATGCGTACGCACTCCCGCCGCGCCGTGCTCGGCGCGGGACTCGCCGCCGCCGGAAGCGGGCTGCTGGCCTCCCGATCCCTCGCATCCACCGCCCCGGACACCAGGCACGGCGGGGGCGCCCCCAACGGCCGCGACGACCGCCCCCCGTCCGGCTATGTCTCCCCCTCCGGCGCCGAGGTCGCCGAGACCGAGATCGAGCGGGGCAAGGGCCCCGTACGGGCCTTCTCGCTGACCGCCTCCGAGACCAAGCTCGACCTGGGCGGCGTGACCGTCGACACCTGGGCGTACGGCGACCGGCTGCCGGGCCGGGCGATCCGGGTCACCGCAGGTGAGCGGATCGCGCTGACCCTGCACAACCGCCTCCCGCAGTCCACCACCATCCACTGGCACGGGCTGCAGCTGCGCAACGACATGGACGGTGTCCCCGGCATCACCCAGCGGGAGGTCAGGCCCGGCCACTCCTTCAACTACCTGTTCGCGGCCTCCACGCCCGGTACGCACTGGCTCCACCCGCACGTCGGCGTGCAGCTGGACCGCGGGCTGTACGCACCGCTGATCGTCGACGACCCCGAAGAGCCGCTCTCCTACGACAAGGAGTGGATTATCGTGATCGACGACTGGCTCGACGGGGTCGACGGCGCCACCCCGGACGCGATCCTGGCCGAGCTGAACAAGGACAAGCCCGACGGCCCCATGGGCCATGGCGAGCTGCAGATGACGCACCGGAACGACAGGCGCTCCCGCGCCGCCGCGTCCCGGATGCTGAGGAACATGGGCCGGATGGACGACGACGACTTCTCGGGCACCGTAGAACATCCGTACCACCTGATCAACGGCAAGACGCGCGACGACCGCGAAACCTTCCGCGCCAAGCCCGGCGACCGCATCCGGATCCGGATCATCAACGCCAGCGGCGACACCGCCTACCGGGTCGCGCTCGGCGACCACCAGCTGACCGTGACGCACACCGACGGCTTCCCGGTGACGCACCAGAAGACCGACAGCCTGCTGATCGGCATGGCCGAGCGCTACGACGTCCTGGTCACGGCCAAGGACGGGGTCTTCCCGTTCACCGCGCTCTCCGCGGGCAAGAACAACCAGACCGCGCAGGCCCTGCTGCGCACCGGGAGCGGCGACGCCCCCGACCCCAAGATCCGCCCGAAGGAGCTGCGCAGCGGGGGGCTGAGCGCGGGCGACCTCAAGGGCGACGAATCGTGCCTGCTCGATGACCGCGAACCCGACCGCACCCTCAAGATGAACCTCACCGGCACGATGGAGAAGTGGAACTGGGCGATCAACGAGAAGCCGTACACCCCGTCGCAGCGGTACCCCGTGGAACAAGGGGAGCGGGTGCGGATCATCTTCCGCAACAAGACCAAGATGTGGCACCCGATGCATCTGCACGGGCACACCTTCGCGCTGCCCGGCGGCGGCCCCCGAAAGGACACCACGATCATGCTGCCGGGCAAGAAGCTCGCCGTCGATTTCGACGCCGACAACCCCGGCCTGTGGATGATGCACTGCCACAACATCTACCACTCGGAGTCCGGGATGATGACGGTCCTCGGCTACCGGCTGCCGAAGTGACGGACGGCATCCGCCCCCTCGGCTGAGGGTCCCTTCCGGTCACTGATGGGGCCCCTGCTCCTTGAGAGCTTGGGTAAGGGTGGCCCGCGAAGCCCGCGGGCCACCCATTGCGTCAGAAAGACGATTACACTGGCGGGGTGCCTCAACTTCGTCTCGCCCTCAACCAGATCGATTCCTGCGTCGGCGATCTCGCCCAGAACGCGGAGACGATCGTGCACTGGACCCGGCACGCCGCCGGCCAGGGCGCGCACCTCGTCGCGTTCCCCGAGATGGCGCTGACCGGCTACCCCGTCGAGGACCTCGCGCTGCGGCCGTCGTTCGTCGAGGCGAGCCGCGTCGCGCTGCGGACGCTGGCCGGGCGGCTGGCCGACGAGGGCCTGGGCGGCCTCCCCGTCGTCGTCGGCTACCTCGACCGCGGCGAGCAGGCCGGGCCGCGCTACGGACGCCCCGCCGGCGCGCCCCAGAACGCCGCGGCCGTGCTGCACGGCGGCGAGGTGGCGCTCACCTTCGCCAAGCACCACCTTCCCAACTACGGCGTCTTCGACGAGTTCCGCTACTTCGTCCCCGGTGACACGCTGCCCGTCGTACGGGTGCACGGCGTCGATGTCGCACTCGCCATCTGCGAGGACCTGTGGCAGGACGGCGGCCGGGTCCCGGCGACCCGCAGCGCCGGCGCCGGGCTGCTGGTGTCCATCAACGCCTCCCCCTACGAGCGGGACAAGGACGACACCCGCCTGGAGCTGGTCCGCAAGCGCGCCCAGGAGGCCGGCTGCACCACGGCCTATCTGGCGATGATCGGCGGCCAGGACGAGCTGGTCTTCGACGGCGACTCGATCGTCGTCGACAAGGACGGCGGGGTGATCGCGCGGGCGCCGCAGTTCGCGGAGGGCTGTGTCCTGGTCGACCTCGACCTGCCGGCCGCGGCGCCCGAACCCCCCTGTGGCGTCCTGGACGACGGCCTGCGCGTCGACCACCTCACGCTCTCCCCCGAACCGCTGCCGCCCTACCCCGCCGAGACCCCCGGCGGGCGGGCCGAACGCCTCGGCGACCTCGAAGAGGTCTACACCGCGCTGGTCGTCGGCCTGCGCGCGTACGTCGCCAAGAACGGCTTCCACAGCGTCGTGCTCGGCCTCTCCGGCGGGATCGACTCCGCGCTGGTCGCCGCGATCGCCTGCGACGCGCTGGGCCCCGCCCATGTCCACGCCGTGGCGATGCCCTCGCGCTACTCCTCCGACCACTCCCTCACCGACGCCGCCGAACTCGCCCGCCGTACGGGCCTGTCCTTCCGCACGGTCCCGATCGGCCCGATGTTCGACGCGTACATGGAGTCCCTCTCCCTCACCGGCCTCGCCGAGGAGAACCTCCAGTCCCGGCTGCGCGGCACGACCCTGATGGCCATCTCCAACCAGGAGGGCCACCTGGTCCTCGCCCCCGGCAACAAGTCCGAGCTGGCCTGCGGCTATTCGACGCTCTACGGCGACTCGGTGGGCGGCTACGGCCCCATCAAGGACGTCTACAAATCCGTCGTCTACCAACTCGCCCGCTGGCGCAACGAGGCCGCCGCCGACCGCGGCCAGACCCCGCCGATCCCGGAGAACACCCTCACCAAGCCGCCGAGCGCCGAACTCCGTCCCGGCCAGGTCGACACCGACTCGCTGCCCGACTACGACGTCCTCGACCGCGTCCTGGAGCTCTACGTCGACCGCGACCGCGGCCGCGAGGACATCATCGCCCAGGGCTTCGACGAGGCCCTGGTCACCCGCGTCCTGCGGATGGTCGACCACGCCGAGTACAAGCGCCGCCAGTACCCGCCCGGCCCGAAGATCTCCACGAAGGGCTTCGGCAAGGACCGCCGCCTGCCGATCACCAACCGCTGGCGGGAAGGCAGCTGACGGGCCCTCACCCGGCACCCCCCGGGTAGACCCACCCGGCGGCGGGCCTACCCGGTGGTCGCACCGGCCTCCGCGGCCGCCTCCCGGCTGCGCGCCACGATGCGGGACGCGTCCTTGGACCCGCGGTCCAGCAGACCCGCCACGACGGCGACGGCCAGGCCGGCGGCGGCCAGCACCGCGCCGACCAGCGTCGGCGACGTCCAGCCCCAGTCGGCCGCCAGGGCCAGGCCGCCGACCCAGGCGCCGCCCGCGTTGGCCAGGTTGAAGGCCGACTGGTTGGAGGCGGCGGCCAGCGTCGGGGCCTGCTGGGCCTTGTTCATGACCAGCATCTGCAGGGGGGTGGTGGTCAGGAAGCCGACCGCGCCGATGAGGACGACGGTGACCAGGGCGGCCCACTTGACCTGGGCGGTGAAGTGGAACGCGGCGAGGACGAGGGCCAGGGCCGCCAGCGAGCCGTACAGGGTCGGCCGCAGCGCGCGGTCGGTGAGGGGCCCCGCGGCGAGGGCGCCGAGCGTCATGCCGATGCCGAAGAGGGCGAGGACGAGCGGGACCGAGCCCTCGGCGAAGCCGGTGACCTCGGTCATCATCGAGGCCAGGTAGCTGTAGACGGCGAAGATGCCGGCGAAGCCGAAGACCGTGGTCAGCAGGCCGAGCAGGACCTGACGGCTGCCGAGGGCGCGCAGCTCGCGGGCCAGGCCGGTGCGCTCCTGCGCCGGCAGCGGCGGGATCAGCCGGGCCAGGGCGGCCATCGCGACCAGGCCGATGGCGGCCACGATCAGGAAGGTGGCGCGCCAGCCGAACTGCTGGCCGAGGAGGGTGGCGGCGGGGACGCCGACGATGTTGGCGATGGTCAGGCCGAGGAACATGGTGGCGACCGCGCGGGCCTGGCGGCCCTCGCGCACCAGCCGGGCGGCGACCACCGCGCCGACGCCGAAGAACGCGCCGTGCGGGAGGCCGGCCAGCAGCCGCCCGGCGATCAGTGTGCCGAAGCCGGGGGCCAGGGCGGAGGCCAGGTTGCCGACCGTGAAGACCGCCATCAGCAGTACCAGCATCCGCTTGCGCGGGATGCGGGAGCCGAGGGCGGTCAGCAGCGGGGCGCCGATGACGACGCCGAGGGCGTAGGCGGAGACGAGGTAGCCGGCGGTGGGCACGGAGGTGCCCAGATCGTCCGCGACGTTGGGCAGCAGGCCCATCATCACGAATTCCGTGGTGCCGATACCGAAGGCCGAGATCGCGAGCGCGAGCAGAGCCAAGGGCATGAAAGACCCAGACCTTTCAGGGGACGTCCGTAAGGGGAGAGGTAAGTTCTCTCACGGAACAAAGTCTCCCAGCCCGAGTATTCCGGAACGGGAACGGGGCATGACGACTGCGTTTCGGCAGCTCGTCGGGGAGGCCCGCCGGCGTCGGCCCGTCCGCCTCAGCCGGCCCCGTCGGCCCGTCGGCCTCGGTCAGATCTTGACCGAGGCGGCGACCGGGAGATGGTCGCTGCCCGTCGACGGCATGACCCACGCCTTGACCGGATCCATCGCCTTCATCATGATCTGGTCGATCCGGGCCATCGGGAACGCCGCCGGCCAGCTGAAGCCGAACCCGTCGCCGGCCGCGCCCTGCGCGGAGCGCATCTGGGAGGTGACCGGGGCGAGCGAACGGTCGTTCATGGTCCCGTTGAGGTCGCCGAGCAGCATGATCTTGCGCACCGGGTCGGCGGCGATCGCCTCGCCCAGCGCCTCGGCGCTGCCGTCGCGCTGGTTGGCGGTGAAGCCCGCCTCGACCTTGACCCGCACCGACGGCAGATGCGCGACGTAGACGCCGAACTGCTGACCGTCGGCGGCGGTGACGGTGGCGCGCAGCGCGCGGGTCCAGCCCATCTTGATGTCCACCGGCCGGGCGTCGGACAGCGGGCGCTTGCTCCACAGGCCGACGGTGCCCTGCACGGTGTGGTACGGGTACGCCTTCGCCAGGCCCTGGCGGTAGGTGGGCAGCGCCTCGCCGGTCAGCTCCTCCAGGGCCACCACGTCGGCGCCGGACGCCACGATGTCCCTGGCGGTGGCCGCCGGGTCGGGGTTGCCGGCGTCGACGTTGTGGGTGACGACGGTGAGATTGCCGCCGGTGCCCGCCTTGTCGGTGATCTGGCCGCCGAAGAGGTTGGCCCACGCGAAGACCGGCAGGACGAGGGCGATCAGCGCCGTTGCGGAGCGGCGCAGGACCGCGGCGAGCAGCAGCAGCGGGACGCACAGGCCCAGCCACGGCAGCAACGTCTCCAGCAGACTGCCCAGGTTTCCCACGGCGTTGGGGATCCGGGCGTGCAGAATCATCAGCAGCCCGAGCAGTACGGCGAGTACCGCGAGCACGATGCCGCGCCGCCACATCCCCTCCGGGCGCCACCAGTTCCGCAGGCGTCCGGCCCGGGAACCGGCCCGCTCGGGCCCCTGCCCCTGTCCCGGCTCCGTCATGTATGCCTGCGCCATGTAGCTGTCCTCACTGCCTTGCTCCGGTGCGCACGTCGCCTGTGGTCCACGACCCTAGGCGATCGCCGTAACGCACTTTCTTAGATCCGTGGTGCGCCTTCTTGGATGTGAGGACGGCGCGGCGGCGGGTCGGGGTTCCGGTCCCGGGGTTCGTGACGGATGCTGTGACACAACGGGCATGATCCGGTCATATGAGCGCCCTTCGCGGCGGTGTTCGCCGGGTGTGCGCGAGGTGGCCGGCCGTCAGCCCGCCGCCGCCCGGGGGCCGGGCCGTACGCCCTCCAGGACCATGTCGACGATGTCCTCGGCGAGCCCTTCGGGCAGTTCCTTGTGCTCGTGGAGCATGGCGCGGGCCAGCATCGGGCCGACGAAGAGGTCGGCGACGGTCTCCAGATCGCGGTCGGTGCGGATCTCGCCGTTGGCCACACCGCGCCGCAGGACGCCGAGCAGCGCCTCATGGCGGGCCCGTACGACGGTGTCGTGGTACTCGGCCCACAGCTCGGGCTGGGCCTGGACATGGCTGACGAGGGTGCGCAGCAGCGCCGAGTTGCGCTTGGCCAGCCCCCGGCGGCGCAGGAACTCCAGCAGGCAGACCAGGTCGTCGCGGACCGAATCGCCCGGCAGCCGCGGGCTCTGGGCGTCCAGCGACCGCATGACGTCCAGCATCAGGGCGCTCTTGCCGGGCCAGCGGCGGTAGACCGTGGCCTTGCCGACGCCGGCCTCGCGGGCGATCCGCTCCATGGACAACTCGCCTATGGAGACGCCGTCCTCCAGCAGGCGCAGCACCGCCTCGATGATGGCGGAGTCGGCCTCGGCGCTGCGCGGCCGCCCGCGGCGCCCGGCGGTCGCCGGCCCCGGCTCCGCCCGGTCCGCCGTCGCCTCGGGGTCCTGCGCCGCCCGGGTCATCGCGCTGCGCCCGCCTTCCGCTCGTCCTGCGGCTCCGCCGACTGCGGCGCCGGTCCCATTTTGCCCGGCAGGAAGGCCAGCACGACCAGGGCACCGATCACCGAGACGGCGGCCGAGCCGAGGGCGGTGACGTGTATGGCGTGGACGAAGGCGTCGTGGGCGGCGGTGACCAGCGGCCGGCCCGCGGCGCCCATCCGGTCCGCGAGGCCGAGGGTGGCCTCGATGGACTCGCCGGCCGCGTGCCGGGCGCCGGCGGGCACGCCGGGCAGGGCGTCGAGCTTGTGCTGGATGCCGTCGCGGTAGGTCGTGGACAGCAGCGAGCCGAGGACCGCGACGCCGAGGGTGCCGCCGACCTGCCGGAAGACGTTGTTGAGCGCCGAGCCGGAGCCGGCCTTCTCGCGCGGCAGCGACTGCATGATCGCGACGGTGACCGGCGGCATGATGTGCGCCATGCCGGCGCCCTGGAGGAAGAACAGCACCTCCATCACCCACATCGGGGTGTCGGTGTCCATCAGCAGCAGGCCCGCCATGGTGGCGGCCACCGCGAGCATGCTGGCGGTGCACACCGCGCGGGCCCCGTAGCGGTCCACGGCGAGCCGGGCCCGCGGCGCGAAGATCAGCTGGGCCGCGGCCAGCGGGAGGAGCAGCAGGCCGGACTGGAACGGGGTGTAGCCGCGCACGCTCTGGACGTAGAAGACGATGAAGAACGTGACGCCCATGAGCGCGAAGAAGACCAGGGCGATGGCGGCGATGGCCGCGGAGAACGCGGGCCTGCGGAAGTAGCCGATGTCGATGGACGGGTGGTCGCTGCGCTTCTGGTGCAGCACGAACACAGCCAGCACGGCGAGGCCGCCGACGATGGTGCCGAACACCTGGGGGTCGGTGAAGTCGGCGAGCTGACCGCCCTTGATGATCCCGTAGATCAGCAGGACCAGGCCGACGACGGACAGCAGCACCCCGACCGGGTCCAGCCGCCCGGGGCTGGGGTCCTTGGAGTCGGGTACCAGGATCAGCATCGCGACCAGCGCGATCAGCACGATGGGGACGTTGACGAGGAAGACCGAGCCCCACCAGAAGTGGTCCAGCAGCACGCCGCCGGCGATCGGTCCGATGGCGATGGCCAGGCCCACGCCGCCGGCCCACACGCCGATGGCCCTCGGCTGCTCCTCGCGCTCGAAGACGTTCATCAGGACGGCGAGGGTGGCCGGCATCACGAACGCGCCGCCCAGGCCCATCAGGGCGCGGAAGACGATCAGCTGGGTGGGGGAGGCGGCGAACGCGGCGAGCACCGAGCCGGTGCCGAAGACCACCAGGCCGAAGAGCAGCACCTTCTTGCGTCCGAGGCGGTCGCCGAGCAGGCCGGAGGTGAACAGCAGCCCGGCGAAGACCAGCGTGTAGGCGTTGATCGCCCACTCCAGCTCGCTCTGGGTGGCACCGAGGCCGGTGGGCGCCGGCGTGGCGATCGTCTTCATGGCGACGTTGAGGATGGAGTTGTCCAGCACCACGATCAGCAGGCTGAGCATCAGCGTGCACAGGATCGCCCAGCGGCGGCGGTGGATGCGGTCGGGGACCTGCCGGGCGGGTGGTTCCCCCGGGGCGGATGGGGTGGATGAGGTGGCCATGGCGACACCCTAACGCATTTCGATACGGGGCCGTTCCGTATCGAAAAGCGCCGGGTCGCCCGGCGTGGCCCCCCGCGCGGCCGGCCGCTGGCAGGAGCCTGCCGTGCCCCCTCCCTTTTCCTTTGCGTGCGGGCCGTGCCAGCATGGTGGGGAGTCCGGGGACACCGTCAGGGTGCCTCGAGATGACGAACAGGAGCCGTCACCATGACGCAGCTTTCGCCTGCTCCCGAGCCGGCCGCCGGGGCCACCCCGGGGTCCACCGCGAAGCCCCCTTCGGAGCGCGGCAAGTCGCTGTACGGAGGCACCGGCTCGCGCCGGATCACCGTCCGCGACATCGCCGCCGCCAAGGAGCGCGGCGAGAAGTGGCCGATGCTCACCGCCTACGACGCGATGACCGCCTCCGTCTTCGACGAGGCCGGGATCCCGGTCCTGCTCGTCGGCGACTCGATGGGCAACTGCCACCTCGGCTACGAGTCCACCGTCCCGGTCACCATGGACGAGATCACCCTGCTGTCCGCCGCGGTGGTCCGGGGCACCAAGCGCAGCCTGGTCGTCGGCGATCTGCCGTTCGGCTCGTATCAGGAAGGGCCGGTCCAGGGGGGGGGGGGGGGGGCGCGGAGGGGGGGGGGGGGGGGGGGGGGGGGTATCACACTGGGGGGAGGGGGGGGCTCC
>NZ_JBVIRA010000015.1:148159-194431 GCF_055576575.1 Streptomyces sp. NPDC033270
AACCCACCCCGCTTCCCTCCGTGGTTGTCCGGCGCACCAAGTACGTCCTGTTTGGGGGCGCTTTGCTGTTCGGGGGGGGGGGGGAGGCCCCCCCCCCCCCCCCCCCCCCCCCCACCCGGCTGGTGAAGGAGGCGGGCGTCGGCGCCGTCAAGCTGGAGGGCGGTGAGCGCTCCGCGGACCAGGTGGAGCTGCTGGTCTCGTCGGGCATCCCGGTGATGGCGCACGTCGGGCTGACCCCGCAGTCGGTCAACGCCTACGGCGGCTACCCCGTACAGGGCCGCGGCGAGGAGGCGGCGCAGCAGCTGCTGCGCGATGCCAAGGCGGTGCAGGACGCGGGGGCGTTCGCGGTCGTCCTGGAGGCCGTCCCGGCCGAGCTGGCCGCCGAGGTCACCCGTTCCCTGCACATTCCGACCGTCGGCATCGGCGCGGGCCTGGACTGCGACGCGCAGGTGCTGGTGTGGACCGACATGGCCGGCATGACCGCGGGCCGGGTGCCGAAGTTCGTCAAGCAGTACCTGAACATGCGGGAGCTGCTCGGCGGTGCGGCGAAGGAGTTCGCGCAGGAGGTCGTCGGCGGTGCGTTCCCCGCCGAGGAGCACACCTTCCACTAGGCACGCCTTCCCTTGCAACGATCGGCCCGGCGGCCGGAACCTCGCGTTCCGGCCGCCGTCGCCGTAGTGCCCCGCCGGGTCCGCCGGTGCCGCTGTCGGCGGCCCGTCCGCGGTGTCGGCGGTCTGTCGGCGGGTTGTCAGTGGCCGCTGGCATCTTTGAGGGCATGACGCGACAGACGATAACCACCAGGGGCGGCAACGCCGTGGAGGTGCGCGGTCTGGTCAAGCACTTCGGCGACGTCAAGGCCGTCGACGGGGTGGACCTGGACGTGAAGGAAGGCACCGTGCTCGGCGTGCTCGGCCCCAACGGCGCCGGCAAGACGACGCTCGTGCGCTGCCTGTCCACCCTCCTGGTGCCGGACGCCGGCAGCGCCGTCGTGGCCGGCTTCGACGTGGTGCGCCAGCCCCGCGCGCTGCGCCGCACGATCGGCCTGACCGGGCAGTACGCCTCGGTCGACGAGAAGCTCTCCGGCTGGGAGAACCTCTACATGATCGGGCGGCTGCTCGATCTGTCCCGCAAGGACGCCCGCGGCCGCGCGGACGAGATGCTGGAGCGGTTCTCGCTGACCGAGGCCGCCAAGCGGCCCGCGGCCAAGTACTCCGGCGGTATGCGCCGCCGGCTGGACCTCGCGGCCTCGATGATCGGCCGCCCGGCCGTGCTGTATCTGGACGAGCCGACCACCGGCCTGGACCCCCGCACCCGCAACGAGGTGTGGGAGGAGGTCCAGCGCATGGTCCGCGAGGGCGCGACGGTGCTGCTGACGACCCAGTACATGGAAGAGGCCGAGCAGTTGGCCGACGAGCTGACGGTCATCGACCGCGGCCGGGTGATCGCCGAGGGCCGGGTCGACGAGCTGAAGGCGAAGGTCGGCGGCCGGACCCTGCAGATCCGGCCGTCGGACCCCGGCGAGCTGGACCGCATGGTCGGCGCCATCGCCCAGGCCGGGCTGGACGGCATCGGGGGCGCGACCGCCGACCTCGACGAGGGTGTGGTCAACGTCCCGATCATCAGCGACGAACAGCTGACCGCGGTGGTCAACGTGCTCGGCCGGCGCGGCTTCGCGCTCGCCGGGATCTCCACCCATCTGCCCAGCCTGGACGAGGTGTTCCTGGCCATCACGGGCCAGAAGACCTCGGAGGCCGCCGAAGACGTCAAGGACCGGAGTTACGCGGAGGTGTCGGCATGAGTGCCGCGACGATCACGGCGCCGCTCGCCAAGCCCGGCGCCGACGAGGGCCGGATCGGCCTGCGGGCCAATGCCCGGCACATCGGCGCGCTGGTGCGGCGCAACGTCCTGCAGATCAAGCAGGATCCGGAATCGATGTTCGACGTCCTGCTGATGCCGGTCATCTTCATCCTGCTGTTCGTGTACGTCTTCGGCGGCGCGATGTTCGGCAGGGGCAACCAACAGCAGTACGTCCAGTATCTGGTGCCCGGCATGATGGCGATGATGGGCATGAACATCGCCATGGCGGTGGGCACCGGCGTCAACGAGGACTTCCGCAAGGGCGTGATGGACCGCTTCCGGACCATGCCGATAGCCCGGTCCTCGGTCCTGATAGCCAAGATCGTGGTCGAGATCGGCCGGATGCTGATCGCCACCGCGATCCTGCTGGGCATGGGCTTCCTGATCGGCCTCGAAGTCCACGGCAGCATGCTGGAGTTCGTCGGCGCGATCGCGCTGTCCACGGTCTTCGGCGCCGCCCTGATGTGGATCTTCATCCTGCTCGGTCTCGCCATGAAGACCCCGCAGGCGGTGCAGGGCGTGGCGATGATGGTGCTGATGCCGCTCCAGTTCGGCTCGTCGATCTTCGCGCCGACCAAGGACATGCCCGGCTGGCTGAAGGGGTTCACCGACATCAACCCGCTGTCCAACCTGGCGGACGCGGCCCGCGCGCTGATCGACGGCAAGGGCGCGGTGGCGCACCCGACCGTGGTCACCCTGGCCTGGGCGGTCGCCATCACGGCGATCACGATGCCGCTCGCGGTGGCGAAGTTCCGCAAGAAGACCTGACGCGCGTCCTACGGGGGGCTTCCCCGTAGGACGGCCATTCGCCCGGCTCGCGTCAGATGAGAGCGGTGGCCTCTTCGAGGGAGAGGCCACCGCCTTCGGCGTACGCGGCGTCATAGGCGCCGTCGCCCAGCAGTGCCCGGGCCGCCGCCTCGGTACGGGCCCGGTCGTCGCGGATGATCAGCGCCGGGACATGCTCGGCGACCCGCAGCGCGTCGTACGCGCCCACCAGGCGCGCCGCGTCCCGACCCGCCCGTTCGCCGTGCACAGCCATCAACACCCGTGCACCGCCGAGGAGTTGGAGTACGGGCAGATCCGGGGCGACCATCCGCGCCAGGGGCTCCTGCATCATCTCCAAGGCCTTGCGGAACCTCGGCAGCAGGCCCTCGGTCAGGCCCTCGTCCAGATCCACCGAGATCAGCGACGCTTCCAGGAGCCCGACGAACATGTCCGGGGCGCGGGCGGTGAACAGCTCCCGCACCGTGAGCAGTTCCTCGCGCGCCTCCTGCAGCCGGCCCGTCATGGTCAGCCGCATGGCCAGCGTCAGTCGCGCGAACGGCTCGGTGTCCCGGCCGCTGTTGCCCTTCGCGGTCTCGGCCAGCACCTCGCGCAGCATCCGCTCGCCGGTCTCGCCCTGGCCGTCCTCGATCAGTACGGCGCCCAGCCGGCCGCGCAGCAGCAGGGTCTGGCCGTGGGCGCCCACGTCCTCGGCGTGCACCATCGCCGCCCGGTAGTCGCTCGCCGCGAGGTCATAGGCGCCGCGCTTCTCATGGGTCTCGGCGCGCCCCGACAGCGCCTCGGCCGCACCCCAGGCGTCGCCGACCCGGAGGAAGATCCGCAGCGCCTCGTCGGCGTCCCGGGCCGCCTGGGGCAGCCCGCCCGCATGGTCGTTGAATATCTTGGCGCGCAGCTGCAGGACGTAGGCCAGCTCCCATGCGTAGCCCCGGTCGCGGCAGGCCCGCACCCCGCTGTCGACCAGCTCCGCCAGCTGGTCGAGCTGCCCGGTCAGCAGCACCGCGTAGTGCCACATCACACCGGGCACCCGGCAGGTCTGCGGCAGGCCGGCGCGGTAGGCGGTGAGGACGCCGGCCAGCTCCTCCTGCATCGCCGGGTCGCGCAGGGCCTGGATGTCGCTGTCCAGGCTGGACAGTGCGACCAGACGGACCTCGCGGCGGGCCTCCGTCAGCTGCTCGGGGTCCATCGGCGGCGGCTTGTCGATGGGCGTCTCGTGCAGCTCGGGCGCCGGTTCGACGGGGTGGAGAAAGGGGTTGGGGCCGAGTGCGGCGGTCACGGTGGCCCAGTGGCGGGCGTCGCTGCGGTGATCGCGCAGCGACCAGAACCAGAACAGGGACAGCACCAGACACAGCGCCTCGTGCTCGTCACCGGCCGCGACGGCGCGGCGCAGCGCGGTGCGCAGATTGTCGTGCTCCAGCTCCAGCCGCTCCATGCAGGGACGCTGGCGGGGCCCGCGCAGCAACGGGTCGCTGGTACGGGCCAGTTCGCGGTAGGCGACGAGGTGCCGGCGCTCCGCCCCGGCCCGCTCCCCCGCCTCGTCCAGCCGCTCACCGGCGTACTCCCCCACCGTCTCCAGCAGCCGGTAGCGCATCTGCTCCTCGCTGCCCCGGCCGGCCGGCGCCGCCACCACCAGCGACTTGTCGATCAGCGAGCCGAGCAGCCCGGCCACCTCGTAGCCCTCGACGCCGTCGCCCGCGCAGACCTCCTCGGCCGCGGCGAGGTCACAGCCGCCGGCGAAGACGGACAGCCGGCGCAGTACCGCCCGCTCGGGCTCGTCAGTCAGGTCCCAGGACCAGTCCACCACCGCGCGCAGCGTCTGCTGCCGGGGCAGCAGGGTACGGCTGCCGCTGGTCAGCAGGCGGAAGCGGTCGTCGAGCCGGTCGGCCAGCTGCCGTGGGGAGAGCAGCCGCAGCCGGGCGGCGGCCAGTTCGATGGCCAGCGGCAGCCCGTCGAGGCGACGGCATATCTCGGCGCAGGCCGCCGCGGTCTCCTCGTCGACCCCAACCCGGAAACCGGGGCGGGCGGCGGCCCCGCGGTCGGCGAGCAGCCGCAGCGCGACCGGGTCGGGCAGCGGCTCGACCGGCCGCAGCACCTCGCCCGGTACGGCCAGCGGCTCGCGGCTGGTGGCCAGCACCGTCACACCGGGGCAGTGGGCCAGCAGCCGCTCGGCGAGCTCGGCGGCGGCGCCGATCACATGCTCGCAGTTGTCGAGCAGGAGCAGCATCCGGCGGCCGGCGCAGTGCTCGGCGAGCCGGGCGAGCGGGTCCAGGGCGGTCGGGTCGGTGGCGGCGCGCAGTCCTTCGGCGGTGGTGCCGCGGACGACGGTCTCGCGGGCGCCGAGCGCGGTCAGCACCGCCTCGGGCACGGTCTGCGGATCGTCCACCGGAGCCAGCTCCGCCAGCCACACGCCGTGCGGCCAGGCCTCCGGCAGCGCCGCCGCGGCGGCCTCGGCGGCCTCCTGCGACAGCCGGGTCTTGCCGGCGCCACCGGGGCCGAGCAGCGTCACCAGCCGGTGCTCGGCCAGATCGGACCGGATCGCCGCCAGATCGGCGTCCCGGCCGACGAAGGAGGTGAGCCGGGCCCGGAGGTTGCCGGGGCGGGCGGGTGCGGCGTCGAGCCGGGCGGCGGGGGGTGTGGCGGGGGCGGCGGGGGGCGTGGCGGGGGCCACGGCCGGCTCCGGGCCCGGGGTCAGCAACTCCGCGTGCAGGGCGCGCAGTTCCGGACCCGGGTCGGCGCCGAGGCGGTCGGCGAGGCCGGTGCGTATCTCCTCGTAGGCGGCCAGGGCCTGTGCGGTGCGGCCGGCGGCGCGCAGCGCACGCAGCCGCAGGGCCTGAAGGGGCTCGTCGAGGGGGTGGTCCTGGCACAGCGCGACGAGGGCGGGCAGGGCCCGCTCGGCGCGGCCGAGGGCGAGGTCCGCGGCGAGGCGGGTGCGCTGGGCGTCCAGGCGGCGGCTCTCGGCGCGGGCCGCCTCCACCCGCGCGTCCGGGAGGTCGGCGAGGGCCGGGCCGCGCCAGAGCGCCAGCGCCTCGTCGAGCAGGGCGGCGGCCCGGGACGGGTCCGCGTCGGCGAGCGCCCGGCCCCCGTCGGCCGTGAGCCGCTCGAAGCGGTGCAGGTCGACGGCGTCGGGCTCGGCGCACAGCCGGTAGCCGCCGTCGACCGAGGCGATGGCGGCGCGCCCCAGGGCCCGGCGCAACCGTCCGATCAGCGCCTGCAGCGCGCCGGCCGTGTCGGCGGGCGGGTCGGCGCCCCAGACGTCGGCGATCAGCACGTCCGCGGAGAGCGCGCGGCCGGGGCGCAGCGCGAGGGCGGCGAGCAGCGCGCGCAGGCGTGCGCCGCCGAGGGGGACGGGGGTACCGTCGGCCCGGTCGGCCTGGGTGGTGCCGAGAATTCCGTAGCGCACCACGCCATTGTCGTCCAAGGACGGAACTCCTCCGCCACCGGTTTTCGTTTCCCCGGCAGCGCCCCGGGGAGGGGCCGGGGTATCGATGCCGCTCGGGGGGGGGGACCCGTGCGCCGGCCGCCGTGGTCCGGCTACGGTCGTGGCCGCCCCTCACCAGACTCTCGGGAGCCCGCACCATGACCACAGCAATCCGGCCCGCCGACCGCCGCGTCAGCCCGGTCTTCCTGGCGCTCGCCGCCGTCCTGGCGGTGTCGGGGTGGGCCGTGTGGAGCGGCACCCTCGCCGCGAACACCGGCTTCGCGGTCTTCTTGTTCGTGGTGTCCGGCTGGGTGGTCTCGCTGTGCCTGCACGAGTACGCACACGCCCGCACCGCCCTGCACAGCGGCGACATCTCGGTCGAGGCCAAGGGCTATCTGACGCTGAACCCGCTGAAGTACACCCATGCGCTGCTGAGCATCGTGCTGCCGGTGATCTTCGTGATCATGGGCGGGATCGGGCTGCCGGGCGGCGCGGTGTTCATCGAGCGCGGCCGGATCCGGGGCCGCTGGCGGCACAGCCTGATCTCGGCGGCCGGACCGCTGACGAACGTGGTGTTCGCGGCGGTGTGCACGGCGCCGTTCTGGCTGGGCGGACTGGCGGGCGTGCCCGCCACCTTCCGCTTCGCGCTGGCGTTCCTCGCGCTGCTCCAGGTGACGGCCGCGATCTTGAACTTCGTGCCGGTGCCCGGCCTCGACGGCTACGGCGTGCTCGAACCGTGGCTGCCGCTGAAGCTGCGGCGGCAGGTGGAGCCGTTCGCGCCGTTCGGGCTGCTGGCGGTCTTCGGGCTGCTGTGGGTCCCGGAGGTCAACCACGTGTTCTTCGACCTGGTCGACGCGATCCTGCGCGGCCTCGGCGTCTCGCAGCTCGACACCTACCTGGGCCAGGAGTTCTTCCGCTTCTGGCAGGGCGAGCCGCAGCTGCTGCCGTCGGGGTCCTGACCGGGGTCCCTCAGCCGGCGGCCTGGGCCCGCTGCGCCTGCTCCAGCTTCGTCTTGCGCACGTAGAACCACGCCATGTTGCTGGAGATACCGGCCAGCAGGACCCAGACGATGCCGATGAAGCTGCCCTGCACGAAGGAGACGACGGCCGCGGCGACGGCGAGGACGCACACGGCGAGGGCCATGAGGGCGAGTCGCCGGGCCGGGCTGGGCGGGGGCAAGAGGGCCATGGGTCGGCTCCTGGGTGAGGGGTCACACGATCCCTCCCAGTGTCCCCCATGCCCCGGGCCGCCGAAGCCCGCCCCACCCGCCCCCGCGCGGCAAGGGGTCACACGTCGGTGACCCGCAGTCCCGCGTGCGCCTTGTAGCGGCGGTTGACCGAGATCAGGTTGGCGACCAGCGACTCGACCTGGTGGGCATTGCGCAGTCGGCCGGCGAAGACCCCGCGCATCCCGGGGATACGGGCGGCCAGCGCCTGCACCAGGTCGGTGTCGGCGCGGGACTCGCCGAGCACCATCACATCGGTGTCGATCCGCTCGGTCGCGGGGTCCTGCAGCAGCACCGCGGACAGGTGGTGGAAGGCCGCGGTGACCCGGGACTCGGGCAGCAGGGCGGCGGCCTGCTCGGCGGCGCTGCCCTCCTCCGGCTTCAGCGCGTAGGCGCCCTTCTTGTCGAAGCCCAGCGGGTTGACGCAGTCGACGACGAGCTTGCCGGCCAGCGGCTCGCGCAGGGCCGTGAGCGTCTTGGCGTGGCCCTCCCAGGGGACGGCCACGATCACCACGTCGCTGCGGCGGGCGCACTCGGCGTTCTCGGCGCCCTCGATGCCCAGGCCGAGCTCGTCGGCGGCGGTCTGGGCGCGCTCGGCGGCCCGGGAGCCGATGATCACCTTCTGGCCGGCCACGGCGAGCCGGTAGGCCAGGCCGCGGCCCTGGTCGCCGGTGCCGCCGAGGACTCCGACCACGAGGCCGGAGACGTCCGGGAGGTCCCAGGGGTCGCGCTGGAGGGCGGCCTTGGCGCGGGTCGCGGCATTCGGGGACTGCGCAGCGTCGGAAGTAGTCATGACAGCGATCCTGTCACGCCGTTACGTCGTGCGGTGTGACGGCCGCCGGTGCTGCGTCGCCCGCTCGGTGGTCATGACTTCACGCTGCCCTCGGTCAGCCCCGTGCGCCAGTAGCGCTGGAGCACCGTCATCAGCACCATCAGCGGCACCACGGACAAGAACGCGCCGCCGACCGTGTACTGGTAGAGCACCGGTTGGCGGTCGGCGTAACCGGTCCAGGAGGTCAGGCCCAGCTGGATCGGATAGAGGTCGGAGTCGGAGAGCATCACCAGCGGCAGGAAGTAGTTGTTCCAGATGTGCACGAACTGGAAGAGGAAGACGGTGACCAGGGCGGGGGTCATCAGCCGCAGCCCGAGCCCGCCGAAGATCCTCGCCTCGCCCGCGCCGTCGATCCGCGCCGCCTCCAGGAGCGAGTCGGGGACGGCGGCGGCGGCGTAGATCCGGCAGAGGTAGACGCCGAAGGGGCTGACCGCGCTGGGGATCAGCACCGCCCAGAAGGTGTTGGCCAGGCCCATCGCGCTGAAGAGGAAGTAGAGCGGGAGGGCGAGCGCGGTGCCGGGGATCAGCACCCCGGCGAGGACGACGTTGAAGACCGCTTCCCGGCCGCGGAAGGGGAACTTGGCCAGCGCGTAGCCGGCCGCGGCGGACAGCAGGGTGGCGCAGACCGCGCCGATCCCGGCGTAGAGCAGGGAGTTGGCGAACCAGCGGGCGTAGATCCCGTGGTCGTAGGTGAGGACGTCGACGAGGTGGCCCAGGGGCCGCGGATGGTCGGAGAACCAGAAGCCGAAGGTGCCGAAGAGGTCGGCGCTGTTCTTGGTGGTGGAGACGGTCAGCCAGTAGACGGGCACCAGGAAGTAGATCGCGGCGAGGGTCAGCAGCGAGGCGGTGATGATCCGGTAGCGGACCGGGGGCCGGGTCATCCGCGCTCCTTCGCGCGCCCGCCGACCAGCCGCAGGAAGCCGAAGGACAGCACACACGCCACCAGTGCGAGCAGCACCGCCTCCGCCGCCGCCACATGCTGGTTGTTGCCGACGAACGCCTCGCTGTAGGCGTGCAGGTTGGGGGTGAAACCCGAGTCGATGGAGGAGGCCAGCGGGCGCAGCACCATCGGCTCGGCGAACAGCTGGAGGGTGCCGATGATGCTGAAGACGGTGGTGAGCACGAGCGCCGGCCGGATCAGCGGGATCTTGATGTGCCGGGCGACCTGCCAGGCGTTCGCGCCGTCGATCCGCGCCGCCTCGTACAGCTCGCCCGGTACGGCCTTGAGCTGGGCGATCAGTACCAGCATGTTGTAGCCGGTGAACTGCCAGGTGACGATGTTGGCGATGGCCCAAAGCACGGTGCCGCGGGAGAGGAAGTCCACCTGCCAGCCGAGGGAGTCGGCGATCTTCACCAGCGGGCTGATGCCGGGGACGTAGAGGAACCCCCACAGGATCGAGGCGATGACGCCGGGCACGCCGTACGGCAGGAAGAAAGCGCTGCGGAAGAACGGCACCCAGCGCGCGGCGGCGCTCTCCAGGAGCAGCGCGAGGGCGGTGGCGAGCACGATCATCAGCGGGATCTGCACGGCGCCGAAGAGCAGCACCCGGCCGAAGCCGGTCAGGAACCGGTCGTCACTGAGCGCGTGGGCGTAGTTGTCGAGACCGGCGAACGCCTCGTGCTCCCGGCCGCCGAGGCCGAGCGGGCCGGTGCGTTCGGTCCGGTGCAGGCTCTGGTAGAGGGCGTAACCGATCGGGGCGAGGAAGCAGAGGGCGAAGACGGCGAGGAAGGGCAGGACGAAGCCGGCCGCGGCCCGAGCGTTGCGGGCCTCGGTCCGCGCGGCCCGGCGCGGGCGCCGCTGTGGGGCCCGCCGCGGGGCGGCGACCGGCTCCGCCCTGCCGAGCGTGTCCCGACTCACCCGCCGCTCTCCACCTTCAGGCCCTTGCCCTTGAGGTCGGCGAGGGTCTGGCCCTGCACCTTCTTCAGCACGGAGCGGAAGGAGCCGCCGTCGGCGAGCGCATCGGTGAAGGCGTCGCCGAGCCGCTGGTAGAGGGTGTCCACGCCGGGTCCCCAGCGCCAGCTGGTGTCGACGTGCGCACCGGCGTCCGCGAAGATCCTGCTGTACGCCTGACCGCCGAAGAAGGGCTTGTCGACGTCGAGGTCGGCGGTGGCGTAGCCCTTCTTGGCGCTGGGGAAGCCGTAGCCGCCGTCGATCAGCAGCGCGATCGACTCGGGGTCGGTGTTGAGCCAGACCGCGAAGTGCAGGGCGTCCTTGGGGTAGCGCGCCTTGGCGAAGACCGCGGTGGTCGAGCCGCCCCAGTTGGCGAAGACCTTCTCGCCGGCCTTCCACTGGGGCATCGGCGCGGCCCGCCACTTCCCCTTGGTGCCCGGCGCGTTGCCGGACAGCAGCGCATCGCCCCAACTGGCGCCCAGCCAGGCCGCGATGGCCCCTGTCTGGAGGTCCTTGTACCAGGCGTTCTGCCGGTCCGGGATGGTCTTGACGAGCTTCTGCCTGACCAGCGACTCCCAGTAGTCGGCGACCCTGCGGGTGGGTTCGTCGTCGATGCCGACGATCCAGGTGTCCCCGTCGGCCGCGTACCACTTGGCGCCGGCCTGCCAGGCGAGGCCGGCGAAGCGGTTGCCGTTGGTGGGGGCGAAGGTCTCGATCCAGGCGCCCTTCTTGCGGATGGTCTTGGCGGCGCTCTCGTACTCGTCCCATGTCCCGGGGGCCCGTACGCCCCACTTGTCGAACAGGTCCTGGCGTACGAACAGGCCCATCGGCCCGGACGCCTGCGGGATGGCGTAGATCCCCTTGCCGAAGACGGACTGCTGCCACTGCCAGCCGAAGAACCTGCCCTTGTGGCGGGCGGCGCCGAGCGGGGCGAGGTCCAGCAGCCCGTTGTCGAGCAGGAAGCTGGGGACGACCGGGAACTCGATCTGTCCCAGGTCGGGCGGGTTGCCGGCCTTGATGGCGGCGTGCATCTTCGCGTACTGCTCGCCGTTGACGGCCGACACCTTCTCGAGCTTGACCTGGACCTCGGGGTTCTCGCGGTTCCACCGGTCGACGGGCTTGTCGATGCCCGGCACCCAGGACCAGAAGGTCAGCTCGATCTTCTGCCCCTTCTTGCGTTCCTCGGGTTCCGGGCCGTCGTCGCCGTCGCCGCAGCCGGCGAGCGCGAAACCGGCTGCGAGGGCGGCCGCCCCGCCCAGGACCGTTCTGCGGTGCACGGGGTTGCTGGTCATGTCGGCTCCTCCACGGGGATGCGGCGGAAGGTGATCGTCGAGTACGCGCTGAAGTCGCCGGTCTCGTAGAGCAGTCCGACGCTGTCGCGGTCGAGGCGTACGAGGTCGGAGTAGGCGGCCGGGAGCCCGCTGACCGTGTGCGCGGTGTGCCAGGTCCGCCCGCCGTCGTGGCTGGCGCGTACGGCCATCAGGGCGCGGGCGGCCGGGTGGGCGGGGCCGGAGAAGAGCAGGGTGCCGGAGCCGTCCAGGTGCAGGGTGCTGCCCTGGCAGACCGGCCCGGCGAGGCCGGCCTGCGGGCGGAAGGGCGCCAGGAGGTGTTCGCCGCCGTCCGTCGAGACGGCATCGGCGCGGCGCCACGCCGCGGCGGCTTCCGTACGGGTGTTGAGATAGACGCTGCCGTCGGGGAGTTCGGCGGCGCTGGTCTCGTTGGGAGCCACGCTGAGGTCGGTGTCACCGTCGGTGTAGCCGATCCGCCAGGTGGCACCGTCGTCGTCGCTGAGCAGGGCGTGACCGCCGTTGTAGCGGGCCTCGGTGCCGTCGTCGCCCGGCCGCGTGGGCGGGGTGGAGTGGTTGGCGGGGACCAGCAGCCGGCCGGCGCAAGGGCCCCGGCGCAGGCGTAACGCATGGCCGGGCCCGGTCGCGTACCAGCGCCACTGCGGCAGCTTGGCCTGGTCGGTGAGCTCGCGGGGCGCGCTCCAGCTCACGCCGTCGTCGTCGCTGTGCTGGAGCCAGACCCGCCGGCCGTCGGCGGGCGGGACCTGGCCGCGGCGGATGCGGGCCTCGGTGGCGTCGGCGGCGCTGTGGACCTGGAGGAGCAGCACCCGGCCGTCGGCGAGCACGACCGGTGCGGGGTTGCCGGCGGTGCCGGTGCCGTTGCGGCCGACGACCTGGAGCGGGCCCCAGGTGCGGCCGCCGTCCAGGGACCGTTTGAGCACGATGTCGATGTCGCCCCAGTCGGCGGCCGCCGAGACCCGGCCCTCGGCGAAGGCGAGGAGGGTCCCGGAGCGCGCCCGGACCACGGCGGGGATCCGGAAGCTCGTGTACCCCTCGGTCCCGGCCCGGTACGGCACTGAGCTCTCGTACGCCATGGGTCACCCCCAACGGGCAAGGACGTAGGATGTCCCTTGTCCTGCGGTGACCATAGGGAGTGCCCAACTGGCCGTCAAGGCACCGCACATGGCGCCTTTCCGTGTCGGCAAAGACACTCCCGACGCAGCATGAAATCCCGGTGAACGGGGCGAATGGGACAGGGCCTCGGACAGACCCTAGTCTGCGAGCCGGTGCCGGATCCCGTCGAAGTGCCGGTGTATCGCCTCCACCGCGCGGTCCGCGTCGCGGGCCTCCAGCGCTGCCACGATCTCCCGGTGCTGACGGTAGGTCACCTCCGGGTCCGGAAGGGCGTCGGACAGGTCCTCGCGCACCCGGCGCAGGGCCGCCCAGAAGGCGTCCAGCACCTCGCTCAGCAGGTGGTTGCCCAGGGAGCGGTAGAGGGCGAGATGGAACGCCCGGTCGGTGGCGCTGTGCACCATGCCGCCGCGCGCCTCCTCCGCCATCCGCTGCACCAGCCCCTTGAGGACCGTGAGGTCCTCGGCGGGCAGGGTGCGCGCGACGGTGCCGATCAGGCCCGCCTCCAGGGCCTCGCGGACCTCCATCAGCTCGTACAGGCTCGACTCGCCCTGGTGGTGGCGGACCGCCGCACGGAAGGCGACGCCCTCGACGAACGGCTCCAGGGTGAGCGGGCCGACATAGGTGCCGAAGCCGTGCCGGATCTCCACGATGCGCATGGCCTGCAGCGCCTTCAGCGCCTCGCGCACCGAGTTGCGGCTGACGTCGAGCAGGCCGACGAGTTCGGCCTCGGTGGGCAGCGGGTCGCCCGGCACCAGCCCGCCCTGCAGGATCAACTGCTTGATCTGCGCCTGCACATCCTCGGACATCGTCCCTCGCGCCATGGACTCTTCCTCTCCCGCAACCGCGTCTGCCGTGCCGCCGACCCTCCCCCACGCTCCTGAGGAGCAGGGGGCACCCCTGTCCGACCCGCCCCACCCGGGACCGCACATCCTTGACCGACCGCCTGTGAACAGGTCTATTGTGCTCCGACATAGGACATCCCATGTCCCATGTCCGGCGACATCGGTCACCACCCGTCCGACATCGGAGACCCGGAGCCCCCATGGCACTGCCCACCCCCCTCCACGGCGTCATCCCCCCGGTCTGCACCCCGCTCGACCCGCGCGGCGAGGTCGACACCGCCTCCCTGACCCGCCTGGTCGACCACCTCGTCGACGGCGGTGTGCACGGGCTGTTCGCCCTCGGCTCCACCAGCGAGGTCGCCTACCTGACCGACGCCCAGCGCGCCACGGCCCTGGAAGCGGTGCTCAAGGCCGCGGACGGCCGGGTGCCGGTGCTCGCCGGCACCATCGACACCACCACCCCGCGGGTCCTCGACCACGCCCGCACCGCCGCCGGCCTGGGCGCCGACGCCCTGGTCGCCACCGCTCCCTTCTACACCCGCACCCACCCCCGGGAGATCGCCGCCCACTTCCGGCACCTGCGCACGGCCGTGGACCTCCCCCTGCTCGCGTACGACATCCCGACGGCCGTCCACAGCAAGCTGACGCCCGCGCTGGTCTTCGAGCTGGCCGTGGACGGCACCCTTGCCGGGCTCAAGGACAGCAGCGGCGACGAGGGCTCGTTGCGCCGGCTGATCGTGGCGCTCGGCGGCCGCACCGCCCGCCGCACCGGCCCCGCCCCCGGCTTCTCGATCCTCACCGGCTCCGAACTGACCGCGGACGCCGCTTTGTTGGCGGGCGCCGACGGCGTCGTCCCCGGCCTCGGCAACGTCGACCCGGCGGGCTACGTACGCCTCTACGACGCGGCCCGGTCCGGCGACTGGGAGCGGGCCGCCGCCGAACAGGAGCGCCTGGCCGCCCTGTTCTCGATGATCGACGCCGGCCCGGAGAGCGAGATGGGCCGCAGCTCCTCCGCACTGGGCGCCTTCAAGGCGGCCCTCCACCTCCTCGGCGTGATCGAGCGGGGCGCCACCGCACTCCCGCAACTGCCGCTGAACGAGGGGTCGGTGCGGGAGGTCGGGCGGCTGCTCACCGAGGCCGGTCTGCCACTGTCCCAGGACGACCAGCGGCCCGGTTGAGGGCCCCGCGGAAGGGCGCCTCAAGTCCCGTACGGGTGACAGCCGTTGAAACCGAAACCAGGAAGCGCCGCCCTGCGGCAGGATGCCGTGCCATGGATGCCGTAAGGGTCGCGCTGTTGCGTGAGGTGCTCGCCGGGACGGAGTGGGTCCAGGCCACCCGCAGGTTCGCCGGGTCGCTGCGGGCCGCGGTCGCACCGCACGGCGGCGGGCTGCTGCTGGTCGGCAGCGCCGGCTACGAGCCCTGGCATCTGGCCGCCCATCTGGACGACGAGGCCGCCTGGTCGGGCCTGCCGGAGCTGTCGCCGACGCTGGTGCGCCACCGCGTCCCCGGCGGTGCGCCGACCCACCTGGCGGTGGGGCTCGGACGGCTGGCGGCGGCCGGGCGGGGCGAGACGCTGCTGATCGTCACACCGGGGCAGCCGGGCGCCGGGCTGCTGGAGCGGGTGCACGACGCCCGTCGCAACGGCGCGACGGTGCTCGCGCTGGACGGCGGCGACCGCGATCTGCACGCCCTGGCCCATGACGCGCTCGCCGCGCCGGCGGCGGCCCCGCCCGAGGGCGGTACCGGCACCCCCGCGGACCTCGACCTCGACACCGTCCAGCATCTGGTGAGCGCGGCCGCCGGCGAGAACAGCCTGCCCGCCCCCCGCCGGCACCGCCGCTTCCGCGACCGGCTGGCCCGGCTCGCCGACGCGCTGACGGAGCCGCCACCCCCGCGGTGGTAGGACACCGCGGGGGTGGCGCGGGCCCCGGTCCGGGCGTCGCGCTACGCGTCCTCGCCCGCGCCGCCCTTGCCCTTCGACCGCCCGGGGTCCATGTCGTGCCACTTCGGGTCGGTCTCCCACTCCAGGTTCCGCTCCTTGGCGGTCTCCATGGCGTGCGCGGCCTCCTCGCGGGTGGCGTACGGGCCGAAGCGGTCGGCGGCGCGGCACTCGGGACCCTCCTCGACCCTGTGGTGCCGGAGGCAGTAGTACCACTCACCCGGCTTACCGACCGTCCGCCTCTTGAACAGCGCCATTGCCGCCTCCTGTGGGTGTTCCGTGTCACCATCCTGCCCGACGGCCCGCGGATACACTCGCTGGCATGTCTGGCCAGTCGCTTCTTGTCCCGGGGAAGATCTCCCCCACCCGCCCCGTCCCCGCCTCGATCCCGCGCCCCGAGTACGTCGGGAAGGACGCGCCCACGCCCTATACGGGCCCCGAGGTGCAGGACGCCGAAACGATCGAGCGGATGCGGATCGCCGGCCGGATCGCCGCACAGGCGATGGCGGAGGCCGCCAAGCTGATCGAGCCCGGTGTGACGACCGACGAACTCGACCGGGTCGCCCACGAGTTCATGTGCGACCACGGCGCCTACCCGTCCACCCTCGGCTACCGCGGGTTCCCCAAGTCCCTGTGCTCCTCGCTCAACGAGGTCATCTGCCACGGCATCCCGGACTCCACCGTCCTCAAGGACGGCGACATCGTGAACCTGGACGTCACCGCGTACATCAACGGCGTGCACGGCGACAACAACGCCACCTACCTGTGCGGCGACGTGGACGAGGAGTCCAAGCTGCTGGTGGAGCGGACCCGCGAGGCGCTCCAGCGCGCGATCAAGGCGGTCAAGCCGGGCCGTCAGATCAACATCATCGGCCGGGTCATCGAGTCGTACGCCAAGCGCTTCGGCTACGGGGTGGTCCGTGACTTCACCGGTCACGGCATCAACTCCTCCTTCCACTCCGGCCTGATCGTTCCGCACTACGACAGCCCGCACCACACCACCGACATCAAGCCCGGCATGACCTTCACCATCGAGCCGATGCTGACGCTGGGCACGCACGAGTACGACATGTGGGACGACGGCTGGACCGTGGTGACCAAGGACCGCAAGCGGACCGCGCAGTTCGAGCACACGCTGGTCGTGACGGAGACCGGGACGGAGATCCTCACGCTTCCCTGAGCGGAGGCGGGCCCGGGTGAGTGAAGGGCGACGGGGCGCGGCCTCGCGGGGCCCGTTCCGGCCGTGGGGCACATTTTACCGACAGCGCGTCGGGAACAGGGGTAGCCTGGTTACCGACAGGACGTCGGGAACGGGTTGACTTAGGCAAGCCTAAGTAGTTAGGTGACCCCAAGCGTCAGCGGCTCAGCGGAGTCCCTGCTCCCGTCTTCCCCCAAGCTCTCAACTTACGTTCGAGCAGGGGGGACCCCCATCCTCGGTCCCCGGAGGTCCGCCTTGGCAGCGTCCAGCCCGACCAACCCGACCCCGCCCACTCCGTCCGCTCCCGCCACGCCGTTCTCGACGGTCATCCGCACGGCGTCCCACGAGCAGCACACGGAGGCCGAGAACTCCTCGTTCATGAGCGACCTCCTCGGCGGCAGGCTGGGCGTCACGGCCTACCGGCGCTACACCGAGCAGCTGTGGTTCGTCTACCGCGCGCTGGAGGGCGCCTCCGAGGCGCTCGCCGACGATCCGGTCGCGGGCCCCTTCATCCGCCCGGAGCTGGCCCGCACCGCCGAGCTGGAGCGCGACCTCGCCCACCTCGGCGGGGCGGCCTGGCGCGACGGCCTGGAGCCGCTGCCGGCCACCGCCGCCTACGCCGACCGCGTGGCGGTCTGCGCCCGCGACTGGCCGGCCGGCTACGTGGCCCACCACTACACGCGCTACCTCGGCGATCTCTCCGGCGGCCAGATCATCCGCGGCACCGCCGAGAAGACCTGGGGCTTCGCCCGCAAGGGCGACGGGGTGCGGTTCTACGTCTTCGCGGACATAGCCAACCCCGCCGCCTTCAAGCGCGAGTACCGCATGCTGCTGGACGCGCTGCCGGTGGACGACCTGGAGAAGCAGCGGGTGGTCGACGAGTGCAAGCGCGCGTTCCGCCTGAACAGCGCGGTCTTCAGGGAGTTGGGCGAGCAGTTCCCGCTGAGCGCGTAGCGCGGGCGAGCCCGGGGCCTCCGAGTTCGCCGCCCGGTCCAGCTGCCCGCCGGAGAGCGTACGGACCGCCGCCGTACGGCCCGCGGCCCGCGCCCCGGCGGTCGGCAGCAGTGCCCCCATGGCGCCGGCCGGCAGTGCCGCGCCGAGTGCGACGGCGAGCATCCGGACCAGCCCGCGGCGCGGCCACGGACCGGAATACCGCCGGTCATGCCCCGTCGCGAGACGTGACCCTTACCTTGACCGTGCCTTGACGGTTCCGTGACCGGGCATGTGTCAATCCGTAATCGGGCCGTTGTTCATGAGAGCGGGATCACTGGACAGGGTGGGCAGGAGAAGGTAAGCCTCAGATAAGTTAGGGCCGCCTTAGTGGCGACCCTAACGTCTGTCTACCCTTCCCGTACGTCGTTTTTCGTACATCCGAGCCCGCTGGGAGCCCCGTATGCGAGCCCTTCGCCCCTCCGCCGTCGCCGCCATCGCCGCGGTCGCGGCAGTCACCGCCGTCGCCGGCTGCGCCGCGAAGAGCGACGGCAAGGCAGGCGGTGGCAAGGGCACGATCGAGGTGACCGCGACCGACTCCAGCTGTGAGCTCTCCACCAAGGAGTTCCCCGCCGGACACGTCCGCTTCGCGGTGCAGAACAAGGGCTCCAAGGTCACCGAGGTGTACGTCTACGCGCCCGGCGACCGCATCGTGACGGAGCGGGAGAACATCGGGCCCGGCACCCGCACGGAGATCACCGCCGAGGTCAAGGCCGGTTCGTACGAAATCGCCTGCAAGCCGGGCATGAAGGGCGACGGGATCCGGCAGAAGGTGACCGCCAGCGGCAAGGCCACCACCGTCAAGCGCGACCCCAAGCTGGACGCCGCGGTCGCCGCGTACCGCAAGTACGCCCAGGAGCAGGCCGACCAGACCCTCCCGAAGGCGCAGAAGTTCGCCGACGCGGTCAAGGCCGGCGACTTGGAGGAGGCGAAGAAGACCTACGCCGTCTCGCGGGTCGGCTGGGAGCGCACCGAGCCGGTCGCCGAGTCGTTCGGTGACATCGACCCCAAGGTCGATCTGCGCGAGGACGGCCTGAAGAAGGGCCAGAAGTGGACCGGCTGGCACAAGCTGGAGAAGTCCCTGTGGGAGGAGAAGAAGATCTCCGGGGACGACAAGAAGCTCGCCGACCAGCTGATGAAGGACCTGAAGGACTGGCAGAAGCGGGTCGGCAAGGCCGAGATCACCCCGACCAGCATGGCCAACGGCGCCAAGGAACTGCTCGACGAGGTGGCCACCGGCAAGGTCACCGGTGAGGAAGAGCGCTACAGCCACACCGACCTGGTCGACTTCCAGGGCAACGTCGAGGGCGCCGAGAAGGCCTACCAGCTGCTGAAGCCGGTCGCCGCCAAGAACGAGCCGGCGCTGGCCAAGGAGCTGGACAAGCAGTTCAAGGCGATCCACGCACGGCTCGAGGCGCACCGCGACGACAAGTCCGCCGACGGCTTCGTCTCCTACAACACGGTCGGCAAGAGCGAGCGCAAGGAACTCTCCGACGGCGTCAACGCGCTGGCCGAGCCGCTGTCGAAGCTGGCCGCCGCCGTGGCCGTCGCCAAGTAGTCCGCCGCCAGGCCACAGGGGGTCACGATGACGCACGACAACAACACCACCGGCGCCCAGGACGAGCGGGCCGCCGAGGACACCGCGGCCGCCGACGCCGCGGCCGCGCAGGCCACCAACGGGCGGGCGCCCTCCCGGCGTTCGCTGCTGGGCTGGGGCGGCGCGGGACTGGCGCTCGGCGCGGTCGCGGCCGGTGGTACGGCGGCGGCGCTGCGCGCCGGCGGGGACGTCCAGCCGGCCGCCGCGGACGCGACCGCGGGTGCCGCGGTCCCCTTCCACGGCAAGCACCAGGCCGGTATCGCCACCGCCGTCCAGGACCGGCTGCACTTCGCCGCGTTCGATGTCACCACCGACGACCGCGACGAGCTGATCGCGCTGCTCAAGGACTGGACGAAGGCCGCGGCGCGGATGACGGCCGGGGACGCGGTCGGCGACGGCGCGGTCGGCGGGCTTGCGGAGGCGCCGCCGGACGACACCGGCGAGGCGCTCGGCCTGCCGCCGTCCCGGCTCACCCTGACCTTCGGCATCGGCCCGACGCTGTTCGAGAAGGACGGCAAGGACCGCTTCGGCCTCAAGGCCCGCCGGCCCGCGGCGCTGACCGAGCTGCCGCAGTTCCCCGGCGACAACCTCGACAAGACGCGCAGCGGCGGCGATCTGTGCGTCCAGGCCTGCGCGGACGACCCGCAGGTCGCGGTGCACGCGATCCGCAACCTGGCCCGGATCGGCTTCGGCAAGATAGCCATCCGCTGGTCGCAGCTCGGCTTCGGCAAGACCTCCTCCACGACGCCGGAGGCCCAGACGCCGCGCAACATGATGGGCTTCAAGGACGGCACCCGGAACATCGCGGGCACCGACAGCGCCGCGCTGGCCAAGCACGTGTGGGTCGGCGAGGGCGACGAGAAGGGCGCGGCCGGCTGGATGGCCGGCGGCTCCTACCTCGTCGCGCGCCGGATCCGGATGCACATCGAGACCTGGGACCGCACCTCGCTCCAGGAGCAGGAGGACATCTTCGGCCGGAACAAGGGCGAGGGCGCCGCGGTCGGCAAGAAGAACGAGCGGGACGAGCCGCATCTGAAGTCGATGCTCCCGACCGCCCACGTGCGCCTGGCACACCCGGACTCCAACCACGGTGTGCGCATCCTGCGCCGCGGCTACTCCTTCACCGACGGCACGGACGGTCTGGGCCGGCTCGACGCGGGGTTGTTCTTCCTCGCCTACCAGCGGGACGTGCGCGAGGGCTTCGTCCCCCTGCAGCGGAGGCTGGCGGCCGACGACGCGCTCAACGAGTACATCCAGCACGTCGGTTCCGCGCTCTTCGCGGTGCCGCCGGGCGTCCGCGACGCCGACGACTGGTGGGGCCGGGAGCTCTTCGCCTGACGCCGCCGGCGCCGAAGAGCCGCGCCGGAAAGAAGACTGCCGCCGTATGAAGGAAGGGAAGGCCCCGACGTGTTGGGCAACTACCTGATCGGTCTGCGCGAGGGCCTGGAAGCCAGCCTCGTCGTCTGCATCCTGATCGCCTATCTGGTCAAGACCGGGAGGCGGACGGCGCTGCGCCCGGTCTGGCTCGGTATCGCGCTCGCCGTGGTGCTGTCGTTCGGGTTCGGGGCCGCCCTCCAGTTCGGCTCGCAGACCCTGACCTTCAAGGCGCAGGAGGCGCTCGGCGGCTCGCTGTCCGTCGTCGCGGTGTGCCTGGTGACGTGGATGGTCTTCTGGATGCGGCGTACCGCGCGGCACCTGAAGCAGGAGCTGCAGGGGAAGCTGGACGCGGCGCTGCAGATGGGCACCGCGGCGCTGGTGGTCACCGCGTTCCTGTCGGTGGGCCGCGAGGGCCTGGAGACCGCGCTGTTCATCTGGACCGCCGCCCAGTCCGCGAACGACGGCGTACGGCCGCTGGTCGGGGCGCTGCTGGGGCTGCTGACCGCCGTCCTGATGGGCTGGCTGTTCTACCGCGGCGCGGTCCGGATCAACCTCGCGAAGTTCTTCACCTGGACCGGCGGGATGCTGGTGGTGGTCGCGGCCGGCGTGCTGGCGTACGGCTTCCACGATCTGCAGGAGGCCGAATTCCTGCCGGGGCTTGGCAGCAAGGCGTTCGACGTCAGCGAGCAGATCCCGGCCGACAGCTGGTACGGCACGCTGCTCAAGGGCGTCTTCAACTTCCAGCCGGACCCGACCGTCCTCCAGGTCACGGTGTGGGCTCTGTATCTGATCCCCACGCTTTTGTTCTTCCTCGCCCCGGGTAGGGTGTCGCCGAATCGTGCCACCCCGGCGGCCGCCCAGTCCGCCCCGGTCGCCCCGAAGGAGCCCGAGCCCCATGACACGCAGGTCGCCGTTCCGGGTGCCCGTAACTCTGACGTCGGCAGCGACGGCGCTGCTGATACTGAGCGGGTGCATGACGGTGCACGGCGAGAGGGAGATGCTGCCGGCGGTGTCGAAGGCTGAGGGCGCCAAGGCGCTCGACCGCTTCGCCGCCGGCTTCAACAAGGCCAACCGCCTGCTGGATCCGAAGCTGAACCCCTCCTTCGAGGCGGGCCCGCTGCTCGCCATCGACCAGGCCGGGATAAAGGCGGCGCACGCGCTCCGGCCGCAGGGCAACCCGGGCTTCCCCCCGCTGGCGTTCAAGGACGCGCACTTCACCGTGCCCAAGCAGAAGGGCTGGCCGAAGTACTTCCTCGCGGACGCGCTCAGCAACCGCAAGGACGCCAGGGGGCACAACACCCGCTGGTTCCTGGTGTTCGGCCGCGACGACCTCGACGAGAAGTGGCGCGCGCAGTACTTCGCGCAGTTCGCCGGGAACAAGGCACCGCAGCTGAAGACGGACGAGGACGGCTACGCGGAGGCGGTGCCCGCCGGTGCGAAGTCGGGCCTCACCGTGGACCCGGGCAAGCTGAGCCGCCGCTACGCGGACTATCTCAACACGGGCAAGGGCAGCACCTTCGCGTCCGGACCGAACACCGACGGCTGGCGGGAGCAGCGCGCCAAGGACTCCCACCAGCTCGGCGCGCGGATCCTGTGGGAGGACACCGCCTCGGAGGCGCCGCCGGTGGCGCTGCGGACGGCGGACGGCGGTGCGCTGGTGTTCTTCTCGACCTTCTACCACCAGCAGAAGACGGTCTCCGAGGGGTCGGTGATCACGGTGCCGGCCGGTCTGCAGGGCCTCGTCGAGGGCCCGCAGAAGAAGACCAACCGGATGGCCTTCACCACGGTCTCGTCCCAGGCGGTCACGGTGCCGGCCAAGGGGTCCGGCGAGAAGGTCGTCTTCCTCAACCGGCGCGAGGGCAAGACCTCGGTCAAGCCTCAGTAGGGCGGCCGACGCCGAAGGGGCCGACGGGGTGATCCCGGCGGCCCCTTCGGTGTGCGGAGCGGGGTCAGCGGCCGATCGGCCAGGCCGCCGTCTCGTGGTAGGGCTCGCGGTCGGTGCGGTCGTGGAACTCGGCGCAGGCGTCGGTCAGCGACTCCAGCAGCGTCAGCGGGTCGGGCAGCGGCAGCTCGGGGCCGCGCAGCCAGGTCACCGCGGGCTGCTCGCCGGGCAGCGCCGAGGGCGGCAGGAGTACGTAGCTGCCGCGACAGTGCCAGCGCAGGCCCGGGTGCTCCTCCAGGGTCTCGGGGTGGCAGTCCAGCTCGCAGGGCCACCACTCGTCCTCGTCGTCCGGGGTGCCGCGGGTGGCGGTGAAGAACAGCATCCGGCCGTCGCCGAAGCCGGCGCCGCTGAGCGTGATCGGCCCCACCTCGATGCCCGCCGCCTCCAGTCGCCCCAGGGCGCTGCGGCCCGCCTCGACGGGGACGTCGAGCACGTCGTGGGCGATGCCGGTGGCGGTGATGAAGTTGGCCTGCGGGAGGGTGCGGACCCAGGCGGCGACCGCGTCGCGGTCGGTGGTGGCGACGGTCTGCCAGCCGAAGGAGATGGGATGTCGGCCCGGGGTGGGACAGCCGACGCGTTCACAGGAACAGCCGTAGCCGGAGGGGTGTGCTGCCGGGGCGACGGGGAAGCCCGCGTCGGCCGCGGCCAGCAGCAGGTCCTCGCGGCCGCGCGCGGCCGCCGATCCCGTGTCCGTATCGCCGCCGTCCGATCCGCTCTTCGGCCGGCGCAGCCACTGGGAGAACCTGCTCTTGCGTTCCATCTATCCCCTCACTTCGAGCGGTGGTCTGGGATCAATGCTGCCACCATCCTGCGCTTCGGGTGACCGGTGTGGGGATCCGGGGTGAACTGAGAACGGGCGAATACCGGCAATCCATACCATCGGCGACAGGTCGCCGGCCTCGCCCGCCGCCCGCCCGGCGTGGTCAGTCGCGGGGTCGCAGACCACGCAGTACCTGGTCGACAAGGGTGTCGACGAACTCGTAGGTCAATTCGCCGGTGCGCATCAACCAGCGCTGTGAGAAGGGACTCAACACCATCTCGGCGGCCAGCCGTACATCGATGTCGGCGGCCACCTCGCCCGCCTCCTGGGCGGCCCGCAGCCGTTCGACGTAGACCCGGATGCCGGGCTCCAGCAGCCGGCCGACGAAGGTGCGGGAGAGCTCCTCGTCGCCGGCGCCGGCCGCCGCGAGGGCGCGGTAGGGGGCCTGGAACGCCGGGTCGTTGAACTCGTCGGCGGTCGCCCGCAGCACGAACTTCAGGTCGGCGGCCAGGTCGCCGGTGTCCGGGAGGCCCTTTTCGTAGTCCTCGTCGGCGCCGGCGGTGAACGCGTCCAGCAGGACCGCGGCCTTGGAGGGCCACCAGCGGTAGATCGTCTGCTTGCCGACCCCGGCCCGGGAGGCGATGCCCTCGATCGTGAGTTTCTCGTAGCCGACCTCACCGACGAGGGCGAGGGCGGCATCGAAGATCGCGCGGCGGGAGCGTTCGCTGCGGCGGGAGGCGTCGGGTGCGCTTTTGTTGGCCATGGCGCGGAGTCTAGCGAGAAAGAGGCGAGACGTATCGTCTTGACGAGACGCTACGTCTCGGTTCATAGTGGTGGACATCAAGCGAGACGGACCGTCTCGCAGGAAGTGGTCGGCGAAGAGAGGGGATCCCCATGAGCAAGGGCAACGCGGGCGGAATGCTGGGCGTCGGAGGCACTCGGAGCAAGCTCTCGCGCGGTGCGCTGCGGGGCGCCGGCGGCGGTGCCCGTGGTGGCCACGGGCAGCCGGATGCGCAGGACCGGCGCCGCGAGCTGCTCCGCAGGTTCCAGGAGCGGTCCCGGAAGGAGTGACCTACGAGCGGGCCCAGTCGTCGCCCCACGAGGCGTCGCGGGCCGCGCGGTAGCGGTCGCCGTGCCGCTTGGTGACCGTGGCGCGCTCCAGGCCGTCGTCGACCGTGCACAGCTCCAGCAGGACCTGGCCCTTGCGCAGCTGGGGCTTGCGGACGATGCGGGCGGCGGCCGGGGCGGCGTCGAGGGCGGTGGCGGCCACGTAGCTGAACTTCTCGTCCTCGTACGGCAGGGAGCCGCCCTTGACCTGGCGGTGCAGGGAGGAGCGGCTGACCCGGGCGGAGAAGTGGCACCAGTCTTCCCCGGGGACGATGGGGCAGGTGTCGCTGTGCGGGCAGGGGGCGACGATCCGCAGGCCGGCCTCGACGAGCTGGGTGCGGGCCTCTCGGATGCGCAGGTAGCCGTCGGGCGTGCCGGGCTCGATGAGGACGACGCTCTGGGCGGCGGCGGCCGCGGCGACGACGGCGCGGCGGTCCTCGGGGCGGAGTTCGCCGAGGACGTAGGAGACCGTCACGAGGTCCGTACCGGCGGGGAGGGCGAGGCCCTCGCCGAGGGTCCGGCGCTGCCAGTCGGTGTCCGGCAGGACGCCGGCGGCCAGTTCGGCACCCAGGTCGAGGGCGGGCTGGGCCCAGTCCCAGACGGTGCTGTGGTGGCCTTCCCAGGTGGCGGCGGTGGCCCAGGTCGCGGCGCCGGTGCCGCCGCCGATGTCGATGTGGGTGGCCGGGGACCAGTCGGGGACCCGGGCTGCGAAGGCGGCCAGCGCGGCCCGTACGGCTTCGAAGGTGGCCGGCATGCGGTAGGCGGCGTACGCGGCCACGTCCGCGCGGTCGCGCAGGACCGGGGCGTCGGTGGGGGTGCGTCCCCGGTAGTTGGCGATCAGGCGGTCCACCGCCTGCGCGGCCTGCTTGGGCGGCAGGCCGTCGAGCAGGCCGGCCAGTGCGGCGCGCAGTTCCTCGTGCATTGAAGGAATTCTACGGGGGCCCGGGCGCACTCCCCCGCACCCGAACGGCCCCGGGGACGCCCTGCCCGCCGTGCCTCAGACGGCCCCCACCACGGCCCTGGCCAGGCGGGTGGCGGCCGCGGCGCGCGGGGCGCTGCCGCTGATCCGGCGGCGGGGGTGGACGGTGTTCGCCAGCAGGATCAGGAAGGTGTCGGTGGCGCGGTCGACGACCAGGCTGGTGCCGGTGAAGCCGGTGTGCCCGGCCGCGCCGCGGCCCGCCAACTCGCCCATGAAGTACGGCTGGTCGATGCCGAAGCCGAGGCCGGGCGGGTCGAGCAGCGCGGCGACCGCGCCGGCACCCAGGATCCTGGCGGAGCCGTAGGCGCCGCCGTTGAGCAGCGTGCGGCACAGCACGGCGAGGTCCTGGGCGGTGGAGAACAGGCCCGCGTGACCGGCTACACCGCCCAGCGCCCAGGCGTTCTCGTCGTGCACCTCGCCGCGGATCATGCCGCGGTCCGCCTTGGCCCAGGGGCGCCGCTGGTCCTCCGTCGCCGCCACACCGGGCGGCGCCAGCGGGCCGTAGGAGGTGCTGGACATCCCCAGCGGGCCGGTGATGCCCTCGTGGACCAGGGCGTCCAGGCGCCGTCCGGTCAGCTGCTCCAGGATCAGCTGGAGGGAGATCAGGTTCACGTCGGAGTAGAGGTAGCTGGTGTCGGGGCGGCCGGTGGGGGCGGCCGCCTCCCGCCACAGCAGCTCCAGCTGGGCGGCGCGGTCGCGGCGTTCGTAGAAGGGCAGCTCGGGGGCGAGCCCGGAGGTGTGGGTGAGCAGCTGGCGGACGGTGATGCCGGGGGCGAAGGCCGGCAGATGGGCCTTGACCTGGTCGTTGAGCACCAGGCGGCCGCGCTCGACCTGCTGGATCGCGACGATGGCGGTGAAGAGCTTGCTGAGCGAGGCGAGGTCGAAGACGGTGCCGGCCCGCATCGGCTCCCACTGCTCGCGGGGCAGATCCAGCCCCCGGTCCTGCTCGGGGTCGTAGGCCCGGTAGCGGTGCGCCCAGCCCGCGGCGGCCTCGGCGACCACGACCGGCCCGCGGCCGGCCAGCACCACGGCCCCCGGGCACCACGGCGGCCGGCCGTCGGGCAGCGCCCGCACACCGCGCACCAGCCTTTCCACCCAGGCCGGGTCCAGCCCCGCCTGGGTCGGCGTGCCGTAGGTGAGTCTCGGTGCCTTCAGGGTCAGGTCCTCTCGCCCGCGCTCGGGGTGCTCTCCTTCCTACGCTGCCACGGGCGGCACATTCCCAGGAAGCTGACGAGCGCCGAAACGGCGCATACCAGCTGCACGAGGGCCATCGGGACGGCCGTGTGCTCGCCCGCGACGCCCACCAGCGGGGAGGCCACCGAGCCCAGCAGGAAGGTCGAGGTGCCCAGCAGCGCGGAGGCGGAGCCGGCCGCGTGCGGGGTGCGCAGCAGGGCGAGGGTGTTGGCGTTCGGCAGGACCAGGCCCATGCCGGCCATCAGGACGAAGAGACCGGCGGCCATCGGGGCCAGGCCCACCGTGCCGAGGACGCCGGCGGACATCAGCAGCAGTCCGCCCGCGGCGAGGGCGATCAGCGCCAGGCCACAGCCCAGCACCTTCTGCATGCTGACCCGGCCGACCAGCAGCTTTCCGTTGATCTGGCCGGCGAGGACCAGGCCGACGGAGTTCAGGCCGAAGAGCAGGCTGAAGGTCTGCGGGGACGCGCCGTAGATCTCCTGGACGACGAACGGCGAGGCCGAGATGTAGGCGAAGAGCGCGGCGAAGGCGAAGGCGCCGGCGAGCAGGTAGCCGGTGAAGTCCCGGTCGGCGAGCAGATCGCGCATGGTGCGCAGGGTCTGGCCGAGGCCGCCGGGGTGCCGCCGTTCGGGTGGCAGGGTCTCCGGCAGCGTGCGCCAGACCAGGAGGGTGAGCGCCGCGCCGACCCCGGTCAGGACGACGAAGACGCCGCGCCAGTCGGTGATCTGGAGGATCTGGCCGCCGATGAGCGGGGCGACGACCGGTGCCACGCCGGAGATCAGCATGAGGGTGGAGAAGAAGCGGGCCATCGCGTCGCCGTCGTAGAGGTCGCGGACCACCGCCCGCGCGATGACGATGCCGGCGGCGCCGGCCAGGCCCTGCAGCAGGCGGAAGGCGATGAGGAAGGCGACGTCGGTGGCCACCGCGCACAGGGCGGTGGCCAGGACGTAGATCACCATGCCGGCCAGCAGCGGGCGGCGGCGGCCCCACTTGTCGCTCATCGGGCCGACGATCATCTGGCCCAGCGCCATGCCCGCCAGGCAGGTGGTGAGGGTGAGCTGGATGGTGGCGGCCGGGCTGTGCAGGGCCGCGGTGACCTGCGGCAGGGCCGGCAGGTACATGTCCATGGAGAGCGGCGCGAGCGCCGTGAGGCCACCGAGGACGAGGGTGACGAGGAGGCCGGTGCGGCGGGACGCGGCGGATGCTGCCGGCGCGCCCCGCCCGGCTATGGCGGGCGAGTCCTGGGTCTCGGCCGTGCTGGGGCCGGGCTCCGTCATGAGCGTCTCCATGGGTCGTTGCTGACCGAACCATGGTGTCATGCACGCGGCCGATACCGGCCGGTTCCGGGCCGGTCCCATCGACCTAGGGCCTGTCCGATGGGTCAGGGTCGATAAGGCCGCGGCGTCTGGTGCGGTGCATCGCAAGGCGCCGGAGCGTCTCGATAGCGGAGCTATCGGGACGTTTCGGCAACGCCGCGAGGTGCCGTGCCAGACGCCGCGGCCTCGGCCCTGACCCATCGGACAGGCCCTAGGACCAACGTCCCGCTCAGGCGGTCTTCAGGCCCGGATCGCCCGCCTCGGAGACGAAGGACGCGGCGGTGGCCACCGGCGCCCCGGGGGTGGTGACGGCGGACACCGTCCGGTAGTCGGCGCGCGCGGTGTCCTGGTCCAGGGTGACGGTCACATAGCCGCGCCGGCCGTTGTAGAACTTCAGGTGCGGGTTGGCGGCCATGTAGGTGGCCCAGTTGGCGGGCTTGTCGGCGCCGTCCTTGCCGCTGGCGATCGAGGTGGTGACGAACTCCACCCCCGCGGTGCGCGAGTCGGGGTCCTTGAAGTCCTTCTTGATGTCGAAGGCGTAGTGGACGTGCACATCGCCGGTGAGCACGACGAGGTTGTCCACACCGGCCGACTCCGCGCCCGCCAGCACCCGGGCGCGGGAGGCCGCGTAGCCATCCCAGGCGTCCATGCTGACCTGGTAGCCCGGACCGGTGGCGTTGCGCCGCTCGGAGAAGGTGACCTGCTGGGGCACGACGTTCCAGCGGGCGGTGGACTGCCGCCAGCCGTCGATCAGCCAGCGCTCCTGGGCGGCGCCGGTGAGGGTCCGCCTGGGGTCCTCGGACTCGGAGCCCGGCGTGTGCCAGCCGTCCCCGTAGGCCTGGTCGGAGCGGTACTGGCGGGTGTCGAGGATGTCGAACTGGGCGAGCTGACCGAACTGCAGGCGCCGGTAGAGCCGGGCGTCGGGACCGTTGGGCCGCTGCGGGCGGCGCAGCGGCTGGTTCTCCCAGTACGCGCGGTAGGCGGCGGCCCGGCGGACGAGGAACTCGGCGGGCGGGAGGTTGTCCTCGCTGATGTCGGAGGCGTAGTTGTTCTCCACCTCGTGGTCGTCCCAGGTGACGATGAAGGGGTGCGCGGCGTGGGCGGCCCGCAGGTCCGGGTCGGACCGGTAGAGGGCGTAGCGCAGCCGGTAGTCCTCCAGCGTGACCGTCTCGCGGTTGAAGAGCGCGGGCAGCTTGCGGTCGGTGTAGTTGCGGGCCCCGCCGGTCGCGCCGACCGGGTACTCGTAGAGGTAGTCGCCGAGGTGGAAGACCACGTCGAGGTCCTCCTGCGCCAGGTGCCGGTAGGCCGTGAAGTAGCCGTCGTGGTAGGCCTGGCAGGAGACCGCGGCGAGCTTCAGCTCGGAGATCCGGGCGCCGCGGGCGGGCGCGGTGCGGGTGCGGCCGACGGGGCTGATCCAGCTGCCGACGCGGAAGCGGTAGTAGTAGACGCGGTCGGGCGCGAGGCCGGTGGGCTCGATGTGCACGGAGTGGTTGAACTCCGGGTGCGCGTCGGCCCGGCCGCGGCCGGCCAGCCGGGTGAAGCGCTCGTCGTAGGCGACTTCCCAGCGGACGGTGACTCTGGCGTTCGGCATGCCGTTGTTCGGCTCGTACGGGCGCGGTGCGAGGCGGGTCCACAGCACGACGGAGCCGGGCTGCGGGTCGCCGGAGGCGACGCCGAGGGTGAAGGGGTTCTCGGTGATCTGGCGGGTGTCGGCCTCGGCGGCGTACGCCGCGCCGGCGCCCGGGAGGTTGGTCGCGAAGGCGAGGGCGGCGGCGGCCCCGGTGGCGGTGAGGAAGCGGCGCCGGCCGACGTGCGCCGCGGCGGCCCGGATCTGCTGCTCGTACGCTGCTGGGTGCGTCATCTGACCCTCCCCTGATGGCGGTTGTCGCCCACGATTGGAGTGCCCCGGGACGGCGCCGCGCTGTCCCGTGTACGACGCATGCATGACAGCTGGATGATGGTTGGGCCCGGACCGGACGCCGCTGGACAATCACGGCATCCGCCCTCCGCGACCGGGCCTCCGTAGGATGCGCTGCATGGCTGAACTGATGGTGCGGGACGGCACCTGGAGCTTCGACAGCGAGCGCGTGCGCATCGTGCCGGGCCGCGAGCGCGGGGTGCACAAACTGCGTCAGGACCTCGGCGAGTTCACGGTGCCGCTGGCCGCGCTGGCCGGCCTCGCCTACGAGCCGGCCCGCAAGGGCGGCCGGCTGCGACTGCGGCTGCGGGCCGGCGCCGACCCGCTGCTGCAGGTCACCGGCGGCGGTCTGCCGGACGACGCGAACCCGTACCAGATCGCCGTGGACCCCGGGCGGGTCGAGGTCGCCGAGTACTTCGTGGACGCGGTGCGCCAGGCCCTGATGTTGGAGCAGATACCGGACGGGCCCTGCGACCGCTATCTGCTGCCCGGCCCCTCGGTACCCCTGTCGGCCGCCGGGGTGGACGGCCTCGCCACCTTCGACGGCGAACGGGTGCAGATCGAATGGCGCTGGAACACCAGCGAGACCAAGCGGCATTGGGGCCCCCGGGACTTCGCGCTGGCCGACCTGGCGGCGGTGGAGTGGCGGGCCGCCGCGGGCCTGGAGTCCGGCTACCTCCGCTTCCGTACGCACGGGGGGACCGAGCACCTCAAGCCGGAGCACGACCCCAACTCGATCGAGCTGTGGGGCTTCAAGAAGGAGAGCGGCACGACGGCACTGCTGGCGGCGGCGGTGGCGGCACGGCTGCCGCACCCGTCGGGCGACGGCGCGCCGAAGCCGGCCGCGGCGGCCCCGGCACTCGCCCCGCCCGCCCAGGAGACGGCCGGCGCCGCCCCCGCCGAGGACCATGACGCGCTGCTGCGCCGGCTGCGGGAACTGGGCGAGCTGCACCGCGACGGCATCCTGACCGAGGCGGAGTTCACCGCCGCGAAGGCGGCCGTCCTTCAGCGCTTCCACACCGGCGGCTGAGTCGCCCGGTCCGCTCCCCGTACGGCGTTTACGCTGCCGCCATGGCACAGAACACAGAGCGGGCACGGGCAGCACAGGCAACGCCGACGGCACGGGCCGGGCAGGTGGGTGGGACGGCCACCGCGCCCCGGCCCACACTGCCGGCGCCCTCCTCACCGGCCGGGCAGAGCCCGCAGACGGCAGCGGTGCCGCAGGAGGCACGGCGGGGCGGGGCGGCGCCCCGGAAGGTGGCGGTGGTGACCGGCGCCGGTTCCGGCATCGGCCGGGCGGTCGCCCATGCGCTGATCGCCGAGGACTGGTCGGTGGTACTGGCCGGGCGGCGCGCCGAGGCGCTGGCGGAGACCGCCCGCCTGGTGGGACTCACCGATATCAACAGCCCCACGGTCATGACGGTGCCGACCGACGTCACCCGCCCCGACCAGGTCGACGCGCTCTTCGCGGCCGTACAGGACCGCTTCAACCACCTCGACCTGCTCTTCAACAACGCCGGCACCTTCGGCCGAGCGGTACCGCTGGAGGAGCTGTCCTACGACGACTGGCGCACGGTGGTCGAGGTGAACCTCACCGGCTCCTTCCTCTGCGCCCAGGCCGCGTTCCGCGCCATGAAGGCCCAGGACCCGCAGGGCGGACGGATCATCAACAACGGCTCGATCTCCGCCCATGCGCCCCGGCCGAACTCCATCGCCTACACCGCCACCAAGCATGCGATGACCGGCCTGACCAAGTCGCTGTCCCTGGACGGGCGTCCGTACCGGATCGCCTGCGGACAGATCGACATCGGCAACGCGGCGACCGAGATGACCGGCCGGATGCAGACCGGCATCCTGCAGGCGAACGGCCAGACGGCCGTCGAGCCGGTGATGGACGCGGCGGACGTCGCCCGTACGGTCGTCCACATGGCGGCGCTGCCGTTGGAGGCCAATGTGCAGTTCGCGACGGTTCTGGCGACGAACATGCCGTACATCGGGCGGGGTTGAGGTGCCCGCCCCACGGGTCTCTCGCAGGTGCCGGACGGGGCCGCCGCTGCCGTGACCGGCCCCGCTCGGCCGCCCTCCGGTGCCCGCCCGCCGGCATCGATCCCCGTACGACCCCTGCCCTCCCGCCGCTTCCGGTGGCACGCTTACCTCGGATCCGCACCACTCGTCTGCCGGGCCGCCCCCGCGCGGCCCCATCCCCCGCGGCCGCGCGCGCCCCGCCTCGCGCGGCCCCGCAGAAGGAGTTACGCGTGAGACGAACCGTTCGCGGCATACCGGCAGTTCACGGCATACCCGCGGCGCACCCCGCGCGCAGGTCCCGGGCCGCCCTCGGCGCCCTGACGGCCGCCGGTACGCTGCTCGCCCTGCTGCTCCCCACCGGCTCGGCCGGCGCCGCCACCCCGCCCGGCTCCCACCGCTCCCCCGCCCCGCAGACCGCCGCCGACGCCTTCTGGACCGCGAGCCGGATGCGCTCGGCCGCTCCCCTGGACCTGGCCGCACCGGCGAAGGGCGCCCTGACCACCGCGGTTCCGCGCAGCGCCCCCTTCAAGGTGCCGCCCACCCTCCCCACGCTCCCTCAGCTCCCGAAGGTGCCCTCGCTCCCCTCGCTGCTGCCCGGGGTGCTCCCCCAGGCCGGCGGGCCCTGGACCGGCGGCGGCGCGGTCACCAAGACGGCGGGCCGGGTGTTCTTCACCTACCAGGGCCGCAACGCCTCCTGCTCCGGCGACGCGGTGACCAGCGGCAACAAGAGCACGGTGCTCACCGCCGGACACTGCGTGAAGCTGCAGGGCAACTGGCACACCAACTGGGTCTTCGTCCCTGGCTACCACGACGGCCAGGCCCCGTACGGCAAGTGGCCGGCCGCCAAGACCCTCTCCACCCCGCAGTGGACGGCCAGCGAGGACATCAACTACGACGTCGGCGCGGCGGTCGTCGCCCCGCTCGACGGCAAGAAGCTCACCGACGTCGTCGGCGGCCAGGGCCTGTCCTTCAACTCCGGCTACAACAAGGCGATGTACGCCTTCGGCTACCCGGCGGCCGCCCCGTACGACGGCAGCAAGCTGATCTACTGCAGCGGCAACACCATCAAGGACCCGCTGTTCTCCAAAGACCACGGGCTGTCCTGCAACATGACCGGCGGCTCCAGCGGCGGCCCCTGGTTCACCTCGTTCGACGAGAAGACCGGCACCGGCCTGCAGGCCTCGGTGAACAGCTTCGGCTACCAGTTCCTGCCCGACACGATGTTCGGCCCGTACTTCGGCGACGACGCCAAGAACCTCTACGAAAAGGCCCAGACGAGCTGAGCCGGACCTCCTGAGCCGTACGGCCCCGGCCCGTGCCCCGGGGCCGTCCGGACCCCGTCCGGACCCCGTCCGGACGCCGTACGGCCTCCCGGGTGTCTCCCACGGGCGTCAGGTCCGGGGCCGATCCCGACAGGAGAGGGCGTCGATGGTCTCGACGCGTGGCTTGTAGTCGGTCTCCCAGGTGGCGTCGGCCTTCGGTATCGACCACAGCGAGGTCGAGAAGTCATGGCTCCAGCTGTTGCTGCCGACGTAGTCCCGCAGCGCGTCGCGCAACCGCAGGCAGTCCTTGCGGTGCCCCTTGTTCATGGCGATGCCGTAGTGGTTGGCCGACCCGTAGGTGAGGTCGGGGACGACCCTGAGATCCGGGTTCTCCTGCGTGAAGCCGTAGAGGATCATCTGGTCGGTGGAGACCGCGTCGGCCACCTTCTTGACCTTGAGGTCCTCGATGCAACTGGAGGCGTCCGGACGCTCGTAGACCGCGATCCGGCTGTACTGGGGGCCCTCCAGCGTGGTCACCGAGGTGGTCCCGGCCCAGGTGCAGACCCGCTTGCCGAAGAGGTCGTCGGGCTTGCGGATGCGGTGGTCGTCCTTGCGGACCATGATGCCCTGGTAGGTGGAGGCGTACGGGCCCGCGAAGTCCAGCTTCTTCATCCGCTCGACGGTGATCGAGAACGTCGCGACGACCAGGTCCTTCTTCTTCTCCGTCAGCACCGCGCTGCGGTCCTCGGACGGCACGATCCCGAAGTCCGGTTCGGCGCCCACGGCCTTGAGGATCTCCTGGGCGACGGTGATGTCGAAGCCGGAGAACTTGTAGGTGTGGACCACGCCGGTGCCCGGCTGATCGTTCTTCGCACCGACCGAGACCTTGCCGGACTCGAAGAGCGAGGGCGGGGCGGAGGCACCGCAGGCGGTCGCGGTCAGCGCGGCACCGGCGAGCAGCAGCGCCCCCGGCAGCGTCCGCCGCCCACGCCGCACGCGCCCCCGCCACCACACGCCGGCCCTGGTCCTCGCCCTGCCCCTCGCCGCTACTCCTGCTCCTGCTCCTGCTCCTGCTCGCATCATCTCCCCGTCCTCCCCCTTCGCCCCGTCTATGCGTCGTACAGCACCGCGCCCGTCGCATGGACGTCCATGCGGCAGCCGCGCGCCGTGTGCAGCCGGACCTCGATGCGTACGCTGCGGACCCCCGCGCCCAGCGAGAATTCGGCCGTGCCGCCGGGGCGGATCTCCTTCGACTGAGCCGCGGCGCCCGAAGTGAGCAGCGAAAGCGTGGCGCTGGTGTCCGGAAGGCAGGTGGGGCCGGCCGGTTCGTGGTCGGCGATGGCCAGCGTCAACCGCAGGGCGTTGCGGGGCTGTGCCAGCGCGGACGCGTCGAGCCGAAGGGCCAGGGCGCGATGCCCGGCGCCGTCCAGCGGCTGCCCGCCCTCCGTACGCACCTGCCCGGTCACGTCGATCTCACCGTGCGTCAGGACATGTCGGAACGCCAGCCAGCCACCGACGGTGGCCAGGACGGAGACCAGCGAGAGGACTGCGACCACGCGGGCGTCGCGGGGCCTTCGGCCGAGCACGCGGGCGGCGGCCGTGCCGAGCGACAGCGCGGCGAGCGTGCCCCACAGGGTGTACTGCCGGGCCGGTCCGTCCGGCCAGTTGGTTCCGGCGATCACCAGGGCGGCGCAGGCCAGCAGCAGGGGCAGCCAGCGGGCGCTGGGGTGCACCACCCACTTGATGATCACGTTCCTGATGTCATTTGCCGCGATGGAGTGATCGCCGTGCGCCGTCGGATTGTTGTAGACGTCCCCGTTGTCGCCGAGGCGGCCGGTCATGAGCCGTCCCGACTGCGCTCGCCGCCTCCCATGTGGATGTCGCCGTGGATCTCGACAGCCGCGATGGAGCCCTGGCCGGTCGCGGTCGGGGTGTTGTGCACGGTGTATCCGCCGGTGGACCGGGCGAGCCGGTCGACGTGGTCCAGGAGGTGGGCGGCGTCGCGCCGGGCGGCCGGGGCGCGCAGCCAGGCGGTCATCGCGGCGGACAGCAGTCGGCGCTCCTGGTCGGTGAGCGTCGCGAGCAGTTCGTCGAGGGTGTCCGCACGGTCGGCGTCCAGCTGAGGGGTCGTGCCGCCGTCGGCGTCACCGCCGAGGTCGCCGTCGGTGCCGTCGCCACGGCGCAGCAGCCGGCGGAAGAAGCCCTCGCCGGCCGTCACGGTGCGTTCGGCGATCCGCTGCTGGGCGGCGGTGATCACCGAGGTGCCCAGGCTGTTCGCGGCCAGGGTGAGATAGGGAGCGATTTCGGTGGACACGGTCGCCAGGTCGGACATCCAGCTCTCCCCCACGGATGGACATCAGGGGCGCACCAGGGGTGCAGCACACCACCCCCATCACCCTTACGAAGAAGGCGTGTTACCCATGTGGAGGATGCATCACACCCACACCACTGAGGGGTTTTGAGCCGTATTTCAGGCGGGGGTGGCATTGGGGCGACTGATACCTCTTCTCGGAAGCGGCGACAAAACGGCCCCGCCCCACCCCCTCGAAGAGGGGCGGGGCGGGGCCGACGGCCTGCGGGCCCGGAGAGCACCCGGCAGGACGCGTCACGCCAGGGGCAGAGCCTTGGCCGGAGCCTGAACCTGGTCCGTGGACACCGGAAGGTCCTTGGTCGGAAGCTTGTCCGTGGACAGCGGCAGGTCCTTGGTGGGGAGCTTGTCCGTCGACAGCGGCAGTCCCTTGGTCGGGAGCTTGTCCGTGGAGAGTCCGCCAGTGGGCAGCTGGTCCGTCGACAGACCACTGGTCGGCAGCTGGTCCGTGGACGCTCCCCCGGTGGGCAGCTGGTCCGTCGGCAGTCCACCGGTGGGCAGCTGGTCGGTGGACAGCCCGGCGGTCGACAGCGGCAGACCCTTGGCCGGCAGACCCTTGGTCGGCAGCGCCTTGGTCGGCAGCCCACCCATCAGCGCCCCGCCCGCCGTGGCAGTCTTCGTCGTCTCCCCCAGGACGTCACCGGCCGATCCGGCGACATCGCCGGCCAGCGGCGCGACCGTCTGCGCGGCCCCGCTCGCCGAACCACCGAGCTCACCGGGGTCGACGGCGCTCGCGCCGCCCAGGTCGGGAGCCTTCGGCACCTCGACGGCCTGGGCGGCACCGGCCGACCCCAGCGTCAGGGCGGCTGCGGCGGTAGCGGCTGCGGTGAGGACTCGTCGCATCAAAACTCCTTAGGGAGGTGGGGAGATGGGCTTTTATGAAAAGAACGACGCACCCCGCCACCAGACACGCACCACACCCCTCACACGGTCCACGTGCAGCCGCCGGTCAACGCGCTACGGTGACAGCCACGTCGGGAACCGCCGCACATCGGGCGGGGAGGGAGTGCCGGGCATGCCGAAGCCGGAGGACTGGATGACGGCCCGCCCCGAGCCGCCGGTCGAACTCCATCCGGACAGGCCGCACGCGGCCCGCGTGTACGACGTGCTCCTCGGCGGCACCACCAACTACCCCGCCGACCGCGCCGCGGCCGAGCAGACGCTCGCCGCCCTGCCGAACGCCTCCGTGATCGCCCGGCAGAACCGGGCCTTCATGCGGCGGGCGGCCCGGTATCTGACCGCCGAGGCCGGAGTCCGGCAGTTCCTCGACCTGGGAACGGGCATCCCGACCTCCCCCACCCTCCATGAGGTCGTCCAGGCCATCGCCCCACGGTCACGGATCGTCTACGCCGACAACGACCCCATCGTGCTGGCGCACTCGCGCGCCCTGCACACCAGCCACCCCGACGGCCGGACCGCCTACATCCAGGCGGACCTGTGCTATCCGGACGAGCTCCTCCAGAACCGGCGGTTACGGGAGACCCTCGATCTGGGGCGGCCCGTCGCACTGACCCTCATCGCCGTACTGCACTGGCTGCCGGCCCGGCGCGATCCGTACGCCATCGTCCGCCGGCTGCTGCGTGCGCTCCCCTCCGGCAGTTTCCTGGCCCTGACCTACGTCACGGACGGCTTCGCGCCCGCCGCCCTGGAGAGGGTCCCGGGAACCCTCCGGACCACGGTGCCCCACCCCCATGCCCGCAGCAGGAACGAGGTCCTGCGGTTCTTCGACGGCCTGGAGCTGGTCGAGCCGGGCGTCGAGGTGGCCCAGCGATGGCGACCGGACCACACCGGCCCCGCAACGGCCGCCTGGGGCTACACCGGCCCCCCGCTCTACGCCGGCGTCGCCCGCAAGGCCTGACCCCCATAGACCTGCCACGGTGCGGCGGCTACTCGCGCTCGCCCCGGGACATCCGCATACAGCCCCACATACCGAACGCCACAAAGAGCGTCGCCAGACCGGCGATCACGCCTACATTGGCCCCCGGCTCCCAGGACTCGTCTTCCGGGCCGGCCACCCCCACGGGGTCGTACCGAACCCGCAACACCTCACCCCTCTCAACGCCGTCCTCGCAGCCATGGCTCTCCTTGAGATCCGGCTTTATCTCCTGCCCATTCAGCTTCTGCAACGTACACTGACGGGTCTTGTTGGAATTGTCATTCTCTACCGCCACGACCTTGGCGTTGGCCCAACGGCCGCGATCCTTCAACGCCGCATCCTCACCCGACGCTTGTGCCACAAATGCCAGCACGGAGCCGGTGACAAGTGGCAGCACAAGCTGCCACGCCAACTTCCGCTGCATGTGCGGAACACGCCGAATCCCGAATATCGGCACCATGAACGATGCCATCGGCAAGAGGAACCATCCCACCACGGGAACCGCACCCCTGATCCACGGATCCAGCGGGACCGCAGGTGCCAACCACGTGAGCCCGATGATTCCGGCCAAGCACACGAGGTAGAACAACAGCCATCGCAGAAATACTGATCGGCCTGCCCGGGCTTGCTTCTCGGAAGCAAGCCCCTCGCCGACGGCGAACCCGCCTTCGTCGCGCGTCATTTATTACCCTTACTTCCTGTGCGTCGCCTATCGTTCAGATACAAGCTGCGTGGACAATCTTCGACACTCCGAAGCTGTCAACACGCGAGCCGAAACGCCGCGATCGTCCCACGCCTTGGGTCTCACCCTCTCGTCATCAATCGACTGTGATGTCGTTCGGGTGCACCACCTTCAGGCTGCGAGCGAATGCGTCGAACGCGTCGACATTCGCGGACACCCAGCCGAGGTCGTCACTGACGGTGCGCATGGACAGGTCGATGCCGTAAGAGTCGACGCGCCATCCGTAGTTGACCGACATGCAGAGAGCTTCGCCGCCCTTCGGCACGAAGTGGCGAACGGAGCGCCGCCCCTTGCCGAGGTTGTCGGTGGTGAAATCGACGATCTGGGGATCCTGCGCGGCACCGGGCTCGTTGCGCTGCACCAGCCCGTCCAGAAGCTCCTCCACCGGCCCCTCCGAACTGGCCGCGTAGAAGAAGAACGGCACGAGGTGCCTGCGCAGATCCGGAGCGTACGCGAACATGTAGTGCATAGGGATCTTCTGCGGAAACTGCTCGGAGAAGCCCTCAAGCATGCGCGCCAGATCCTTCACCTGGGACTTGTCACGAGGCCCCTCGGGCTCAAGCTCCCATCGCAGCTCGGCGCACTTCTTCGCCCACTTCCGCCGCTGCCGGTCAGCGCCCCTCCCCTCAAGGATGGGGACGGCCAGCCATGCTTCCGGGGCCGGTTCCTCGGTGAAGTCGAGTGCGTACGGAATGCTCATGCTGTGCTCCAGCGGAAGGTGGTCATGACGGCGTCGAACAGTTCGGTGAGGATTTCTAGAAAGTCCTGCGGGGTCCCCTCAGGCGTGAGTGTGGTGAACGAAACGATGAGCCATTCGCTCACCTCCTCGGAATCCGGCACCGGTACCACGTAGTTGACCTGCCGGCTGGGTACCGAGTCTTCCTCCTTCGGGTCGGCGGGGACGGAACGCTGACAACGAACGCCGGGCACGTCGTCCAGCTCAATGTCCTCCGACGGCCCGAAGTCCTTGGTCAGATGGCTCATGATCTCGCTCGGCGATGTCTGCGCGGCGAAACCCGGGAAGACCTTGGAGACCAGGAACGACGCGGGCGCGACAAATCCGTGGATCGGCTGCACGGGGAGGTAGACGTCGACACCGTTCCGGCGCCTGGCGTCGGCGACGGCCCGGTTGAGCCGGTTGTGCAACTCAAGCCGGGCTTGCGTCACCTTGTCCTTGGGGGTCGCCGGGTCCAGGTATTTGACAGCGTGATCCACTATCCCCTTGATCGCGTCCTGCGTCTCGGACTTCGATCTCAGTGGGATGCGGTCCCATCCCGGCGGCATCAGGAGTGTATAGCCGTCGACCGCCATCTTAGGGATTTCCAAGGTGTTCATTCCTCGCATCTCAAAGGGAGCCGATTACCAGGCCGACGTGGCAGGCACCTTCCAGGTGTCGCCCTTGAAATCGTTGTAGGCGTCCCAACTGGGCTTCTGCCAGCCGCCGGTCTGCTCGCCCACGGCATTCAACGTGTCATTGTCGCCAAGAGCCTTGTCGCCGACGTCCGCGGCCAAACCGGTCCACTGCATGCCGAGCGCGGTGCCGTATGCCGCATGCCCACCGTGGACGGCCGCTGATGACACGGCATCCCCGTGCGCGGCAGCATTCGCTCGGATTCCCTGGAGAATTCCGATGCCGCTGTCGTCGCCCTGGTTGATGAACTTGCCCCACTTCCCGATATGGGCAGTGTCGTCCGCGACCTTTCCGGCGTCGCGGGACAGCAGCTTCCGCAGAGTGTTCATCTCCGACCTGATGGCCGTCCTCGAGGCGTCGTCCCCGGCGTTGGCGAGTGCGTTCTGGAGTTGGTTGCGCATGCCCTTGGTGGCGGAAAGTCCATCCTTGAGACGCGTGGTGCGGCTCGCGGTGGCCGCGGTACGCGCGGTCGAACCCGCTGCCTTCAGCCCCTTCGCCGCGAGCGCCCCGCCGGCGAACGTGACCAGACCGATGCAGTCGAACGCCACGTCCATCCAGCTTGCCTTTCCAGCGGCCACCAGCGTCATTCGACCGGCGACCACCGCGAGGCCGATCGCGAGGCCGATCCCGACCAGGATGTTCAGTCCGGGGATGAACATCGACACGATGGCGAGTGCCGTCCCGATCCAGCCGAGGATGTCGAGGAACAGCTTGAATCCCTCGGAATGCTCCTTCACCCAACCGACCGTGTCATCCCAGAGGTCGTCCTCGATATCGTCATCGAGCGCGTCCTCGATCTGGCCGCCGATTTTCGCGCCGAACGTCAGATAGTGATCGATGGCCTTGTCCATACGGGACTTGGCCGCCTCCACCGCGTCCTCGTCCTTCTCGTCCTGCTGCGCCTGACTGCGAGCCTTCAGGGTCTCCCCCTGGGCGTATTCCAGCTCCTTCGCCCATTCCCGGAGCAGGCCGGCGACCTTCTCGTACCGGCCCTCGACCTTGCTGAGCTTTCCCGCGAGATCCTCCGAGCCCTCGGTGAGCTTCTCCTTGTACTTGCCCTTGAGGTTCTCGGACTTACCGACCGCACGAAGGGCCCGTGACTGTTCCCTGATGGTCTCTGCGATGTTGTCGAACCGCCGGGCTTCTTCCCGAATCTCGTAGGGGTCACCGGGAGTCGGGTCACTCTCGGCGATAGGGGACCAATCGGCCGGACGCTTACCCACGATTCCTTACTCCCCCTTCTCGCTGTCGGCTTCTTTGAACTTCTTGATGACTTCCTTGACCCGCTTTTCGGCGTCCTCCATCTGCTGCACAAGTTCTTTCCGGTGGTCATCCCAGTTGTCGACGAACTCCTGCATGGCCCCGATGATGTTGCCATTTCCGTAGGCGTCCGCCATGGCGTCCTGGTTGGCCCCGCACGAATTGAACTCGCGGTTGAGCCTGGCGAAGTTCTTCTTGATCTCCAACAGCTCGTCGTAAGAAACTCGCAGGTCGCTCAATGCGCCCGACCTCCCCCTTGGTTGATCCTGTATGAGACCGCCTGTCGGCCCGTGCACCTGCGGGCCGACAGGCGTAAAACTCGATCGAGCGTCCTCAGCCCGCCGGCACGGCCACCGTGAACGCCTCCCCGTTCCCCAGGTGCAGCAGGCCCTTGCCCGGGGTCACCGGGCCGCCCACCGCGCTCCGGCTCAGGCGTACGCCGATCAGTTCGCCGCTCGACGAGTCCTGCGGGGACAGCAACAGGCCCCGCTTGGACTTCTTCAGGTCGACCTGCCAGCCGCTGAAGCCCGAGCAGACGTCGTCCTCGTCGCCGGCGATGACGATGCCGATGCCGCGGTCGGCGCCGGTCGCGATCAGCCTCTTGAACTCGTCCTCCGCATCGCAGTCCTCAAGGAGCTCGCCGTCGTCGATCAGGACCACGATCGGACGCTCCAAGGACGCCGTGGCCACGGCCTCCTTCAGCTCGTCCTCCTCGATGTCGCTGCCCGTGAAGACCGCCAACACGTCCTTCTGGCCCTTGAGTTGGCGCAACGGAGAGGTCCGCGGGGCCGCGACGACCAGGCGGGCGCCGCGGCGGCCCACATATGTGGCCGCCAGGTTCATCAGCACGGTCGAGCGACCCGACTTCGCCGGGCCCGCGATCACGAAGCCCGGCAGGCCCTGTGCCAGGTCGGGGCCGAAGGCCGTCAGGTCGTCACCGCCGACGCCCACCAGGCCCCACAGTCGCGAGGCGGACGCCGCCGGGTCGGCGTACTGCCAGGCCTGGTTGAAGGTGATGCGGCTGGGCAGCGAGTCCACCCGGAACGGCCGCAGTGCCCGCGGCACTGCCGCGTCCCGGTGGGCCGCCCCCTCTCCGATGGCCACGATCGCCGCGTTCTGGCCCTGCCCGGTGGCGTCCTCGCTCAGCAGCGCGAACTGGATCTCCGTACCCGTCTCGTTACGGAACGCGCGGCCGGGCGCGATCTCCTCGGGCACCTTGCGGCTGTTGAGGCCGAGCATCGAGAAGTCGGTACGGTCCGAAAGGCGCAGGGCGAGCTTGTCCTCCGTCAACGAGGAGATCCGGCCGGTGAGGAGCTGCCGGTCGCCCGTGATCACCAGGTGGATGCCGACGCTCGCGCCCTCGCGCATCAGGGTGAGCAACTCGTCGGTCAGCTCGCCGTGTTCCAGCTCGCCCAGGGACGAGACCCAGCCCTCCCAGCGGTCGAGCAGCAGCACGATGTGCGGCAGCTGCTGGCCCTGCGGCGCCCCGGCGCGCTGCTCGCCGATGTCCGCGAAGCCGTACTGCGCCAGCAGCTCCTGCCGCCTGCTCGCCTCCGCCGAAAGGCGGCGGACCAGGCGGGTGGCCCGCTCGCTCTGGTTGCGGCCCACCACCGCGCCGCAGTGCGGCAGCTTGGTCAGCGCGTTCAGTGCGCCGTTGCCGCAGTCGATGCCGTACAGGTGGACGTCGGCGCAGGAGAGGGTGCGGGCCAGGGAGCCCGCGATCGTCCGCAGCACCTGGGAGCGGCCGCTGCGCGGCGCACCCGCGATGAGCAGGTGGCCGAAGGTGGCGAGGTCGATCGCGGCCGCGCGGCGGGACTGGCTCGCCGGCAGGTCCTCGATGCCGTACGGCGCCGGGGGCAGCGCGCCCTGGCCCTGCACGGACGGCAGGTCCTCCGGCAGCACGGTCTCCGCGAGGGCCGGCAGCCACGGGCTGTGCTGCTGCGGGATCCGCAGATGGGCGTTGGCCTCCCGGATGGCGTCGACCAGGACCTTCAGGTCCGTGATCTCCTCTTCCTCGCTCTTGGCGGCCGCGGGCTTCGCCAGCGCCTGGCGGCCCAGGCCGGCCCAGTCCAGCTCCCCGGACCACGGGGCGAGGGCCATCGGGTCCACGGTGCCGGGGCGGCGGCCGCCGACGCGGCCGGACTGGAAGGGGATGAGGGAGGCCGCGCCGGTGCGCACGTAGGCGCGGCCCGGGTTGTTCTTGGAGATGTTGCCGGCCTCGGGCGAGTCGATGACGTCCGTCGACTCGCCGCCGTCGGTGACCCGCAGGGCGATCCGGAGGTTGGTGTTGGCCCGGATCTCCGGCGAGACCACGCCGGACGGCCGCTGGGTGGCCAGCATCAGGTGGATGCCGAGGGAGCGGCCTCGCTGGGCGATGTTGACCAGGCCGGTGACGAAGTCCGGCATGTCGCGGACCATGGACGCGAACTCGTCGATGACGAGGAGCAGTCGGGGCAGCGGCGCCATACCCGGATGACGACGCACCAGGTCCTGGTAGTCCTCGATGTCCTTCGCGCCGACCTGGGCCAGGATGTGCTCACGGCGGTGCAGCTCGGCGCCGAGCGACTCAAGGGCGCGCTCGACGAGGTGGGCGTCGAGGTCGGTGACCATGCCGACGGTGTGCGGCAGGTGGACGCAGTCCTTGAACGCGCTGCCGCCCTTGTAGTCGACGAGCACGAAGGTCATGTTCTCCGGCGTGTTCGCCACCGCGAGCGCGGCGACGATCGTCTGCAGCAGCTCCGACTTGCCGGAACCCGTCGTACCCGCGATGAGGCCGTGCGGCCCGTCCTTGCGGATGTCGATGCCGAAGGGACCGTCGTACGACTCGCCGACCATCGCCAGCGTGGACTGCCCGCCGGTCTGCCAGCGGCCGACCACCGCGCCGGCCGTCGGCGGCTCCATCCCGATGACGTCGAGGAGCCGGCTGGCGTCCGGCAGCGCGCTGTCCGTCGCCTCGCCGCTGATGTCGCGCAGCGGGGCGAGGGACCGGGCCACCCGGGCGCACCAGTCCGGCGAGACGAAGTCCGGCCGTACGCCCAGGACCTTGGCGCTGCCCTCCTGCTGCACGCGCAGCCGCAGCACGGAGGGGTCGAACTGCTCCCCGGCGGTCGGCGTCGCGGGCCCGGGGGCGCCGCCCTGGTTGTTGAAGGCGAGCATCACCGCGGCGGTGTTGGTCATCTCCGGCGAGGCGGCCGCGGACGACTTGTTCCGCTTCTTCTTGCGGCGCGACGTGCCGGCCTCGGCCGCCTTCATGCGCCGCTCCTCCTCGGCGGCCCGCCGCAGCACCTCCATGGCGTCGGTCGCGCCGCCACCGGCCTGCTTCTCGTGCGCGGCGTGCCGGGAATTGCGCGGCTCCGCGATCACGATGCCCTTGCACTCGCCCGGCAGGAAGCGCTCCTCCCCGTCCAGGCAGATCGCGTACATCGATACGGCCGGGCCTTCCTGGAGCAGCCGTACGACGCCGGGCATCGAGCGCAGTCGGCGGGTGCCGTCCCAGACGACGACGATGTCGGGGTCGGCGAAGCCCGCCTGACCGCGGTTCTCCTGGGCCGCCTTCTGCCGGGCCTCGAGGATCTGGGTGAGTTCACCGATACGGGCGCCGACGGTCTCGGCGTCGTTCCCGATGAGGACGTTGGCGTCCTGCGCCCTGGGACGGGCATGCGGCAGCCAGCGGACCCAGTCCCAACTGCCTTGCGCGTGCGCCTCGGTGAGCACGTAGAACTGCACGTCCAGCGGGCTGTGCAGGGCGGCCGCCTGCGTCACCGTCCATCGCGCCAGGCTGCGCGCGGTGTCGTCGGGACCCGCGAATCCGATCACTCCGAGCCGGCCCAGGTGCAGGGCGACGGGGGTGTCGGCGATGTCCCAGGTGACCTGGCGGCGGTGGTCGTCCTGCTCGGGGTCGTCGAGGACGACGGCGGAGGGCAGCCGGCCGGTGCCCACCCGCAGCAGCAGATGGTCGGCGTCGCTGCGGCGGCGTTCCCACAGACGGGTACGGGGGCCGGTGGCGTTGGCCCAGATGGTGCCGGGGTCCGGGTGGTCGAGGTTGCGGTCGCCGCGCTCCAGGACCAGCGCCTCCTGCGCGTCGCGCTCGATCCGGGCCTTGTGCTCCTCGTACTCCTGGACCTGCTTGGCGTGGGACTTGCGGCCGTGCTTCTTGTCCCAGAAGTAGTTGCCGAGCATGATCAGCGGGCTGAAGAGCGCGATCGCCAGGTACGTCGTACGCCCCATCGCGAACGCCATGGTGACGGCCATGACGAGCGGGGACAGCGCCATCAGCCAGGGCAGCGGGCGGGCCTCGAACTCCTTCGGGGGCGCCGGCAGACGGAACTTGGTGACGCGCTCCGGCGGGCGCAGCCGCGGCGGGCGGTTGTAGTCGAGCCCGGAGCCGTCGTCGGACCACTTCAGGGCCGCGTCCGGGGGCGTGTAAGGGGCCACGTCGAGCAGGGTGTTGCCGATGGTGAGCTGGGCGCCGACGCGCAGCTGCTGCCCTTCGAGCGGCTCGCCGTCGACCCGTACCTCGAACTCGGGCCCCTTGCTCTCGGGCGCCGCGCCGGGCGGGCCGCCTTGCTGCCCAGCCGGCTGCAGACCGGCGTGCACGGTCAGGCGGAGGTCGTCCGGGGCGACCACGTAGAGCGTCAGCGCGCGCTGGGGCAACTCCGGGTCATCGACGATCAGTTGGCAGCCCTGGCCGGAGCCTATGTCGTACCGGCCGATGCCGAACCGGTACACGGCACCGGCGTCGGGCCCGCCGGCCACCCGGATCTCGATGACACCGGACTGCTCGCCGGGCAGCGAGCCGGAGGGGTCGTCCAGGCTCACCACCGCGCCGTCGCGCAGCGGAGAGCTGGTGACGGTGTGCTGGGGGTCCACTGGGTAGTTGTCGACGTAGAGCACAGGCCCGGACTGCCCGGGCGCGACCCCGCCCCGCACCCGGACCGCCAACTCCCGTGCGACGGCATCGATTCGGGCCTCGGGGTCGACGTCGAGGACGAGGTCTTTGCTGGCGTTCGTATAGGGGTCAACGACAGTCAGCTTCAAACGCACACTTAACTCCTCCTCGAAATACCGCTCTACGAGATCGAGAATATCCTCCCGCCAACTCTGCCGCGCACCCTCGATATGTCCCAACAACGTCCCGATTTAGGAGAGTTAAAAGGGACACGACGCCTGCACTTATGCGCCTGTGCGGGTTAGCGACTAAGGTGCCCAACGGCGTGCGCCCAACTCGGGTGTGCGCCACGCGTATATGCCGGGAGGGGGAACCTCGCGGTCGTCAAACGGAGGGAAGGGGAGCGTCATGGCCAAGGACCTTGATGTCACATATGAGGACATGCGGGCCGCCGCGAAGAAGATGAACCGCGAGAAGGAGCGCATCGAGGAGAAGCTTCACGACCTGAAGTCCTACATCGACGGCCTGCTCGAGAGCGGCTTCGTCACCCGGTCGGCCTCGAAGAAGTTCGGCCACGACTTCGACGAGTTCAAGCAGGGCATGTCGAAGACCAACGAGGGTCTCGACGGCCTGGCCCAGTACCTGGAGAAGGCGGCGGACTCCTTCGAGAACCTCGACCAGGAGCTCGGCAAGTAAGTCGGCGACTGCCGCGACTGAGCCTGCTGCGCACACGGCGCCGGGGGTGAGGGCGGTGTCGGCCCGGATTGGCCGACACCGCCCCCGCCCCCTTTCCGCTTTCCGCGGCATGGCGACAGAAATCAAGAGGAGGCGGAACACCAGCCCTCAGACCCCCCCCAC
>NZ_JBVIRA010000015.1:194441-205560 GCF_055576575.1 Streptomyces sp. NPDC033270
GGAGATAAGGAGACTGGGCGCGGTGAGAGGGGGGGGTTGTGGGGGGTGGTCCTTCCTTCCCCCCCCCCCCCCCCCCCCCCCCCCCCCCGCCCCTTTTCCGCTTTCCGCGGCATGGCGCCAGACGTAAGGAGCGGCCGGACCGCCGGCCTTAAGACCCCACCCACAATTTCGCTACTTCCGTCACACCCCTTACAGCGCGTCCACAAAATAGTCACAGGCGCCTACCCACCGGTCGGCTTCTGCGATTCTTTCCCTCATGAGGCCGATTCCGGTCATGCCCTCATGAGGCCGATTACGGTCATGTCGAATTTCGCCATGGACAAGAGGCATGGCGGTGCGGCGCATACGGCCGGAGGGGGAAAGGCGGACGAGTCGGCCTGTACGCCGGGTTCTGTCGCCCTCGGCCCTTGCGGGCCGGGGGGAGACGGCCATCCATCTAGGGCTGCCGTTGCCGACAGCCTCGTGCGGTCTACCCGCGGACTCGGGCGGGCAGCCCTCGATCGTCCGCGCAGAGGCATCAGCGATGCCCCCTCTTGACCTTGCTCCGGGTGGGGTTTACCTAGCCCTCCGAGTCACCTCGGAGGCTGGTGGTCTCTTACACCACCGTTTCACCCTTACCCGCGCCTTGCGGCCCGGGCGGTTTGCTTTCTGTGGCACTGTCCCGCGGGTCACCCCGGGTGGGCGTTACCCACCACCCTGCCCTGTGGAGCCCGGACGTTCCTCGGGAGGATCCGCGCATCCGAAGATGTCAGGAGCCCCACGCGGCCGTCCGGCCGGCTCGTCCGCCGTGCCGACCATGGTACCCACAGGTCGAGGGGCCGCGCGCCGCCCCTCGACCGGCGGCCGCGCGCCGTCGCGGTCCGCCCTTGACCTTGTCGCAGCGGCAACGTTTCTACTGGACGCATGAGAATCGGTGAGCTCGCAGGTCTGGTCGGCGTCAGCACCCGCGCCGTGCGCCACTACCACCACCTCGGTCTGCTGGCCGAGCCCGAACGCCGGGCCAACGGCTACCGGGAGTACGGGCTGCGGGACGCGGTCGAGCTCGCGCGCCTGCGCCGGCTGACGGAGCTGGGACTCGGGCTGGACGAGGTGCGCGACGTACTCGCCGACGACTCCGGGCGCGAGCTGGACGAGGTGCTGGCCGAGCTGGACGCGGATCTGGCCCGCCAGGAGGAGCAGATCCGCGAGCGGCGGGGTCGGCTGGCCGCCCTGCGGCGGCAGGCGGAGCAGCACGGGGGGCTGTGGGCGGAGGGGCCGGTGTCGGACGAACTGGCGGCCGTCTTCGGGGAGATGGCCCGTACCTCGGCCGCGCGCCCCGGCCCGGAGCCCGCGATGGCGGCGAAGGAGCGGGAGGTGCTGGCGCTGATGGAGTCGATGGCGGGAGGGGAGGAGGGCAGCCGGGTGGTGGCGCTGCTGGAGGAGGCCACCTCGACACCGGGGGCGATGGAGCGGGCGTACGAGGTGTACGGGCTGCTCGACGCGCTGGCAACGGCCGCGCCGGACGATCCGCGGGTCGCGCGGGCCGCGCAGGCGCTCGCCGAGTGCATTCCGGACTCGGTGTTCGCCGAGGTCGGCGCGGAGGACTGGGAGCGGGTGGCCGGCCCGGGGCCGGACGACGGCTTCACAGCGGCGTACTACGCGCACTTCGCGCCCGCGCAGGCCGAGGCCGTACGGCAGGCGATCCGGTTCGTGGCGGAGCGTGCCCGGTGAGCCGGGGCGGCGCGCTGCGCGCACTGGCCGCCCACGAGGGCCGCTGGATGGCGAGCCTGGGGTGGTGGGTGGCGCGGCGGCGGATCGGGGTGGCGCCGGGAGACCGGGCGATGCCGTATGCGGGGGCGCAGGCGGCGCTGGTGTACGGGCTGACGTTCGTGTGTGGGGTGGAGACCGTCGGGCTGCATGTGCTGCTGGGCGGTGTGCCGGTGGCGCGTGAGGTGGTGCTGGTCCTCGACGTCTACACGGTGCTGATGATGCTGGGGTTCCAGGCGGCGGCGGTCACCCGGCCGCATGTCCTGGGCGCCGGTGAGCTGCGGCTTTGCGAGGGGGCGCGGCGGGAGCTGCGGATACCGCTGGAGCGGATCGCCTCCGTGCGCCATGACCTGCGGTTCAGCAAGGAGGGTGGGGCCGGGGTCGCGGAGCTGGCGGTCGGCGGGCAGACGTCGGTGACCGTGGAGCTGGCCGCGCCGGTCGAGGCCACGACGCTGCTGGGGCGGCGGGAGACGGTGCGGACGGTGCGGTTCCACGCCGATGACGCACGGGGCGCGGTCGCGGCCGTGCGGGCGGCGGTGGCGGCGCGCGGCGAGTGCCCCGGGGCGCCGGGGACACCCGAGACACCGGGTGCCCCCGAGGCGGTCAGGCAGGGGTGAAGCGGACCGGTTCGCGGCCCGGCTCCGCCTCGGCGAGGCGGACCCGGATGCGGTGGCCCAGGGGCAGCTCGGGGCCGTTCGAGGTGGCGTCGACCGGGCCGATGACGGCCGGGTCGTAGAGGTGGACGGTGCCCTGGGTGGGGTCCTTCTCCTGGATCTCGACGACCAGCGCCTCGAAGGTCTCGCCGACCCGGTCGCGCAGCAGCGCCGCCTCGACGAGGTCGACACAGGCCTGCTCCACCCGGTTGGCGTGCTGGAGCCCTGACTCCATTTCGCCCGGCAGCGCCGGCAGCGCGCCGCGCACCCAGTCGGCCGGCTCCTCGCCGGCGGAGGCGGCCAGGCACAGCTCGGAGGTGTAGCGGTCGACCAGCCGCCGCAGCGGAGCGGTGGCGTGCGCGTAGGGGGCGGCGACGGCGGCGTGCTGCACCTCCGAGGCCGTGGGCGGGGTGCCGTCGAAGACGGTGTAGCCGGCGCCGCGCAGCAGGGCGGTGCACTCCTGGAGGAACGCGGCGTGGGTGGCGCGGCGCGGGTCGAGGGTGCGGATCAGCGCGGCGTAGGAGGTGTGGTGCGGCCAGTCGATGCCCAGGGCGCGGGCGGTGAGGCGGAGCCGGGCGACCGAGCCGTCCGGGGCTCTGGGCAGGGTGCGCAGCACGCCGGTACCGGAGGCGAGCATCAGCTCGGCCGCGGCCATGCCGGTGAGCAGGGAGATCTGCGCGTTCCAGGCGTAGGCCGGCAGCGGGGCGCGGTATTCGAGGGTGTAGTGGCCGTCGTGCTCGACGATCTCCTGCTCGGGGACGTGCAGGGAGATCGCGCCCCGGGCGGCCTCCCGCTCCTCGCGCAGCAGGCCGATCTCACGGAGCAGGGCGAGCGGCTCCTCGGCCGTCCCGTCGTCCAGGACCCGCTGGACGCCCGCGTAGTCCAGCTTGGCCCGGGAGCGGACCAGGGCGCGGCGCACCGAGGTGGCGGTCAGCGCGCCCTCCGCGTCGAGGTCGAGCTGCCACAGCACGGCCGGGCGGTCCTGGTCGGGCAGCAGGCTGGCGGCGCCCTCGCTCAGCGCGTAGGGGTGCAGCGGAACCCGCTCGTCGGGGAAGTACAGGGTCGTCACGCGGTGGTGGGCCTCGGCGTCCAGGGCGCCGCCCGGTGTCACGAAGGAGGCCACATCGGCGATGGCGTAGTGGACGCGGAAGCCGCCGCCGGTCCGCCGGGACAGGAACACCGCCTGGTCGAGGTCGAGGGAGCCGGGCGGGTCGATGGTGAAGAGGGGGAGGTCGGTGGCGTCCTCCAGGGTGTGCTCGGTCGCCACCGCGCCGTCGGCGGCCGGGATCCGCGGGGCGCGGGCGGCGCTCTCCGCCTCGGCCTGCGCCGTGGGCGGGAAGTGGTCCGGGATCTCCAGCTTTCCGCGCAGCTCACGCAGCGCGGCGCGCAGCGGGGCCTCGGCTGCGTCGGTCACATGCATATGGCGACGGGGCATGAAACCGAGCGTATGGCCGGCCGGCGCCGTTGGCGCGGTGTACACGGGCTGAGCAGCGCCTTCGCGGGCGGGGGACGGCGGCCTCGGCCGCGGGGGCGTTCCGCACCCGGCCGCCGCAGGCCATACGCTTTCCCGGGGCCGCACCCCCGCCCGTACCGCCGTGAAGGAGAACACCGTGCTCGTGCTGTTGCCGCCGTCCGAAGGGAAGGCCACACCGGGAGCCGGGGCGCCGCTGGACATCGGTGCGCTGTCGCTGCCGGGGCTGACCGACGCGCGCCGGGCGGTGTTCGAGGAGCTGGTCGAGCTGTGCGCGGCGGACGAGGCGAAGGCCCAGGAGGTGCTCGGGCTGAGCGACGGTCTCCGGGGTGAGATCGCCAAGAACGCGGGGCTGCGGACCGCCGGGACGCGCCCGGCCGGTGAGATCTACACCGGTGTGCTCTACGACGCGCTCGGGGCCGGGTCCCTGGACGCCCGGGCGCGCAAGCTGGCCGAGCGCTCGCTGCTGGTGTTCTCGGGGCTGTGGGGCGCCGTGCGCCTCGGCGACCGGATCCCGTCGTACCGCTGCTCGATGGGGGTGAAGCTGCCGGGGCTGGGCGCGCTGGGCGCGTACTGGCGGGCGCCGATGGCGGAGGTGATGCCGCAGGCGGCCGGGGACGGGCTGGTACTGGACCTGCGGTCGGCGGCGTACGCCACGGCGTGGAAGCCCAAGGGCGAGGTGGCCGGACGGACCGCGACGGTCCGGGTGCTCCAGTCGAAGATCGTGGCCGGTGTGGAGAAGCGGTCGGTGGTCAGCCACTTCAACAAGGCGACCAAGGGGCGGCTGGTGCGGGACCTGCTGTCCGCGGGGCTGGAGCCGGCGGATCCGGCGGAGCTGGTGGAGGCGCTGCGCGGGCTGGGTTACGCCGTGGAGGCGAAGGCGCCGGCGAAGCGCGGCACGGCGTGGTCCATCGATGTGATCGTGACGGAGCTGTAGGGCCTGGGGCGGGGCGGCCGGGCGCCTGAGGAGCGGACGGCCCCAGGGCCATACCCCCAGGGTGGTTGCAACATGCGCAACAGTCGTTGCGGAGAGTGGCTCCCTGGGCGCACTATGGGCGGCGTGACCAGCTCCTCCCCCGTGCCCACCGCCCCCTCGGTCCTCGGGCTCGCCCCCGTCATCCCGGTCGTCGTGCTGGAGGACGCGGCCGACGCCGTACCGCTCGCCCGGGCGCTGGTCGCCGGCGGACTGCCCGCCATCGAGGTGACCCTGCGGACGCCCGCCGCGCTGGACGCCATCGCGGCCATCGCTCACGAGGTCCCGGAGGCGGTGGTCGGCGCCGGCACGCTGCTGACCCCCGAGCATGTCGCCGCGGCCGGTGCGGTGGGCGCGCAGTTCCTGGTCAGCCCCGGCTGGTCGCCGCGGCTGCTGCACGCGATGCGGGACTCGGGCATCCCGTTCCTGCCCGGCGTCTCGACCGCCTCGGAAGTGGTGACCCTGCTGGAGGAGGGGGTCACCGAGCTGAAGTTCTTCCCGGCCGAGGCGGCCGGCGGCACGGCCTATCTGAAGTCGCTGGCCGCGCCGCTCCCGCAGGCCCGCTTCTGCCCGACCGGCGGGATCGGCCTGGCGTCGGCCCCGTCGTATCTGGCGCTGCCCAACGTCGGCTGCGTGGGCGGCACATGGATGCTGCCGGCCGACGCGCTGGCCGCCAAGGACTGGGACCGGGTGCGCCGGCTCGCCCTGGAGGCGGCAGCGCTGGCGGTCTGACGGCCGCCGCGCCCGGTGACGCGAACGGGCCCGGCGCTTCGGATGGCCGATGCGCCGGGCCCGTCTGCCGGTGTCCGCGGGGCAATCGCTCGCGTACGGGACGCGTCCGTCACCGGGCGCCCCGTCTACCGCAGATGCGAGGTGTCGTTCAGCAGCCGCAACGAGGCATTGCCGTCCGCGAAGTACGCGACCGCGGAGAGCGAGGCCGCGGAGAGCTCCATGCGGAACAACGACTCCGGCGGGGCGCCCAGTGCCAGCCGGACCAGCGTCTTGATCGGCGTGACATGCGTGACCAGCAGCACGGTCTTGCCGGCGTAGCGGGCGAGCAGCTTGTCGCGGGCGACGGCGACCCGCCGGGCGACCGTCGCGAAGGACTCGCCGCCTCCGGTGGGCGCCGCCTTGGACGAGCCGAGCCAGGCGTCGAGGTCGTCGGGGAAGCGCTCGCGCACCTCGCCGAAGGTCAGCCCCTCCCAGGCGCCGAAGTCGGTCTCGCGCAGGCCCTCTTCGATGCGGACCTCCTGGCCGAGCCGGTCCGCGACCGCCTGGGCGGTCTCCCGGCAGCGCCGCAGCGGGGAGCTGACGACGGCCTGGACCGTACCGCGCGCGGCGAGCGCGGCGCCGACCGCCTCGGCCTGGCGGCGGCCGGCGGCGGACAGCTCGGGGTCGGCGCCGCCGCTCCCGGAGAACCGCTTCTGGGGCGTGAGCGCCGTCTCGCCGTGCCGCAGCAGGACGAAGGTCGCCGGTACGCCGAGGTCGGGGGCGCCCCAGCCGGCCGGCGGGGCGGCGGCCGCCACCTCGTCCGCGGCCTCGGCCGCCTCGTCGGCGGCCCGGGCCGCGGAGCTGCGGGCCGGCGCGGTGGCGGTGGCGAGCGCCGCCCTGGAGTCCCGGGGCTCCCACTGCCTGCCGTGCTTGCCGGCGTCCATCGCCTCGTTGGCGAGCCGGTCGGCGTGCTTGTTCTGCGCGCGCGGGATCCATTCGTACGCGACCTGGCCGGCCGGGAAGACCGCCCTGGCCTCGGCGGCCAGCGGCTTCATGTCCGGGTGCTTGATCTGCCAGCGCCCGGACATCTGCTCGACGACCAGTTTGGAGTCCATCCGCACCTGGATGCGCGCCTGCGGATCCAGCGCGTGCGCCGCCCGGAGGCCGGCCACCAGGCCCTTGTACTCGGCGACGTTGTTGGTCGCGGTGCCGATGAACTCGGCGGCCTCGGCGAGCGCCTCGCCCGTCTCCGGGTCGAGGACGACCGCGCCGTAGCCGGCCGGCCCCGGGTTGCCCCGGGACCCGCCGTCCGCCTCGACGATCAGCGTGCGCGCCATCGCCTACAGGCCCGAGTCGGGCGTACGGACCAGGATCCGGCTGCAGTTCTCGCACCGCACGACGGCGTCGGCGGGGGCCGCCCGCACGTCGTTCAGCTCGGTGATGTTCAGCTCCAGCCGGCAGCCCTCGCAGCGGCGCTGGTAGAGACGGGCCGCGCCGACGCCGCCCTCCTTGGTGCGGATGCGGTCGTAGAGCTTGAGGAGGTCGGCCGGGATGTCGGCGACGGTCAGCTCGCGCTCCTTGGTGACGGTGGCGACCTCGGCGTCGATCTCGCCGGTCGCGGTGTCACGGCGGGCGACGGCGTCGTCGACCTTGGCCTGGATGGCCGCCAACCGGTCGGTCAGCTCGCGGACCCGCTCCTGGGCGGCCTCGCGGCGCTCCATGACCTCCAGGACGACGTCCTCCAGGTCGCTCTGACGCTTCGCCAGGGAGACGATCTCGTGCTGGAGGTTCTCCAGGTCCTTGGGGGAGGTGACGGCTCCGGAATCCAGGCGCTTCTGGTCGCGGGCGGCGCGCTGGCGCACCTGGTCCACGTCCTGCTCGGCCTTGGTCTGCTCGCGGCTGGTGTCGCTCTCCTCGGTCTGCGCGGCGACGAGCAGGTCGCGCTGCTGGGTGAGGTCGGCCTCCAGGGTCTGCAGCTCGGCCAGCTCGGGGAGGTTCTTGCGCCGGTGCGCGAGCTGGGTGAGCCTCACGTCCAGGTTCTGGATGTCGAGGAGGCGGATCTGGTCGGCGGGCGCGGCGTTCAGCGTGGGGCTCCTGTGGTGTGCGTCGGGGTGAAGAGAGGGGCGGACGCCGCGTGGGCGGTCCAGGGGTCGGTGACCGTACGGGAGACATGCGTGCGCAGTCCCCAGTCGTGCCGGTCGGAGACCGCGTCGAGCTGGGCCGCGGCCTGCTCGCACCACGGCCATTCGGTGGCCCAGTGGGCGGCGTCGAGCAGCGCCAGCGGGCCGTTTCGGGTGTGCTGGGTGGCCTCGGAGGCCGGGTGGTGGCGCAGGTCGGCGGTGAGGAAGGCATCCACACCGGCCGCCCGCACGTCCTCGAAGAGGCTGTCGCCGGAGCCGCCGGAGACCGCGACGGTGCGGATCTCCCGCTCCGGGTCGCCGGCCGCGCGGATGCCCTGCGCGGTGGCCGGCAGCCGGGCGGCGGCGTACGAGGCGAATTCGGCCAGCGTCATCGGATGCGCCAGCTCGCAGATCCGGCCCAGGCCGCGCCGGCCCGCCGGGTCGCTCGCGTCCGGCACCAGCGGGCCGAGGATGCGCAGATCCAGGGCGCCCGCCAGGGCGTCGGAGACACCGGGGTCGGCGGTGTCGGCGTTGGTGTGCGCGACGTGCAGGGCGATGTCGTGCTTGATGAGGGTGTGCACGACCTTGCCCTTGAAGGTCGAGGCCGCGACCGTCGTCGTGCCGCGCAGATAGAGCGGGTGGTGGGTGACGAGGAGGTCGGCGCCGAGCTTCACCGCCTCGTCGGCGATCTCCTGGACCGGGTCGACGGCGAACAGCACACGGCGGACCTCGGCGTCGGGATCTCCGCAGACCGTGCCGACGGCGTCCCACCCTTCGGCCCGCTCGGGGGGCCAGAGGGCGTCGAGCGCAGTGAGGACTTCAGACAGTACGGGCACGGAGGGAAGGTTACCCCCCGCCTGTGACAGGGGGTGGGGCCAACGGCGCGACGGGGGCCGCGGTGACGGGCGCGGGCCCCGCAGATCGTCCGGGACGCTGCCGGCCGCCGTGACACCCAGCCCCAGGTACCAGGTCGCGTCCCGGACACTCGTGGCTTCGCCTGGCCCCTGGCAGGGGGCAGGGGGCAGGGGGCAGGGGGCAGGGCTTACAAGATCAGCACTAGCCGGGTTGAGACCAGCCCGGACGAGCATCACGTGGGCGGAGTTCTTGTCCCTGGGGGACACCGTTCCGCGCGCCGTGCACGTATACGTTCTCTCGGAGAGGGGGAGTGCGTGCTCGGATGATCTGCTGCTGCGGCACCGAAGCACCCTCACGCAGCCATGTCATCGACTGGCGGGCCTCGGTCACCATCTTGTCGAGCTGGGCCGGGCCGCACGTCACCCTCTCATCGGCGGCCTTACTCACGGCATGGACGTTGCGGGACATCGCCACGCACGCGTTCCACACCCACCGACACCGCGCCCACTCCGCATCCAGCTGGGCGAGCGCGGTGGACGACACACGGAGCCGGAAGGTGTACCGGGCGTGCCCGGCCCCCTCATCCATTCCCTGTGCCGTCACCATGTTGTCGGTGGAAACCGCAAGCACAACCACCCCACCCGGCACCGGCGAACCGGACAACTGCCACCCTTATGCGTGAAGTGCCGCAACTCGCGATGATCGTCCGCAAGTGCGAAAACTAGCTTCGGTTGCCGACTGGAGGTGACCGAAGCGATGACGATCTGCGCCACTGAGGACGCCACCGCCCTGGCCAGCCCGCACCGCGCCGCCCTGACGATCGCCGCCGACGGCTCGTACGCCGCCCGGCTCGCCCGTCACGACGATGCCGCGGGGAGCTGGTTCCCGGAGCGCTGGACGCTGAGCGGACCCGAGCCGTACGCCGTACCGCTGCCGGGCAGCCAGCCCGAGGAGCCGGACAGCGAACTGCTGCCCCTCACGGACGGCCGGGTGCTGATCCTGCGCCGGGTCGCCGACCGCTTCGCCCTCTGCCTGCTCTACCCGACGGACCCGGGGACCGGTGAGCTTCTGCTGGGCACCGTGGAAGCGCCCGAACTGACGCTGCTGCCCCCCGCCCCCGACGGAACCCTCGGCTACGCGCTGGCCCCCGGGCCGCATCGCACCGGGCTGTGGCTGGTGCACGGCGGCGGAGACGGACCCGAGCGGATCGCCGAGATTCCGGGCCGCTGTACGGGCGGCGCCTGGCTGGACCGATGCGGCCGGCTCCTCGCCCTGGACCGGGAGTTGGACGGCCGGACCAAGACGGTGGTGGTCGACCTGGGGCGGGGCGGCGAGACCGACCCGCTCCTGCAGATCACCGAGCACAGCAACGACCGCCTGCTGCTCGCCGACCCGGACAGCGGGCTGCTGCTCGTACGGTCGGACGCTCCTGGGTATGACCGGGTGGGCTGGGGCGTACTGGGCAGCAGCCTGCCGGTGCGCTTCCCGGAGTGTCTGCGGCCCGCCGGCTTCGCCTTGGAGGGCCACGAACCGGGCGGAGGCGGAGCGGAGGGTGGCGTGGCGGTGACCCCGTTCGCCGTCCAGCCGGGGCAGATGCTGGCGCCGGAGAGCTGCGCGGTGGCGTTCCGGATGGACGCGGCGAGCGGTACGTGGCTGGGGATCTGGCGGCCCTTGGGACGGCGACTGCGCCAACTCCCCGCACCGCAGGGGTGGTTGGCAGGGGCCGGGCTGTGGACGGTGGCCGGCGAACTGCTGCTGCCGTACGCGACGGACGCCGAGCCGTGCGGGGTGGCGCGGATGGCCATACCGCTGGAGCCGGTGGGGCGCGGCCCCGTGGAGCCGGTCGGGCCGGTGAAGGCGGCGGGGCCGGTGGGACCGGTGGGCCCCGTGGCGCCCGTGGACCTCATGCAGGCGCTGAGGGCGGTGGGACCCAAAGGCGCCGTGGAACAGGAGGGGGCGGTGAGGCCGGAGCGCTCGCCTTCCGGGGCAAGCACCGGGAAGGGCGCGGGGATTTTCCCGGATGCAGCGGATGCCGACAACCGCTCCACAAGATCCACACATCCGCGGCTCGTCGGCGGGGAACCGCACCACTCCCCCGCACATCCTCGAATGTGCAGGCCAGTACCCCTGCAGCAGGCACCTCTCACGGCACGGTAGACCCGGTGCGGCGCGATTTTCGGCCCCGTTACTATTTCGGGCCGGGGCACGCAGCCGGTTGACCGGCCACCGGCAGTTCCGCTCGGGGTCAGCCTCGGCGACCGTCGGGCGAGGTCCCGACGCGTAAAGCCGTAAGCGATCTGACGGAGTGACTCTCTTCATGTCCGAAGCCCGAACCGACACGACCCAGGCGCGCCCCCGGGAGGCATCCGCCCAGGCCGCCGAGGCCGCAAGCTCCGGCAGGCACCGTGGCCCGGCCGCCACGGAGGAGTCCGGCTCCACCCCCCATGGCCGGCACCGCCGCGACAACTAGGGCCTGTCCGGTGGGTCAGGGTCGAAAAGGCCGCGGCGTCTGGTGCGGTGCATCGCAAGGCGCCGGAGCGTCTCGATAGCGGAGCTATCGGGACGTTTCGGCAACGCCGCGAGGTGCCGT
>NZ_JBVIRA010000016.1:0-2130 GCF_055576575.1 Streptomyces sp. NPDC033270
CCCCCCCCCCCCCCCCCCCCCCCCCCCCCCCCCCCCCCCCCCCCCCCCCCCCCCCCCCCCCCCCCCCCCCCCCCCCCCCCCCCCCCCCCCACCGCCGTTCACGCAAGGAGCGACCGGCCCGGGCCGGCCGACGCGTCAGGCCAGCAGTTCCGCGTTCAGCGTGATGTTCTTGACGCCCGCCAGGGCCTGGCTCACCGGGCAGTTCTTCTTGGCGTCCTCGGCCGCCGCCTGGAAGTCCGCCTCGGACAGGCCGGGGACGCTGGCCTTGACGGTCAGGACGATGCCGGTGATGCCCTCACCGGGCTGGAAGGTGACATCGGCCTTGGTGTCCAGGGACGCCACGGTGTAGCCCTTGCCCGCCAGGCCGTGCGAGAAGGCCATCGAGTAGCAGGAGGAGTGGGCCGCGGCGATCAGCTCCTCGGGGCTGGTGACGCCGTTCGGCTGCTCCGCGCGGGCGGGCCAGTTCACGTCGTACGTACCGATGTTGGAGGACGCCAGGGCGACGGTGCCCTTCCCCTCCAGGAGGTTGCCTTCCCAGTGGGTCTGGGCGGTGCGCGTGGTTGCCATGGTGCATAACTCCCGGTTGTGGGCGAAAGCGATCACTGGTCAGCTTAGTGATCCCCGGGGCCGTGTGGCGCCGAGGGGCGGGGCGCGCCCGTTCCGACGCCGTGCCGGCCGCCCGGTAGCATCCCAAGCCGTGCGTACCGTGCGCATGACGAACGACCCGGGAGGAGCCACCGGTGGCGGGAGAACCGCAGGCCGACTGCCTGTTCTGCAAGATCGTGGCGGGGGAGGTGCCGGCGACCATCGTCCGGGAGACCGAGACCACCGTCGCGTTCCGCGACATCAACCCCCAGGCCCCGACGCACGTCCTGGTGATCCCCAAGGTGCACTACCCGGACGCCGCCGCCCTGGCCGCCGCCGAGCCGCAGGTCATCGCCGACATACTGCGCGAGTCCCGCGAGGTCGCCGCCGAGGACAAGGTCGAGGACCGGGGCTACCGGGTCGTCTTCAACACCGGCGCCGGCGCCGGCCAGACCGTCTTCCACGCGCATCTGCACGTCCTGGGTGGCCGCGGCCTCCAATGGCCCCCCGGATAGTCGACCGTGTCCGTACGCGAACTGGTCGTCCTGGGTACCGCGAGCCAGGTCCCCACGCGGCACCGCAACCACAACGGCTATCTCCTGCGCTGGGACGGCCAGGGGCTGCTCTTCGACCCCGGTGAGGGAACCCAGCGCCAGATGCTGCGCGCCGGCGTCGCCGCCCACGACCTCAACCGGATCTGCGTCACGCACTTCCACGGCGACCACTCGCTCGGCCTGGCGGGGGTGATCCAGCGGATCAATCTGGACCGGGTGCCGCACCCGATCACCGCCCACTACCCGGCCAGCGGGGAGCGCTTCTTCGACCGGCTGCGCTATGCCACCGCGTACCGGGAGACGGTCCGGCTGGTCCAGCGGCCGGTCGTCGAGGACGGTGAGCTGGACCGCTCGAAGTCGTATCTGCTGGAGGCGCGCAAGCTCTCGCACCCTGTGGAGTCCTACGGCTACCGCCTGGTGGAGCCGGACTCCCGCCGGATGCTGCCGGAGCGGCTGGCGGAGCACGGCATCACCGGGCCGGACGTCGGGCGTCTGCAGCGGCTGGGCGAGCTGAACGGCGTCACCGTCGAGGACGTCAGCGAACTCCGCCCCGGCCAGCGGTTCGCGTTCGTGATGGACACCCGGCTGTGCCCGGGCGTCCATGCGCTCGCCGAGGGCGTGGACATGCTCGTCATCGAGTCGACGTTCCTGGACGAGGACGTCCAACTGGCCGTCGACCACGGTCATCTGACCGCCGGACAGGCCGCCGAGGTGGCCGCACGGGCGGGCGTGCGGCATCTGGTCCTGACGCACTTCTCGCAGCGGTACTCCGACCCGGCGGAGTTCGAGCGGCAGGCCCGGGCGGCCGGCTATACGGGCGAACTGACCATCGCCAGGGACCTGATGCGGGTGCCGTTGCCCAAGCGGCACTGAGCGCCCGGTGGCACGGGGGGGGGGGGGGGGGGGGGGAGGGGGAAAGAATCCCAGGAGGGGGGGGGGAGGGGCAGCGGAAAGAGGGAGGGATGGTGTGGCGTGTTGTGCTTGTGGTGTA
>NZ_JBVIRA010000016.1:2140-203399 GCF_055576575.1 Streptomyces sp. NPDC033270
CAGCATCTCCCCCCCTTCTCCCCCCCCCCCCCCCCCCCCCCCCCCTCCCCCCCCCCCCCCCCCCCCCCCCCCCCCCCCCCCCGCCCCGCCTCACGGCAGGCGGCGCATCGCCTTACGGCAGGTAGTACATCGGGTTCGGCATCTTGAACGTCCGGTCGCCGGCGCCGCCGCTCAGGTCGCTGTACTGGTCCCCGAAGTTGGCGACGACGTGGTAGCCGAGGGACTCGATGTGCTTGCGGGTGCCCGACTTGTACTCGATGGTGGTGCAGGTGGCGCCGCAGGGCAGGTAGGCCGGCGGGTTCTCCTTGTTCTTCAGGTAGACGTGGCCGCGGTCCAGCGCCACGTCGTAGCCGACGTTCTTGAGGTTGCGCACGCTCCAGTCGCGCTGCGACTCCTTACGGCCGGTGATGAAGAAGACCTCGGCGCCCTTGTCGTGCGCCCAGTTCACCAGGCGGTCCATTCCGAAGACCGGGTCCATGTCGGTGGTCTCCAGGTACTTGTCCTGGCTGGCCGGGGTGTAGTTGAAGCCGACCTGGAGCTCGTAGTTGTACGTGAGCAGGGTGGTGTCGTCCATGTCGAGGACGATGGCGGGCTTGGCGTGCCCGTCGCCCTTGGAGTGCTTGGCCAGGGCCTTGGTCAGGTAGGCGCGGGCCTTGGCCTCGATGCCGCGGACCTGGCGGGCGTAGTTGCTCTTCGGGGAGGCGTAGTGCTCGCCGTCGGCCGTCACCGTGTCGCCGTAGTACGCCTTGATCTTGTCCTGGACCTGCGTGAGGTTCGGGATCTCCTTGTCGGTGCGCGGCACGGAGTGTTCGGCGGTGGCCTGGCCGATGCCGAAGACCGCGGTGCCGGTGGCGAGGGCGGCGACCGTCGCGGCGCCGAGGCGGGCGCGACGGGAGAGGGCGGGACGGAAGCGATCGAAACGGCGCATGCGCGGCTCCTTCAGGGGGGTGAGTGGTCACCGGTAGGTCTAACAGAGCCTTAAATGCCTATCTACGCGCGAAGATTCAATGATTGGTAAAGGCTCTGCCGGGTGGGCGGATGCACCCAACCTGACGCGCGGCCGCGGGTATTGACGGGCGGGACGCCCGCTCCCTAGCCTCCGACTCCATCCATGGATGCCATCTATATACAGGAACGGTAGGGGCGTCGGTCGCGACGTCCCGGCCCGTAGGAGCCCCGGATGACCGACGCCAAGGACGCCCTCACCATCGCCGAGGTCCGCCTCACCCCGGTCCTGGTGGCCGACCCACCGCTGCTGAACACCCAGGGCGTGCACCAGCCCTACACCCCCCGGCTGATCATCGAGCTGACCACGGAGGACGGCACGACCGGCCTCGGCGAGACCTACGGGGACACCAAGTACCTCGACCTGGCACAGCCGTTGGCGACCGCGCTGATCGGCCGCTCGGTCACGGACCTGAACACTCTGCCCGCACTCGCCGCCGAGGTCTGCGGGGACTCTTCCCCAAGCTCTCAACTACGTTCGAGCAGGGGAGACCCCAACGCCGCGACCGGCGCCGACGCGGTCGACGCCGGCGGGCTCCGCGGCGTCCAGACCGCCGGCAAGCTGCGGCTCTCGGTCCTCTCCGGCTTCGAGGTCGCCTGCCTCGACGCCCGGGGCAGGGCCGCCGGCCTGCCCGTCCACGCCCTGCTCGGCGGCAAGGTCCGCGACCGCGTGGAGTACAGCGCCTACCTCTTCTACCGGTGGGCACAGCACCCGGGCGGCCGCGGGGAGCGCGACGACTGGGGCGCGGCGCTCGACCCGGCCGGCGTCGTCGCGCAGGCCCGCCGGTTCGCCGACACCTACGGCTTCACGTCCTTCAAACTCAAGGGCGGGGTCTTCCCGCCCGCACAGGAGGTGGCGGCGATCAGGGCACTGGCGACCGCGTTCCCCGGGCGGCCGCTGCGGCTCGACCCCAACGGCGCCTGGAGCGTGGCGACATCGCTGCGGGTCGCGGACGAACTGCACGACGTCCTGGAGTACCTGGAGGACCCCGCGAGCGGCACGGACCGTATGGCGCGGGTGGCGGCCGGACTGCGCGGAGCGGGGCGGTCCGCCGGCGGACCGGACGGGAGCGGACGGCGGGCGGGACTCCCGCTGGCCACGAACATGTGCGTGACGACCTTCGACGAGATCGCCGAGGCCGTCACCCGCGACGCCGTCCAGATCGTGCTCTGCGACCACCACTACTGGGGCGGGCTGCGCAGCACCCGCGAACTCGCCGCCGTCTGCCGCGCCTTCGGCGTCGGGCTGGCCATGCACTCCAACACCCACCTGGGCATCAGCCTCGCCGCGATGACCCAGGTCGCGGCGACCGTGCCGGACCTCGCCCACGCCTGCGACACCCACTACCCCTGGCAGACCGAGGACGTCCTGACCGAGCGGCTCACCTTCCGCGACGGCCGGGTGGCCGTCGGCGACGCCCCCGGCCTCGGTGTCGCCCTCGACCGCGACCGGCTCGCCGCGCTGCACCGCCGCTGGCTCGCCGACGACGGCGGCCTGCGCGACCGCGACGACGCCGCCGCCATGCGGCGCGCCGATCCCGACTGGACCACCCCCGCCGTCCCGCGCTGGTGACCTCGGTGCGCGCGCTCCCGGCCGGAGATCACGGACCCGGCCGTGGTCCTGCGCACGGCAGCCCCGCACGCGTACGGTGAGGCACGGCTCAGTGGCAGTGTGCGCCACAGTGGTCCCGTATGTGATCTTTGAAAGGGGCTGTTCCGATGGCACAGGAAGTGCGCGGCGTGATCGCGCCGGGGAAGAACGAACCGGTCCGGCTGGAGACGATCCTGGTACCGGACCCGGGGCCCGGCGAGGCCGTGGTGAAGGTCCAGGCGTGCGGGGTGTGCCACACCGATCTGCACTACAAGCAGGGCGCCATCAACGACGAGTTCCCGTTCCTGCTCGGGCACGAGGCGTCCGGAGTGGTGGAGTCGGTCGGCCCCGGTGTCACCGACGTCGCGCCGGGCGACTTCGTCGTCCTCAACTGGCGCGCGGTGTGCGGAGCGTGCCGGGCCTGTCTGCGCGGCCGCCCCCAGTACTGCTTCGACACCCACAACGCCCGGCAGAAGATGACGCTCAAGGACGGGACCGAGCTGAGCCCCGCCCTCGGCATCGGGGCCTTCGCCGACAAGACGCTGGTCGCCGCCGGACAGTGCACCAAGGTCGACCCGGAGGTGTCGCCCGCGGTGGCCGGCCTGCTGGGCTGCGGGGTGATGGCGGGCATCGGCGCCGCCCTCAACACCGGCGGGGTCGGGCGCGGCGACTCGGTCGCGGTCATCGGCTGCGGCGGAGTGGGCGACGCGGCCGTGGTGGGCGCGCGGCTGGCCGGAGCGGCCAGGATCGTCGCGGTGGACATCGACGACCGCAAGCTGGCGACCGCGCGCACCATGGGCGCCACCCACACCGTCAACTCCCGCACCACCGACCCCGTCGAGGCGATCCGCGAGCTGACCGGTGGCTTCGGCGCGGACGTCGTCATCGACGCGGTCGGCCGGCCGGAGACCTACCGGCAGGCGTTCTACGCCCGCGACCTGGCCGGGACCGTCGTCCTGGTGGGCGTCCCCACCCCGGAGATGACCCTGGAGCTGCCGCTGCTGGACGTCTTCGGCCGCGGCGGCGCCCTCAAGTCCTCCTGGTACGGCGACTGTCTGCCCTCCCGCGACTTCCCGATGCTGATCGACCTGCACCAGCAGGGCCGGATCGACCTCGGCGCCTTCGTCACCGAGATCATCGGCATCGACGAGGTCGAGCGGGCCTTCGAGCGGATGCACGCCGGCGACGTGCTGCGTTCGGTGGTGACGCTCTGATGGCGGCCCGCGTCGACCACCTGGTCACCTCCGGAACCTTCTCGCTCGACGGCGGCACCTGGGACGTCGACAACAACGTCTGGATCGTCGGCAACGACGACGAGGCGATCGTCATCGACGCCGCCCATGACGCCGAGGCCATCTTGGCGGCGCTCGGCGGCCGGACACTGCGCGCGATCATCTGCACCCACGCGCACAACGACCACATCGACGCCGCCCCCACGTTGGCGAACCGCACCGGCGCCCGGATCCATCTGCACCCCGCCGACCTGCCGCTGTGGCAGCAGACCCACCCGGACACCGCGCCGGACACGGAACTGGCGGACGGACAGGTCCTGACCATCGCCGGCACGGACCTGCACGTGCTGCACACCCCGGGCCACGCCCCCGGCGCGGTCTGCCTCTACGCGCCAGACCTGCGGACGGTCTTCACCGGCGACACCCTCTTCCAGGGCGGCCCCGGCGCCACCGGCCGGTCCTTCTCGGACTTCCCGACGATCGTCGACTCGATCCGGGACCGGCTGCTGACCCTGCCACCGGAGACGCGGGTGCTGACCGGGCACGGGGAGTCGACGACGGTCGGGGAGGAGGCGCCCCACCTGGACGAGTGGATCAAACGGGGCCAGTAGGGGGCGGGCGAACACATCCCGTAGGGGGTGCGAGGGCCCCCTGCGGGCCTGAACGTGGCGGGGCCGGGGGGTGTTCCCGGTGGTCACGCTTCGGTGGCCGCCCGCCGCAGAATGCGGGCGGCGACCGCGGGGGAGTCCACCAGCGGATGCAGCGCCAGCGCCCGCAGTGCCGCGCCCCGGTCCTTGCCCACCGCGGCCTGGACCGTCGCCCGCTCCACCGCCTTGACCTGCAGCATCAGCCCCAACTGGTCCTCCCGCAGCGGCGCGCAGGGCAGCGGGCGGGCGCCGCGGGCGGTCACCTCGCACACCGTCTCCACGATCGCGTCCGGCGCCAGCTGCGGCACCGTCGTGCCGTTGCGGACGTTGAGGATCAGCCGGGTCCCGCTGTCGTCCACGATGGCGTGCATCAGGGCCAGTGCCACCCGGTCGTAGCCACCGCCCTCCAGGTCGTGGCTGTCGCGCTGCCAGCCGCCGCTGGCCTCGCGGCTGTGCGCCATGTACGTCTCCTCGCGCTCCAGCCGCGTCCGCTCCCACAGCGCGTACACCGCCTCCGGGCCGCCGGCCGCGGCGGCCCGCTCGAAGAAGCCGCCCTGCTGCTGGTCGAGGAACTCGCCGCGGGTCTCGGTGGTGTCCCGTACCGAGGCGAGGGTCTCGCGGCGGAAGTAGTAGTAGTGCAGGTACTCGTTGGGGAGCGCGCCCAGGGTGCGCAGCCAGTCCGGGCCGAAGAGCCGGCCCTCCTCGAAGGAGCCCAGCGCCCTGTCGTCGGCGAGCAGGCCCGGCAGCAGCTCCTTGCCCTCAAGCGTCAACGACCGCAGCCAGCCGAGGTGGTTGAGCCCCACGTAGTCGTAGCCGACGTCGCCGTGCTCGAAGGCCGCCGGGTCCGCGCCGGCCGCCCGTGCCGCCCGGCGCACCAGCCCCACGGGTGAATCGCAGATCCCGATGACGCGGTCGCCGAGCACCTGGGACATCGCCTCGGTGACCATGCCCGCGGGGTTGGTGAAGTTGATGACCCAGGCGTCCGGGGCGAGCGCGGCGACCCGTTCGGCGATGTGCAGCGCCACCGGGATCGTCCGCAGGCCGTACAGGACGCCGCCCGCGCCGACCGTCTCCTGGCCGAGCACCCCCTCGGACAGCGGGATCCGCTCGTCGCGGATCCGGCCGGCGGTACCGCCCACCCGTATCGCGGAGAAGACGAAGTCGGCGCCGGTCAGCGCGTCGTCCAGCCCCGTCGCGACCCGTACGGGCACCGGCGCCCGGTGGCCGTGTGCCAGCCGCGTCAACACCTCGGCGATCACCGCCACCCGGCGGGTGTCGGTGTCGTGCAGCACCACTTCGGAGACGGAGCCCGTCGCGTCGGCCAGCAGCGCGCGGTAGACCAGCGGCACCCGGAAACCGCCGCCGCCGAGAATCGTGAGCCTCATGAGGCGGAACGTACCGCAGCATCAGGCACACTGGCGGCACGTGCTGATATGAGAGGGGCGTGCACGGTGAGCAGCCGACGCGATGTCCATCCGCCCGCGGGCCCGGCCGAAGTGCCACCGGCCCTCGATCCGCTGGCCGAGGTGCGCGCCGAGGGCGATCCGCACACCGACGTCTACCTCACCGGCACGGTCTTCTTGGACATCGTCTTCACCGGCCTGGACTCCGCGCCGGTGCGCGGCACCGAGTCCTGGGCCCGCGGGATGGGCTCCAGCCCCGGCGGCGTCGCCAACATGGCCACCGCGCTGGCCCGGCTGGGGCTGCGCACGTCCCTCGCCGCGGCCTTCGGCGACGACAAGTACGGCGAGTACTGCTGGGAGGCGCTCGAACAGGGCGAGGGCATCGACCTGGCGCTGTCGCGCACGGTCCCCGGCTGGCACTCCCCGGTGACCGTCTCCATGGCGTACGAGGGCGAGCGCACGATGGTCTCGCACGGCCATGAGGCCCCGCCGCCCGACTTCGCCTTCGACGGCAAGCACGCGCCGGGCTGCCCGCCGCCGTCCCGGGCCTGCGTCGCCTCGCTCGTACCGGGCCGCCGGGAGGGCTGGCTGGGCTGCGCGGCGGGCCGCGGCAGCCGCATCTTCGCGGACGTGGGCTGGGACGACAGCGGCCGCTGGGACCCGGCCGACCTCGCCGACCTCGAACACTGCGAGGCGTTCCTGCCCAACGCGGAGGAGGCGATGCGCTACACCCGTACGGACTGCCCGCGCGCGGCCGCCCGCAAGCTCGCCGACCTGGTGCCGCTCGCGGTCGTCACGCTGGGGTCGGAGGGGGCCTGCGCGGTGGACGGGCGGACCGGCGAGAGCGCCGAGGTGCCCGCGATCGCCGTGGAGGCGCTGGACCCCACCGGCGCCGGCGACGTCTTCGTCGCGGGCTTCGTCACCGGCACGCTGGCCGACTGGCCGCTCGCCGACCGGCTGGCCTTCGCGGGGCTGAGCGCCGCGCTGTCGGTGCAGGAGTTCGGCGGTTCGCTCTCCGCGCCGGGCTGGGCGGAGATCGCGGCCTGGTGGCGGCAGGTGCGGGCCTATGAGACCGGCACGGCGGGCGCGCTGCGCCGTCAGTACGCCTTCCTCGACGAGGTGCTGCCCGCGGCCTACCGGCCCGCTCCGCTGGCCCGGGCCGTCCCCACGATCGGCTTCCGCCGCCCGGCCTGAGCTGCGTCGACGGCGGGCGCGCCGCCTTCGCCGGTCGGGCGGCCGGGAAAAGCCCTCGGGCTTGTCAGTGCCCCGTCGTACTCTTGTAGCGCAAGGAGTCAGTGCAGGCAGGCACCTCTGAGGGCTCCTCCGATGAGCAAAGGATGGGGGTTGAGCAGGCCTCGAGCCGCCCTATGACCCAGACACCCACGCAACCGCAGGCGTCCGCCCAGTTCACCGTCCCGGCCAAGCACCCGATGGTCACGGTCCTGGGGTCCGGAGACTCGCTACTGCGCGTGATCGAGAAGGCCTTCCCGGCGACCGACATCCATGTCAGGGGCAACGAAGTCAGCGCTGTCGGCGACGCCCGGGAAGTCGCCCTCATCCAGCGCCTTTTCGACGAGATGATGCTGGTGCTCCGCACCGGACAACCGATGACGGAGGACGCGGTGGAACGCTCGATCGCCATGCTGCGCGCGGCGGAGGACGGCGGGGGCGCGGTGAGCGAGACGCCCGCCGAGGTGCTCACCCAGAACATCCTCTCCAACCGCGGGCGCACGATCCGGCCCAAGACCCTCAACCAGAAGCGCTACGTCGACGCCATCGACAAGCACACCGTCGTCTTCGGCATCGGCCCGGCCGGCACCGGCAAGACGTATCTGGCCATGGCCAAGGCCGTCCAGGCGCTGCAGGCCAAGCAGGTCAACCGCATCATCCTGACCCGCCCCGCGGTCGAGGCCGGCGAGCGGCTGGGCTTCCTGCCCGGCACCCTCTACGAGAAGATCGACCCGTATCTGCGGCCGCTCTACGACGCGCTGCACGACATGCTCGACCCCGACTCCATCCCGCGCCTGATGGCCGCGGGCACGATCGAGGTCGCGCCGCTGGCGTACATGCGCGGCCGGACGCTCAACGACGCGTTCATCATCCTCGACGAGGCGCAGAACACGAACCCCGAGCAGATGAAGATGTTCCTCACCCGCCTCGGGTTCGACTCCAAGATCGTCATCACCGGCGATGTCACCCAGGTCGACCTTCCGGGCGGCACGAAGAGCGGTCTGCGCCAGGTCCGGGAGATCCTGGACGGCGTCGACGACGTGCACTTCTCCCTGCTCACCAGCCAGGATGTGGTCCGCCACAAGCTGGTCGGCCGTATCGTCGACGCCTACGAGAAGTACGACAGCCGCAACGGCCAGTGAGCCGGACGCACCGAGCGAACGAGAAGTGAGAAGCAACGCCCCCATGTCCATCGACGTCAACAACGAGTCCGGTACGGACATCGACGAGCAGGCCATCCTGGACGTCGCCCGCTACGCCGTCGCCCGGATGCGCATCCACCCGCTCTCCGAGCTGTCCGTCATCGTGGTGGACGCCGAGGCCATGGAGCAGCTCCACATCCAGTGGATGGATCTGCCGGGCCCGACCGATGTCATGTCCTTCCCGATGGACGAGCTGCGTCCGCCGGCCAAGGACGACGAGGAGCCCCCGCAGGGGCTCCTCGGTGACATCGTGCTGTGCCCGGAGGTCGCCAAGAAGCAGGGCGAGGAGGCGCCGACCGGGCACAGCATGGACGAGGAGCTCCAGCTGCTGACCGTCCACGGCGTGCTCCACCTCCTCGGCTACGACCACGAGGAGCCGGACGAGAAGGCCGAGATGTTCGGTCTGCAGGCGGCGATCATCGATGGCTGGCGCGCCGAGCGGGGCCTGACCGGCCCCTCTCCCGCCCCCACCGTCACCTGACGGTGCCCGCGATGACCACCCAGCTGATCGCGGTCGCGGTCCTGCTCGTCGTGATCGCCTGGCTCGCCGCCTGCGCGGAGGCGGGCCTGGCCCGTACCACCAGCTTCCGCGCCGAGGAGGCGGTCCGCTCCGGGCGCCGCGGCAGCGCCAAGCTCGCCGCGGTGGCCGCCGACCCCACCCGCTACCTCAATGTCGCGCTGCTGGTGCGGGTCGGCTGCGAGATGGCCGCCGGCGTCCTGGTCACCTACGCCTGCCTGCGCTCCTTCGACGAGACCTGGGAGGCGCTGACCGTCGCCATCGGCGTGATGGTGCTGGTCTCCTACGTCGCCGTCGGTGTCTCGCCGCGGACGATCGGCCGCCAGCATCCGCTGAACACCGCCACGGCCGCCGCGTACGTCCTGTTGCCGCTGGCCCGCGTCATGGGCCCCATCCCGCAGCTGCTGATCCTCATCGGCAACGCCCTGACCCCCGGCAAGGGCTTCCGCAAGGGCCCGTTCGCCTCCGAGGCGGAGCTGCGCTCCCTGGTCGACCTCGCCGAGAAGGAGTCGCTGATCGAGGACGAGGAGCGCCGGATGGTGCACTCGGTCTTCCAGCTCGGCGACACCCTCGTCCGCGAGGTGATGGTGCCGCGTACGGACCTGGTCGCCGTCGAGCGCTTCAAGACCATCCGCCAGGCGCTGACCCTCGCCCTGCGCTCGGGCTTCTCCCGGATCCCGGTGACCGGCGAGAACGAGGACGACATCGTCGGCGTGGTCTACCTCAAGGACCTCGCCCGGAAGGTCCACATCAGCCGCGACGCCGAGACCGAGCTGGTCTCCACGGCCATGCGGCCCGCCGTCTTCGTCCCCGACACCAAGAACGCCGGTGATCTGCTGCGCGAAATGCAGCAGGACCGCAATCATGTCGCGGTGGTCATCGACGAATACGGCGGCACCGCCGGCATCGTGACCATCGAGGACATCCTCGAGGAGATCGTCGGCGAGATCACCGATGAATACGACCGCGAATTGCCGCCGGTCGAGGATCTCGGTGACGGCCGCTATCGCGTCACCGCCCGCCTGGACATCGGCGACCTCGGTGAGCTCTACGGCCTGCCCGAGCTGGACGACGAGGACGTGGAGACCGTCGGCGGACTGCTCGCCAAGCTCCTCGGCCGGGTCCCGATCGCCGGCGCCACCGCTGAGGTGGACCTCTCCGGTACCGACGCCGACCCGGAGCTGACCGCGCTCCGGCTGACCGCCGAGTCGCCGGCCGGCCGCCGCAACAAGATCATCACGGTGCTCTGCGAGCCGGTCCGCGCCAAGGTCGCCGGCGAGGCGGGGGAGCTCTCCGGGTAATCCCCGGCGAATACGGGAGTATTCTCCGCCCCGATGTGCAGAAACTTGCACACGGCGCTTATCTGCAGAAAATTGCACATGGGCACTTATCTGCAGTGCACCAGAAATGTTCTGCAAGTCATTGCCGAGGGGGCTGGATTCTTCCCCGCATGCCATGGAAGGATCTTCCAGCGGCCGTGGGAATGCGGCCGCCATGCGTGCGAGAAATCGCCTGAGAAATCTTGCAGCGCAGGTTGCCCCGGCTACGGGGGTACCGGGGCAACCACCTTCTTCCTCCTCAGCCGCGGCGCGCCGTCCGCAGTCCGGCCGCCACCAGCAGGGCGACCACGGCCACCGCCGCCGCGTCCAGGCCCAGCCCCAGCTCGATACCGCCGAGGGTGGCGTCCGCGAGGCCGCCGCCCCCGTCCCGCAGTGCGGCGACACGGGCCGAGGCCACCGCGCTCAGCAGCGGAATGCCGACGGTCAGGCCCAGCTGCTGGGAACTGGTGACCAGGCCGGTCGCCAGGCCCTGCTCGGTGTCCGGGACGCCGGAGGTGGCGGTCACGCCGTAGGAGATGATCGCCCACAGGTGGCCCAGGCTGGCGAAGGTCACCCCGACAAGGGCCAGCCACAGGCCGCTGCCGGTGCCCAGGCCCAGCAGCGCGGCGGTGAAGCCGGCCTGCAGCAGCAGCCCGGTCAGCAGCGTGCGGCGGGCGCCGAGCCGGCCGATGACCCGGGGCGCGAGGACGCCGGCGACCGCCGAGACCGCGCCCTGCACACCGAAGACCAGGCCGGTCTGGAAGGCGGACAGCCGCAGCACCTCCTGCAGGTAGAGGGTGAGCAGGAAGATGACGGCGCTCATCATCGCAAAGGTCGTCAGGCCCGCCAGATTGCCCCAGGCGACCGTACGGCGGCGCAGCATCGGCAGCGACACCAGCGGCTGTTCGGCCCGCGACTCCACGAGCACGAAGCCGGCCAGCAGCGCCACCCCCGCCACCAGCGTCACGATCACGTCCGGGTGGCCGAAGCCCCGCTGGGCGGCGGTGGACAGGGCGTAGATCAGCGACAGCAGTCCGCCGGTGACGGTGACCGCCCCGGGCACGTCGATCCGCGGCCGCGAAGGGTGCCGGGACTCGGTCAGCAGCGCCGGCGCCGCGGCCAGTACCGCCACCCCGGCCAGCGACAGCAGGCCCATCGTGGAGCGCCAGCCGAGCACGTCCGTCATCATCCCGCCCAGCACCATGCCGATGGTGAAGCCCATCGACATCAGCGTCCCGCTGATGCCCAGCGCGCGTTCGCGCTGCGGCCCCTCGGCGAAGGTGGTGGTCAGCAGCGACATCCCGGTGGGCACGATGATCGCCGCACCCAGGCCCTGGAGCGCCCGCCCGCCCAGGAAGGCCGCCGGGGACCACGCCAGCGCGGCCAGCACCGAGGCCACGGTGAACAGCGCGAGCCCGGTCAGGAACAGCCTGCGCCGCCCGAAGAGATCGGCGATCCGGCCGAACAGCAGCAGAAAGCCGCCCGAGGGCAGCGCGAACGCGGTCACCGCCCACTGCAGATCGGCCTGGCCCATGCCCAGGTCCCTGCCGAGCACGGGCAGCGCCACGTTCAGGATGGAGAAGTCCAGCGCGATGATGAACTGCGCGGCACACAGCAGGAGCAGGACCAGCCTGTCGCGTGGTGCCAGCCGCGCGCCGGCGGCAGCGGCAGCGGCGGGGGCGCAGTCGGCGGCCCGGGCGGGTCCGGTCGGCGCGCCCTCGGGCCGGGTATCGGGGGCGAGGGGGGTGTCGGTTGTCGGCATACGGCGAGCCTGCGGGCCCGGAATACGCGGTGGGGAGCGGGAACTTATCGTGGTGTCCGCACCACCAGCCACGCCGACAGGGGGAGAAACGTGGCCCCGAACACCGCTGCCCACGACACCTCGCGCCGACGCCAGGAGCTGCGCGACTTCCTGATGAGCCGCCGCGCCCGGGTCACCCCGGCCGAGGCGGGCCTGCCCGACGGCGGCCGCCGCCGCACGCCCGGACTGCGCCGCGAGGAGGTCGCCGTCCTCGCCGGGGTCGGCGCGTCCTGGTACCAGTGGCTGGAGCAGGGCCGCGACATCACCGTCTCGCCGCAGGTGCTGGACGCGGTCGCCCGGGTGCTGCGGCTCACCGGCGCCGAACGGCGGCATCTGTACGTACTGGCCGGGCTGAACCCGCCGCTGCGGCAGGACGCCGAGGAGCTGGGCATGACGGACGTCTGCGCGGGCCTGCAGCGGCTGATCGACGCCTGGATGCCGTTCCCGGCGCACATCCTGGACCCGTACTGGAACACCATCGCCTACAACGAGGCGGCGCACCTGGTCATGGGGCACGGCCGCCCCGGCGTCTCCCCCAACTGCCTGATCGCGTTCTTCACCGACCCCGTGTACCGCGCGCGGGCCGCCAGTTGGGAGGCGAACGCGCCGACGGTCGTCGCGCAGTACCGCGCCGCGTGCTCGGCGCGCCCCGGCGACGAGGGCTTCGAGGAGATCGTCCGCGAGGCCTCCGCGCTCAGTGCGGAGTTCCGCGAGCTCTGGGCGCGCGGCGATGTGCAGGACGGTGGTCAGATCCACAAGGAGATGGACCATCCGCTGGTCGGCGCCCTGCAGTTCGAGACCACCCAGCTGCGGATCCCGGTCCGGCCGGACCTGAACATCGTGCTGCACAACGCGTGCCCGGAGACCGACACCGCGACGAAGCTGGAGTGGATCACCTCTCCGGAGGGCCGCCGGGGCGGGATGTACTCGGTGGCGGGGTGATCCCCGTACGGCCGCCGGGGCGGCGGCGCATATGCTCGCCGGTATGACCGAAGCCGCACCGCTGGACCCCGAAGACCGCAAGATCATCACGCTCGCGCGTTCGGCACGGGCACGCAACGGCGTGCCCGAGGGCGCCGCCGTACGTGACGAGACCGGCCGCACGTACGTCGCCGGCACCGTCGCCCTGGAGTCGCTCAAGCTCAGCGCGCTGCAGACGGCCGTCGCGATGGCCGTCGCCAGCGGGGCGACGTCCCTGGAGGCCGCGGCCGTGGTCACCGACGCCGAGGGCGCCGCCGACGCGGACCGTGCGGCCGTACGCGACCTCGGCGGCCCCGCGACGCCCGTCCTGGTCGCCGGCCTCGACGGCACCCTGCGCGCCGCGGTCCCGGCGGGCGAGCAGGGCGAGTAGCACGCACCCGGCCGCGGGGCGCGCGGGGCGGGGCCGCACGGCGAAACCCGCCCGCATCCGCCGCGTGCCGCGGCCGTACGCCGCACTGATCATCGCCCGGCGTGGTCGGAGCGGCGCCGTGGATCGGGGAGAATGGGCGCCATGAGCGTTCGTACAGACTCCTCCGCCCCGCACCGCGCCGGCTTCGCCTGCTTCGTCGGCCGCCCCAACGCCGGCAAGTCCACCCTCACGAACGCTCTCGTCGGGACGAAGGTGGCGATCACCTCCAATCGCCCGCAGACCACGCGCCACACGGTGCGCGGCATCGTGCACCGCCCCGACGCCCAGCTGGTCCTCGTCGACACACCGGGGCTGCACAAGCCGCGCACGCTGCTCGGCGAGCGCCTCAACGACGTCGTGCGCACCACCTGGTCCGAGGTCGACGTGATCGGCTTCTGTCTGCCCGCCGACCAGAAGATCGGCCCCGGCGACCGCTATATCGCCGGTGAGCTGGCCGACATCAAGAAGACCCCCAAGGTCGCCATCGTCACCAAGACCGACCTGGTCGACTCCAAGGCGCTGGCCGCCCAGCTGATCGCGATCGACCAGCTCGGCAAGGAGCTGGGCTTCGAGTGGGCCGAGATCATTCCGGTCTCGGCGGTGGGCGACACCCAGGTCTCCCTCCTGGCCGACCTCCTCGTCCCGCTGCTCCCGGAGGGCCCCGCGCTCTACCCGGAGGGCGACCTCACCGACGAGCCCGAGCAGGTCATGGTCGCCGAACTGATCCGCGAGGCCGCCCTGGAGGGCGTGCGCGACGAGCTGCCGCACTCGATCGCGGTGGTCGTCGAGGAGATGCTGCCGCGCGAGGACCGCCCCGCCGACAAGCCCCTGCTCGACATCCACGCCAACGTCTACATCGAGCGCCCCAGCCAGAAGGGCATCATCATCGGCCCCAAGGGCAAGCGCCTGAAGGAGGTCGGCACCAAGTCCCGCAAGCACATCGAGGCGCTGCTGGGCACGCCGGTCTTCCTCGATCTGCACGTCAAGGTGGCCAAGGACTGGCAGCGCGACCCCAAGCAGCTGCGCAAACTGGGCTTCTGAAAGGCCCCGGGGCCAGGCTCTACGCCACGCCCCGGATCCGCCGCACCAGCAGCGCCCCCACCAGCCCGATCGCCGCCGCGACGCCGTACAGCGCCCGGTAGCCGCCGAGGTGGCCGACGATCGGCGCGGCCAGTGCCGGGGCGGCCACCTGCGGCAGCGAGTTGGCGATGTTGATGATGCCGAGGTCCTTGCCGCGGTGCGCGGCGGCCGGCAGCACCTCGGTCATCAGCGCGAGGTCGACGGAGGTGAAGACGCCGAATCCCAGGCCCAGCAGCGCCGCGGCGCACACCGCCCCCGGCCAGGTCTGCCATACGGCCAGCAGCCCGGTGGCCACCGTCATGATCACCCCGGCCCACAGCACGAACGGCTGGCGTCGCCCCGCCCGGTCCGACCAGATCCCGCCCACCACGACCGTGGCCAGCAAGGTGACGCCGTTGACGGCGGTCAGCACCAGCACCCCGCCGCCCGGGTCCGGCCGCCGCAGCACATCCCGCAGGTAGTACAGCAGATACAGCAGCGCCAGCGAGTTCCCGAGGTTGACCAGGAACCGGGTCAGCCAGGCCCAGCCCAGGTCGGGATGGCGACGCGGGCTGATCCAGAACCCGCCGAGGAACGCCCGCCAGGTCAGCGCCGGCCGCCGCGCCGCCGGCAGCACCGGATCCCGGTGCAGCAGCACATACGGCACCGTCCCCAGCACCGCGAACCCGGCGCAGGCCAGATAGCCGCCGACCACCCCGCCGCCGGCCGTCGCCAGTCCCGTCCCGGCCACCACGCCCAGAATCTGCGCGGCCCCCAGCCAGCCGCCCACCGACCCCCGCTGCCGGTGCGGCACCCGGTCGGGCACCGCGGCGGTGATCGCCGCGAACGCCGCGTTCAAGGTGAGCTGCACCAGGCACCACCCCACCGCCATCATCGGCACGCTCCGGGCCCCCGCCAGCAGCACCAGGGACCCGGCCCCGCCCGCGACCCCGGCGGCGATCCACGGCGTCCGCCGCCCGAACCGCGACGTCGTACGGTCCGACAGCGCCCCGAACAGCGGGTTGGCGACCATCGAGACGGCGGCCCCGGCCCCCGTCACCCACGCCAGCACCGACTCCTTGGCCGTGCCCGCCGGCGCCAGCTCGGCCGCCTGCCACGCGAGCAGGATCTGCAGCGGCCCGTACCACCCGACCCAGATGGCCCCGTTGGCCAGCGACAGCGACGCGGTCCAGCCGCGCCCCACCCGCCGCGACGGCTCCGCGAGCGCCCCCGAAGCCGCCGGCGTGCTCATCCCCGGTCCTGCCGGGCCTGCTCCCGCAGCACCTCCCGCAACCAGTGGTACGACGCCTTGGGCGTGCGCGTCAGCGTCTCGTAGTCCACGTGCACCAGCCCGAACCGCCGCGCGTACCCCTCCGCCCACTCGAAGTTGTCCAGCAGCGACCACACGAAGTACCCCCGGACGTCCACCCCGGCCGCCATGGCCGCGTGCAGCGCCCGCAGATGCCCGTCCAGGAAGGCGATCCGCTCGCCGTCCTCGATCCCGTCGTAGGAGCAGCCGTTCTCGGTGATGACGACGGGCGGCAGCCGGTCGCCGTACCGCTCCCGGAAGGACACCAGCAGCTCGGTCAGCGCCTCCGGGACCACCGGCCAGCCGAAGTCGGTCCGCGGGTAGCCCTCGATCTCCCTGGGCGCGAAGGGGAGTTCGGCCGGTATCTCGATCCCGGCGAAGTCGGCCGGCTCGCTGCCGTCCGCCTCCCGTGGGGCGCCCACCGACGTCGGCTGGTAGTAGTTGATCCCGTACCAGTCCAGCGGCTGCGCGATGATCTTCAGGTCCTCGGTGACGGGGCCCGGCAGCATCCCCGCCAGGTCCCACTCCTCACCCGGATACCGCCCCAGCACAAGGGGCTCGGCGAAGAGCCGGTTGAGCAGCAGGTCGTAGAGTCCGGCGGCCGAGGTGTCCGCCTCGTCCCGGGAGGCCGCCCAGGTCGGACCGTGCGAGTTGGCGATGCCGATGCCGCCCGCTCCCCGGGCCCGCAGCGCCTGTACGGCCAGGCCGTGCCCCAGCAGCTGGTGGTGCGCCGCCGGCAGCGCCTCGAACAGCAGCCGCCGCCCCGGCGCGTGCTGTCCCAGCCCGTAGCCCAGCAGCGTCAGTTCGGCGGGCTCGTTGAGCGTGATCCACCGCTCCACCCGGTCCCCGAGCCGCGCCGCCACCACGTCCGCGTACGCCGCGAAGTGCTCGGCCGTCTCCCGTACGAGCCACCCGCCGCGCTCCTCCAGGGTCTGCGGGGTGTCCCAGTGGAACAGCGTCGGCACCGGCGCGACGCCCGCCGCCAGCAGCTCGTCCACCAGCCGGTCGTAGAAGTCCAGCCCGGCCGCGTTGACCGCGCCGCCGCCGTCCGGCACCACCCGCGGCCACGCCACCGAGAACCGGTACGCGCCGACCCCGAGCCCGCGGAGCAGCGCCACGTCCTCGCGGTAGCGGTGGTAGTGGTCGGTGGCCACCCGCGCGTGGGACCCGTCCTTGATCCGCCCGGCCTGCGCCGCGAACACGTCCCAGGACGAGCGCCCCCGCCCCTCTTCCGCCACCGCGCCCTCGATCTGCGCGGCGGAGGTCGACACCCCCCACACGAAGTCCCGGGGAAAGCGCGGCAGCGAGGCGGACGAGACCGGCACCGTAGTCATGGCCGGATCTTCTTAACCGCCGGTAACAGTGTCAAGAGGTGGGCGGGCAAGGGGAGTTGGGGCGACGGTGCCCGCGAGGCGGTGCCTGCGTCGCAGCTGCCTTACGACGGCGGTGCCCGCGCCGCCCCCTAAGACCCTTCCTTCATCACCCGCGTGATCAACGTCCGCTGCTCGGCCGTGAGGCGGGGGTCGGAGCAGTACACGGTGTTGCCGTCGACGGTGATCTGGTAGCTGAAGCCGTCGGGGACCCCGACGGGGGGTTCGGCGTGGGCGGTGGCCACGGCCTGTTCGGCGAGGGTGTGCCAGTCGGCCGCGTCGGGGCGGTCCGCGGTGTCGATCTCGGCGCGGCGGTCGACGCCCGCGAAGCCGCCGGTGCGGTGGATATGAATGCGCATAACGGAATCCTCCGACGTCGTCGGACGCCTTGCGAGGGGCTCCTACCCCCTGTCGCCACGGTAATCGCGGACGGGGCGGGAGCGCCCGTCGGACGCCCCCGCCCCGCCCGCCTCCCGCGTCCTACGCGATGGGGACGCCGACCTTGTTCCAGGCCTCCTGTACGGCCTTGAGCTCCTTGCCCTCGCCGAAGCGGGCCCGGGCGGCGGCGACGGTGAGCGCGGCGAAGTCGGCGAACCGGGCGCTCCTGGCGAGCTCGCCGCCGGTCAGCACGTCGTACCAGACCTGGCCCGCACGCTCCCAGGCCTTGCCGCCGAGGGCGGTGGCGACCAGGTAGAAGGCGTGGTTGGGGATGCCGGAGTTGATGTGTACGCCGCCGTTGTCGTCGGCGGTGTCGACATAGCCGTCCATGGTGGCGGGCTGGGGGTCCTTGCCCAGGACGTCGTCGTCGTAGGCCGTTCCGGGGGCCTTCATGGAGCGCAGGGCCGTGCCTTTGTCGATACCCGGGCCGAGCAGGTCGGCGCCGATCAGCCAGTCGGCCTGCTCGGTGGTCTGGCCGAGGGCGTACTGCTTGATCAGGGCGCCGAAGACATCGGAGACGGACTCGTTGAGGGCGCCGGACTGGCCCTGGTAGTCGAGGTTGGCGGTGTACTGGGTGACGCCGTGGGTCAGCTCGTGGCCGATCACGTCGACGGGGATGGTGAAGTCCACGAAGAGGTCGTTGTCGCCGTCGCCGAAGACCATCCGCTCGCCGTCCCAGAAGGCGTTGTTGTACTTCTCGCCGTAGTGGACGGTCGCGTCGAGCGGCAGGCCGGCGCCGTCGATGGACTTGCGGCCGTAGATCTTGAGGTAGAGGTCGAAGGTGGCGCCGAGGCCGGCCTGGGCGCGGTTGACCGAGGCGTCCTGGGAGGGGCCGTCGGACTCCGCGTGCACCTTGGTGCCGGGCAGGTCCTCGCGGTGCTCCGCGTCGTAGATGGTGCGGCTCGGCTTGTCCGCGGCCTCGCCGGGCTCGCCGGGGGTCAGACCGCGGGCGGCCAGCTCGCGACGCTGGGTGCGGCGCAGGTGGTCGTGCTCCAGGGTGCGGCGGGCGGTGTCGCTCCGGGCCGGGTCGTCGTGCTGGGCCAGGTTGTCGAGGATGTGCGGCGGGATGATCGTGCAGAAGACGGGGGTGGAGGTGGCGGCCTTCTTGCTCGTCTCGTTGAGGTCCATGAACAAAAGGTGGCACTGTGTAGTCCCCGTGTCACTGGCCGCGGTCGAGATTCCTGAATATGTGTGGTTCATCGCATTTAGGCCGTAACGTCCGACCCGGTCCCGCATACTGATACGCACCCGCCACTCAGGGCGTACCTCAGCTAGGGTGCTGTGCATCATGCGTTTCGGGCTGCTTCTCCTTAGCTGCCGCGGCGAGGGCCTGTAGTCGTAGGCCGACCCCCTCCCCGCGGAGTTCGGTGTTGCGATCTTTCGCCCCGTCGGCCTCCCAGCGGACATAAGAGGAGCCCTACGCACCATGACGAATCCGTCGAGCCCCGCAGCCCACGCCGTCGGCCGCCGCACCCCGGTCACCAACGCCACGCGACTGCAGCGCCCCTCCGGGATGCCGATCCACAAATACGGCCCCTACGAAGCCGTCGACATCCCCGACCGCACATGGCCGGACAACCGCATCACCGCCGCGCCCCGCTGGCTGTCGACCGACCTGCGCGACGGCAACCAGGCCCTGATCGACCCGATGTCGCCGGCCCGCAAGCGCGAGATGTTCGACCTGCTGGTGCGCATGGGCTACAAGGAGATCGAGGTCGGGTTCCCGTCCTCCGGCGAGACCGACTTCGCGTTCGTGCGCTCCATCATCGAAGAGGGCGCCATCCCGGAGGACGTCACCATCTCCGTGCTGACGCAGGCCCGCGAGGAGCTGATCGAGCGGACCGTGGAGTCGCTGCGCGGCGCCCACCGCGCCACCGTCCACCTGTACAACGCGACCGCCCCGACCTTCCGCCGGGTCGTCTTCCGCGGCTCGAAGGAGCAGGTCAAGCAGATCGCGGTGGACGGCACGCGGCTGGTGGTGGAGTACGCCGACAAGCTGCTGGGCGACGAGACGATCTTCGGCTACCAGTACTCGCCGGAGATCTTCACCGACACCGAGCTGGACTTCGCGCTGGAGGTCTGCGAGGGCGTCATGGACGTCTGGCAGCCGGAGGAGGGGCGCGAGATCATCCTCAACCTGCCCGCCACCGTGGAGCGTTCCACGCCGTCGACGCACGCCGACCGCTTCGAGTGGATGTCGCGCAACCTCTCCCGCCGCGAGCACATCTGCCTGTCCGTGCACCCGCACAACGACCGCGGTACGGCCGTGGCCGCCGCCGAGCTGGCGATCATGGCGGGCGCCGACCGTATCGAGGGCTGCCTGTTCGGCCAGGGCGAGCGCACCGGCAACGTCGACCTGGTGACGCTGGGCATGAACCTGTTCTCCCAGGGCGTCGACCCGCAGATCGACTTCTCGCAGATCGACGAGATCCGCCGGACGAGCGAGTACTGCAACCAGATGGAGATCCACCCGCGCCACCCCTACGCGGGCGACCTGGTCTACACCGCCTTCTCCGGCTCCCACCAGGACGCCATCAAGAAGGGCTTCGACGCCATGGAGGCCGAGGCGGCCGCCGCCGGCAAGGCCGTGGACGACATCGAGTGGGCGGTGCCGTACCTGCCCATCGACCCCAAGGACGTCGGCCGCTCCTACGAGGCCGTCATCCGCGTCAACTCCCAGTCCGGCAAGGGCGGTATCGCCTACGTCCTGAAGAACGACCACAAGCTGGACCTGCCGCGCCGGATGCAGATCGAGTTCTCCCGGATCATCCAGGAGAAGACCGACGCCGAGGGCGGCGAGGTCACCCCGGCCGCCATCTGGTCCGTCTTCCAGGACGAGTACCTGCCCAACCCCGACAACCCGTGGGGGCGCATCCAGGTCAAGAACGGCCAGAGCACCACCGACCGCGACGGCGTCGACGCGCTCACCGTCGAGGCGGTCGTCGACGGCCGGGACACCGTCCTGACGGGCTCCGGCAACGGTCCGATCTCCGCGTTCTTCGACGCCCTGCAGGGCATCGGTGTCGACGTACGCCTGCTGGACTACCAGGAGCACACCATGAGCGAGGGCGCCTCCGCACAGGCCGCCTCGTACATCGAGTGCGCGATCGGCGACAAGGTGCTGTGGGGCATCGGCATCGACCCGAACACCACGCGCGCCTCGCTGAAGGCGGTCGTCTCCGCCGTCAACCGCGCGGGTCGCTGACCCGGACGCAGGTCCTCCCCGGCGCCCCCGTGGCTCACACCGAGCCGCGGGGGCGCCGTCGTGCGCCCGGGCCACCTGAAGGTGGGGTTTGAAAATCCGCCCCAGTCACTCTGCGTAGTATTCCCAGTACGTTCGGTGCTGCGCGCCCGTCGGACCGGCCGCGGCGCGGACACCAAGGACGTGCACATGAGCAGACCACGCATGCCCGTCGTCGCCCGGCTGGCCCTGGCCGGGGCCGCCGCCCTCGCGGTGGTGGGCTCCTCCCTCACCCCGGCCTCCGGGGCACCGGCCGCCGCGGCCGACCGTCCCACCTACGTCGCGCTCGGCGACTCCTACAGCGCGGGTTCGTTCGTCCGCCCCTGGGACGACAGCGACGGCTGCGGCCGCTCCTACCGCAACTACCCCCATCAGGTCGCCGAGCGGCTCCACTACGAGCTGACGGACGTCACCTGCGGAGCGGCCGAGGTGGTCCAGGGGGTCCTGGAGCCCCAGCCGTCGGAGAAGGTCCTCGGCCCGCCGACGACCCCGCCACCGGACGGCTGGGACGCCCTCGCCCCGCAGATCGACGCGCTGTCCGACGACACCGACTACGTCACCGTCAGCATCGGCGGCAACTCCCTCGGCTTCGGGCCCATCCTGACCAAGTGCCTTGAACTGGGCGCCTTCGCGCCGGTGTGGCAGCGCAAGCCCTGTACGCACCACTACACCGCCGGTGGAGCCGGAGCGGCCTGGCTGGACAAGCGGTTCGCCCAGCTCGACGTCGACTTCGACCGGATGATGACGAAGATCCGTGCGGCCGCGCCGCATGCGAAGATCGCCGTCGTCGGCTATCCGGCCGTCGTCGCGGATCCCGCCGGCTGCAGGTACGGGCACTGGAACCAGCTCGGCAGCCTCAGAAAGGGCGACATGCCCTGGGTGGACGAGCTCGAACGCGACCTCAACGGCCTGCTGAAGAAGCAGGCGGACAACCACGGCACGGCCTACGTCGACACCTACGGCCCCAGTACGGGCCATGGTGTGTGCGAGAGCGGCGACGCGAAGTGGATGTACGGGATCAAGGACAACCTCACGGGTGACGGTGACCAGACCGACCCGCCCGCGGGCCTGTGCCGCCAGATCCCCGGCACCGGTGAGAGCTGCACCTTCGTCCACCCCAACGCCCGTGGCCTGGACAACCAGGCGCGCGAGGTGACCGAGGCGCTCAGGAGCCCGTCCTCCAGAAGCTGACGCGGCCCCCGCTCCGCGCCGCGTCAAGGGGCTCCGCCCTTCTCCCCCGGAAGGGCGGAGCCCGCCCCCCTCCCGCCAGTTGTCCGATACGAGGTGCTGACGCCGCATCAATGATGTGGCTAACATCACGTCCAATAGGCGACGGGGCCGCAGCGGCATGGAGGCTGGCGTGATGCACAAGATGTGTGTGATGGGCGTGCGCACGTCCTGGCGTACCGTCGCCGACGGCGAGTTCTTCTGCCCGGACTGCGGCGGCGACCGCAACTACCTGCGCCGGACCGGTCAGCGCCGCCTGACCGTCCTGGGTGTGCCGGTGCTCTCCCGCGGCGCCACCGGCCCCGTCCTGGAGTGCTCCGCCTGCCACGGCCACTTCGGCCTGGACGCCCTCGACCACCCCACCACCGTCCGGTTCTCCGCGATGCTCCGCGACGCCGTCCACACCATCACCCTCGCCCTGCTGGCCGCCGGCGGTACCTCCTCCCGCGCCGTGCGGGCCACCGCCGTCGACACGGTCCGCGCGGCCGGCTTCGCGGACTGCTCCGAGGACCAGCTGCTCACCCTCCTCGCCGCCCTCGCCGCCGACACCGGCCTGCCCCCGAGGTCGTCGGCCGCGCTCCCCGGAGGCCACTGCGGCCACCACGGCCTCGACCCCTGCGGCACCGCGCTGGCCATAGAGCTCCATGAGTCCCTGGAGCCGCTCGCCCCGCACCTCGCCCGCGCCGGCCGTGAGTCGCTGCTGCTGCAAGGCGCCCGGATCGCCCTCGCCGACGGCTCCTACACCCCCGCCGAACGCGAGGCGCTCACCACGGTCGGCAGCGCGCTGATGCTCCGCCCGGGCGACACCCACCGCTTGCTGGCGGCCGCCCGTACGCCCTCCTGAGGGCCCTTCGTACGCCCTCCTGAGGGCCCTCCGTACGCCCTCCCGGCATGCGCGACGCCCCGGTGCAGCCGACGCCCCCGCGGCGGCCCGAGGCCCACGCAGACCGACGCCCCGCCACCCGGAAGGTGGCGGGGCGTCGGCCGTGCGCGGCACGGAACGGCGTCAGGACGCGGCCGGTGTCAGACAGCGCCCGATATCAAGACGTGGCCGGCGTCAGACGGATCGGCAGGCTGCGCAGCCCGGTCGTGATGAACCCGGCCGACGGCTCCAACTCCTCCTCGGACACCGCCAGTTCGAGGTCCGGGAACCGGTCGAAGAGCGCCGGAAGGGCGAGCCGCGTCTCCATCCGGGCCAGCGGGGCGCCCAGGCAGTGGTGGACACCGTGGCCGAAGCTGAGGTGCTCCACGTTCGGGCGCCGGACGGAGAACTCGCCCCCGGTGGGCCCGTGCTGCTCGGGGTCGCGGCCGGCCGCCACGAACGACGGCAGGATCGCGTCGCCCTTGCGGATGGTGGGACCGTCCGGGATCTCGATGTCCTCGACGGCGAAGCGCAGCGGCAGGTTGGCGACGCTGGGGGACCAGCGGAGGGTCTCCTCGATGACGTCGTTCCAGGAGGCCTGCCCGGCGCGCACCTGCTTGAGCTGCTCGGGGTGCGTCAGCAGATTGTGCACCGCGTTGCCGATGAGGTTGACGGTGGTCTCGTGTCCGGCGACCAGGACCAGGAGCAGCGTGTCCAGCAGCTCCTGCTCGCTCATCTTCTGGCCGTCCTCGTCCCGCGAGGTCACCAGCAGGCTGGTCAGGTCCTCGGCGGGCTGCCGGCGCTTGAGCGCGACCAGACCGCGCAGCAGCTCATGGGTGGCCATCAGCGTCTTCCCGGCCTCTTCCGGGTCGACGCTGGTCATGATGATCTCGGCGAGCCGGGCCAACTCCGTGCGGGTGTCGTCGCTCGGAATGCCGAACAGCTCGCAGATGACCTGCATGGGCAGCGGGTGCGCGAAGCCCGCGCGCAGGTCGGTGACCGAACCGGCCGGGGCCGCCGCGAGGTCCTCGATCAGGGCCGCGGTGATCCGCTCGACCGACGGCTGCATGGCCTCGGTACGGCGGGCGGTGAAGGCCGGCGCGATGAGCTTGCGCAGCCGCCGGTGGTCCTCGCCGTACGCGGTGAACATGTTGGTGACGCCGACCCAGGTCGCCAGCCAGCCGTCCTGGTACTCGCCGCGCTGCCAGGCGGGCCAGTGTTTGCGGGGGTCCTTCGAGACGCGCGGGTCGGTCAGCAGCTGCTTGATGAGGGCGTGGCTGGTGATCGACCAGGCCTCGGGGCCCTGGGGGATCCGGACGCGGGTGACCGGCCCTAGCCGACGGAGGCGCTCGGCCTCGGCGTAGACGTCGGATCCGGTGGGGTCGAGGGCGACGAGCTGTTGTCCCATGGGGTGGCTCCTGCCTGATCGGGGGTGATGGGAGTGAAGCGGGCCGGGAGAGCGGTCAGGGCCCGTTGGAAGGCGCCGGGGCGCCAGCTCAACTCCTCTACGGGTACGGCGAGTTCAATGTCGGAGAGCCAGGCGGTGAGACGTTCGATCGCGGTGGTGGCGATCACCAGCGCATGCCGCGGCACCGGGCAGGCATGGGGGCCTGACGCCCAGGTCAGATGCGCGCCGCTGCCCGAGCCGCTGTCCAGGGAGACCTCCCCGAACTGGGTGTTGGCCGCCGCGTAGGAGACCAGCACCAGCTGCCCCTTGCGCACCCAGGTGCCGTGGAAGAACACATCGCGGCGGGCGTAGTGCGCGGAGTACTGGCCCATCGGCGGGTCGTTCCACAGCACCTGGTTGATGGCGTCCTGCACGGTCAGCGCGCCGCCGGACAGGGTGCTGTAGTAGCGGTCGTCGGAGAGCATCCGCGACAGCGCGTTGGCGATGAGGTTGGCCAGCGGCTCGTTGCCCGCGGCCATCGTCACCACGATCTGCGCGATGACCTCCTCGTCGCTCAGACCGTTGGGGTGGTCCAGGAACCAGGACGTCAGGTCCGCGCCGCGCTGCGCCTTCTTCCGGCCCACCAGCTCCATGATGTACGCCGAGAACGCCGCGTCGGCGGCCGCCGCCTCCTCCGGCGTGGCACCGTCCATCAGCCCGCCGATGGCCGCGATCAGCGCCTCGCCGTACTCGTCCGGCATACCGAAGAGGTTGTTGAACATCAGCAGCGGAAGCTGCTGGGCGTAGGCGGACATCAGGTCCACCTCGCCTGTCGCGCCGAACTTCTGGATGAGGGAGTCCGCGGCGTTGCGGACCCGCGCCCGCAGCTCCTGCGGCTCGACGAGCCGGAAACTGTCGGTGATCACCTGGCGGTAGCGGCGGTGCACCTCCCCGTCGTTGAACAGGGCGTTCGGCCGCCAGCCCAGCATCGGCATGACCGCCGTGTCGGGCGGCACCGTCTCCATCCAGGCCCGGGAGTCCTTGGACCAGGTGGTCTCGTCGTTCAGCAGGTCGAGCGCGGCCCGGTAGTCGATGACCAGCATCGCGGTCACGCCGGTGGCGATCTCCACCGGGGCCAGGGCGCCGTACTGCCGCAGATAGGCGTAGTAACGGTGCGGGTCGGCGGCGAACTCCGGGTCGTACAGCCTGACGAGCGAGTGGCCTTCGGCCTGGTCCAGCGGATGGCCGCCCGGCGCGGGGGCGCCCTGGGCGAGGGCGTCCGCCGCCCCGGCGGCCGCTGTGCCCTGGGCGTGGGCGGGGCAGCCGGGTGGTGGGGTGGCACCCGGCTCGTACGGGGAAGTCACGAGGTCTGGTTCTCCTGGGGCGTGTGGGCGAGAACGTGCCCGACGAGCGCGATCAGCGCATCGACGGACTGGTCCCGGTCGCGGGCGTCGCACATCACCAGCGGCGTCTCGTGGTGCAGGTCGAGGGCTTCACGGAGCTGCGGCACGTCGTAGTGCGGCGCGTCGGGGAAGGTGTTGACCGCGACCGCGTAGCGCAGGCCCGCCTCCTCGATGATGTCCATCACCTCGAAGGAGTCCGCGAGGCGCCGGGTGTCGGCGAGGACGAGCGCGCCCAGCGCGCCGCGGGCGATGTCCTGCCACAGCGGGCGGAATCGTTTCTGTCCAGGGGTGCCGAACAGGTACAGCACCAGATCACCGGGCAGGGTGAGCCGCCCGAAGTCGATGGCGACGGTGGTCGTGGTCTTCTCCCGCACACCGGCGAGGTTGTCGACGAACGCACCGGACTGCGTCATCACCTCCTCGGTGTGCAGCGGCGGGGTCTCCGAGAGCGCGCGGATGAGCGTGGTCTTCCCGACCCCGAACGGCCCCGCGACCAGGAGCTTGACCAGGGTCTGGTCGGCTCCCGAGAGGTACATGCCGTCGGTGGCGGCTGCGTTGCTAGGACTTGAGAGAGCGGAGTCCATCGAGAACCCTCTCCAGGATCTGCCGGTCGAATTGCTCGGCTTCGGGGATGGGGACACGGGCGTGCAGCCGCCCGGCATCGACGAGGTCGGCGACCAGGACCTTCACCACGCTGACGGGCAGCTGAAGGTGGGCGGCGACCTCCGCCAGAGACAGCGCCCCGGGCTGCAGCAGCTCCAGGATGCGGTGCTCTTCCGGGCGTACCTCACTGGTGATCGGCATCCCCGCGCTGTGCAGCAGGGTGAGCCGGTCCAACGTGTTACGGCTGGGCTGGGCGCGTCCGCCGGTCGCCAGATAGGCCGGTACGAGGCGCCTTCCGCTGCTCTGGCGCGGCGTCATGCCGGCGTACCGAGGTCCCGAGCCGGGCTGTTCATGACCTTGCTGCCCAGGGTCGTGACCTGGATCTGCATGTGGTGCGCGACGACGCCCATGTTCACCTCCGGGCCGCAGAAGACGGCCAGGCAGGTGTTCTCGCCGGCCGGTATCGCGAAGACGAAGCCCTCGTCGGACTCGATGACGGTCTGCCGCAGCCTGGCGTCGTCCTTGCCGGCGAACGCCGCGGTGACGGCGCGGCCGGCGCCCTGCAGCGCGGACATCATCGCGGCGACACCCTCGGCGGAGTCCCGGGTCAGGCCCGGTGAGGCGCCCTCGATGAAGCCGTCGCCGGAGATCACGGCTGCGTGGATAACATGCGGCAGCTCCAAGAGGGGGGCCAGCACCCAGGACTTGTCCTCGGTGACGCGGCGGCGGGTCGGGCTGTTCATGGCTGGACGTTCCCTTCGGGACTGCGAGGGGCTTCTGACTGGGCTGCCGCGCGGCCGGACTCGGTGCCCTGCTGGAGTGCGGCCCAGCGAGAGGCGGCCTCCTCCGGGGAACGTTCGTGGACGGGCTCGGTGCGCGGCAGACTCTGTTCCTGCTCGGCCGTCGGCTGCCGGCGGCGCCTGCGCGGCAGTCCGCCCTCGGCGGAGGCCGCCGCGGCGTCGGGCTGCGCGGGCACGCCGTGTGCCGGAGCGGCCGGAGCGGGGGTGTGCGGTGTGGGGGGAGTGTGGGCGGCGGCTCCGGTCGGGAGTACGGCGGGCCGCTCGGACGCGCCGGAACGGCGCGGCATCGGAGCCATCACGGACATGGGCTGGGCGCTCTCGTCGAGGACGGTGAGGAGGGGGTCACCCGGGATGTAGACAACGGCCCGCACGCCGCCGTACGGCGACGACTCGATGTGCACGCCGAAGCCGTACTGGCGCACCAGCTGGCCGGCCGCCGCGAACCCGGACCGCGGCGGATCACCGAGCTGCGTCAGCAGCAGGTCCGCATCGCTCGCCAGCAGCTCCATGGCGGCCTTGACCTCGTCCTCGTGCATCCCGACGCCGTAGTCGTCGATGATCACCGACGCACCGCGGTTGCCCTGCTGCAGCGTGACGGTGACGGGCAGCTCCCGGTGGGAGTGGTGCAGCGCGTTGGCGAGCAGCTCGGTGACGGTGATCGCGATCGGCTCGACGGCCCGGGCGACCACCGCGACGGGGTCGCGCAGCTGGTTGCTGACCTGTACGCGCTCGTAGCCGCGCAGCCGCGAGGCGGCGCCGACCACCAGCTCGGAGAGGTAGGAGTCCTCCCGGGTCAGGCCCGGCCAGGCGCCGCACACCACACCGGTGGCCTGGATGCGCCGCAGCGCCTGCTCGTTGAGGAAGTCGGCGGCCAGCAGGTCCTGGGCGACGTTGGGGTCGTCGTAGCGGTGCTGCATGTCCTGCAGCGCCGTCTGGAGACGGTAGAGCAGCGCCTGAATGGTCGTGGTCGCGCCGCGCAGCGTGGACTGCGCCGCCGCGTCGACCCGGGACCGCTCCTTGGTGATGGCCCCGCCGACCTGCTCCAGTACGGCGCTGAGCGCCTGGTCGGTCTCGGACCCGGCGAACCGGGCGTCCAGCAGCCCGCGTACGGGCACGTGCGGGTGGGCCAGCGCCATCGTGAGGTCGGGCAGCCTGGTCCCGGCCAGGTGCCGGATCTCGGCCTCGGTGGCGCGCAGCCGGGCCGAGAGCTCCGTATTGCTGTGGAGCGTGGCGCTGTTCTGTTCCTCAGCGGCAGCGAGACGGGCCGTCAGGGCCTTGCGTTGTCCGTTGGCCCGGATCGTGAGCGCCGCCAGGACCAAGGCGGCGGCCGTACCTGCGCTGAGGCACCACAACAGCGCCTCCGGTATGGATGTCATCGAGATCCTCTATATGGGGACTGAGGGGGGCGGCCGGCCATCACGGCTTCGTGGTGCCGATCATCACGGGATGCTACCGGGGAGTTGACGAGCCGTAAGGGCCGATCGAGGGGGGTGACCGAGAAGTGCGGAAGGTCACGTTCCGCCCACGATGCACTGGACCATAACGTGATGTGGCCCTGTCATCCAGGAGAGATGGCAGGGCCCTTGTGCGCTTGTTGTGACGGCTCGGTGAAGGCCGGTCAGGCAGCCGTGAACCGCGCTTTCTTGACGGCGTCGACGAAAGCGGACCAGGCGGACGCGGAGAACGTCACGGCCGGACCGTGGGGGACGGTCTTGCTGTCGCGGACGGGGACCAGGCCTGGGAAGTCGTGAGCGACCTCGATGCAGTTGCCGTTGTTGTCGTCGCTGTAGCTGCTTTTGCGCCACTGGGCAGTGCTCAGGTCGAACTCACGCATCGTCTGTAGTCCTCCGCCGCCGATTCGATCAGGGCTAGGGCCGCCTCCGGCGACAGCGCGGCGGCCCTGAACAGATCGTAGGCTTCCTGTGCGCGCTTCACTACGGCAGGATCGTCCAGCAAATTCCCCGAATACACGCCTTCTGTATAGGCGGTCGGCGGGGCGTCCTCGAACTCCATGAGTCGCAGCGACTTACCCATGACTGGATACGCCCCTGCGGCGAAGGGGAGGACCTGCAGCAGGATCTTCCGTTCGCGTGTGAGCTTCACGACGTGTTCCAGCTGCTCGGCCATTACGGCCGGTCCGCCTACTGGCACCCGCAGTGCGGCCTCGTGCAGCACTGCCCAATACATGGGCCGCGTCGCATCCTTGAGGATGACCGCGCGGTCCTGACGGGACTGGACTCCCGCTTCGATCGACTCGTCGGTGGCGAAGGGATCGCCCGCGCATTTGAGTGCGCGCGTGTACGCCGCTGTCTGCAGCAGCCCCGGCACAATCATCGGCTCGAACTCGCAGATCTTCGTCGCCAGCCGCTCCAGCTCCGCGACCTGTGCGAAGTAATCGGCGTACCGCTTGTCGTCGATCAGCTTCCGCCAGGCCCGCTCGAAAAAGCCGTCGGTTTGCAGTACCTCGTCGATCCGGATCGCCACGTCCAGCTGCGGCTTGCGGATCGCCTGCTCGAACTGGCCGATGTAGCCGCCGGAGACGAACACCCGCCGCCCCAGCTCGCCCTGCGTCAGTCCGGCGAGCTCCCGGCGGTACTTGAGTTCCGCGCCCCAGTGCTCCCATGCCGCCATGCGTGAGCCATTGGCCATGACTGATTCCCTCTAACTCCCACCGTGTGCACGGCAGTTGTAGTGCCGATCCCGTGCCGATCCCCTTGCACAGCGTAGTTCCGCAGCGTCACGCTCTGCATGCAAACCGTGAACAACCCTGCGAAAAGGCGGACGCTCATGAACCACCTCAAGGAAGTCGATGCCGTGACGACGGAACTGCGCGAGGCCCTCGCCGGCGCGGGGGTCGTCCTGCCGTCGCTGCGCCCCGACCCCGTCTCGATCGCGCACCGCTACAACCCACCGCTCGTCGAGCTGGGCCGCTGCTCGATGGAGGTCGCCCGCCAGCTGACCGCGGCGCTGTCGCGGCAGTCGCGGGGCGAGCGGCCCTAGGCCCACCCGGACGGCGGCCTTCCATCGGCTGACCAGCGGGAACACATGTGGAAGCTACGAGGGTCAGGAAGGAGCGACTGCATGGCGAAGAACTCCGCGAAGAACTCCGTCGTACGCCGAAAGGGCGACGGCGACGCATTCTGGCTGATGAACGGTCTCTACGAGGTCAAGGCGTCCGGTGACGAGACCAATGGCGAGATGACCGTCATGGAGATGACCATTCCGGAGGGAGGAGGCCCACCGCCGCACATCCACCCCGGAACCGAGAGTGTCTACGTCGTCGAGGGAACGCTGCGCTACCACATCGGCAACGAGACATTCGAAGGCGGACCCGGATCGTTCTTCCACATCCCCGCGGGGACGCTGGAGCGATACGAACCTACGAGCACGGTCCGTATGGTGATCACCTACACGCCGGGGGGCATCGACAAGTTCTTCGCCGAAGCCGGTGAACCGGCCCAGCGACGCGAGCTGCCACCGCCGTCGGCTACGTCCGTGGACGTCGAGCGCATGGTGGAGGTCGGCCGACGGCACGGCATCGACATGAGGCCCCTGCACCTGGCCTAGTACCGGCGGAATTCGACGGTGATGCCGTCCATTCGACGGTGATGCCGTTCACGCGGACGCCGACCCCCACCGGCCCCTTCCCACCCGCCCACGGGAGGGGCCGCGCCGCAGGACGAAGTCCGGAGGAGCGGCACCGCAGCCGACACACAAACGCCCGCCGCAGGCGTAACGGCGACAAACCCCCATGGCGGGACAGCCGACAACGTGGGCACCCGCGCCATGCGGAACAATGGCGCCATGAGTCTGTTCCGCGACGACGGCATCGTGCTGCGCACCCAGAAGCTGGGTGAGGCGGACCGGATCATCACGCTGCTCACCCGCGGCCACGGCCGGGTCCGGGCGGTGGCCCGGGGCGTACGGCGTACGAAGTCGAAGTTCGGGGCGCGGCTGGAGCCGTTCTCGCATGTGGACGTGCAGTTCTACGCCCGCGGCAGCGAACTGATCGGGCGCGGCCTGCCGCTGTGCACACAGAGCGAGACGATCGCCGCGTACGGCGGCGGGATCGTCACCGACTACGCCCGCTACACCGCCGGCACGGCCATGCTGGAGACCGCCGAGCGGTTCACCGACCACGAGGGCGAGCCGGCCGTACAGCAGTATCTGCTGCTGGTCGGCGGCCTGCGGACGCTCGCGCGCGGCGAGCACGCCCCGCACCTCGTCCTGGACGCCTTCCTGCTGCGCTCGCTCGCCGTCAACGGCTACGCGCCGAGTTTCGACAGCTGTGCGCGGTGCGGGCTGCCCGGCCCCAACCGGTTCTTCTCCGTGGCGTCGGGCGGAGTGATATGCGGCGACTGCCGGGTCCCCGGAAGCGTCGTACCCTCCTCAGAGGCCATCGGGCTCCTCAGCGCGCTGCTGACCGGCGACTGGGGGACCGCGGACGCCTGCGAGGCCCGTCACGCCCGGGAGGGCAGCGGGCTGGTCACGGCGTATCTGCACTGGCATCTGGAGCGGGGCCTGCGCTCCCTCCGGTACGTAGAGCAATAGCGCACAAGCACACAACGCACCACATAACGCAATTACATAACGCACCACATAACGCATCACATAACGAACCCCGAAGCGACACATAGGAGACGTGGGCCGCATGGCACGACGCGGGATTCTGGGCCGTAATCGGCGCGAGTACGAGACGCCCGAGCCGCACCCTTCCGGTGCGCGGCCGCCGAAGATCCCCGGTGATCTGGTCCCGAACCATGTGGCCGTCGTCATGGACGGCAACGGCCGGTGGGCCAAGGAGCGCGGGCTGCCGCGCACCGAGGGCCACAAGGTCGGCGAGGGCGTCGTCCTGGACGTGCTCAAGGGCTGCATCGAGATGGGCGTGAAGAACCTCTCGCTCTACGCCTTCTCGACGGAGAACTGGAAGCGGTCGCCCGACGAGGTCAAGTTCCTGATGAACTTCAACCGGGACGTGATCCGGCGGCGGCGCGACGAGATGGACGCGCTGGGCATCCGCATCCGCTGGGTCGGGCGGATGCCGAAGCTGTGGAAGTCCGTGGTGCAGGAGCTCCAGATCGCGCAGGAGCAGACCAAGAACAATGACGCGATGACGCTGTACTTCTGCGTGAATTACGGCGGTCGCGCGGAGATCGCGGATGCGGCGGCGGCCATCGCCGCGGACGTACGGGCCGGGAAGCTGGACCCGTCGAAGGTCAACGAGAAGACCGTCGCGAAGTACATGTACTACCCGGACATGCCGGATGTGGACCTCTTCGTGCGGCCGTCCGGCGAGCAGCGGACCTCGAACTACCTGATCTGGCAGAGCGCGTACGCCGAGATGGTGTTCCAGGACATTCTGTGGCCGGACTTCGACCGCCGGAACCTGTGGGACGCGTGCCTGGAGTACGCCAAGCGGGACCGCCGTTTCGGGGCGGCGCCGGCACCGGACGGCCACCCGGCCACGTAAGGCAGCGCGACCACGACACGGGCCGCCCCCCTTCGCGGGAGGCGGCCCGTGTGCGTTGGTCCTGCTGTTGCTTGGGTCCTGCGGCTACTTCCCTGCTGCTACTTCTCCTCGGCGGCCCGCTCGGCGCACTCCCCGCACGTCCCGAAGATCTCGATGGTGTGGGCCACGTCCCGGAAGCCGTGCTCCGCGGCGATCTGGTCGGCCCACTTCTCCACCGCGGGGCCCTCGACCTCGACGGCCTTGCCGCAGGATCGGCACACCAGGTGGTGGTGGTGATCGTCGGTGCTGCACCGGCGGTAGACGGCCTCGCCGTCGCTGGTGCGCAGTACATCGACCTCGCCGGCGTCGGCGAGGGACTGCAGAGTGCGGTAGACGGTGGTCAGCCCGACCGAGTCACCGCGGTGCTTGAGCATGTCGTGCAGTTCCTGGGCACTGCGGAACTCGTCCACCTCGTCGAGTGCGGCGGACACCGCGGTCCGCTGCCGCGTCGACCGGCCGCGTACCGGAGATCCCGCGCTCGTCGCCACCGTTGCCTCCCTAGGACGGCAGGGACCTCTCCCTGCACATGCGTCCCGCCATTGTGCCAGGTGATGCCCGGATCCCCGGTGGGACGCTTACACCTGCGCGGACATCTCCCCGTACCCCCGTGGGCACATCTGCACGTGCCCCTTTACGTATATCTATGCGCCGATCCGTGCGGGCTTAGGCGGCGCTATCCGGCCACCTTCACGTCGTCCGCGGCGGTGCGGCCGCCGGGTACCTCCAGGGTGCACCCCGTACCGGGCTGGGCGGCAGCCCTGGCGCGCCTTTTCGCCAGCGGCCCGGCGAGCGCGGTGAAGACGCCGAACAGGCCGATGGCGAGCAGCACGATCGTCGCGCCGGACGGCACGTCCACGTAGTACGAGGTGGTGGTGCCCGTAAGAGTGACCGCCACACCGATGGCCACGGCCACCGTGAAGGTGACCGCGAAGCTGCGACTGATCTGCTGCGCGGCCGCGACCGGGATCACCATCAGGGCGCTGACCAGCAGCAGGCCGACGACGCGCATGGCGACGGTGACGGTGACCGCGGCGGTCACGGCGATCAGGAGGTTCAGCAGCCGCACCGGCAGGCCGGTCACCCGGGCGAACTCCTCGTCCTGGCAGACGGCGAACAGCTGGCGGCGCAGGCCGACGGTGACCGCCAGTACCAGCGCGGCGAGCACGCAGATCGTCGTCATGTCCTGCGGCGAGACGGTGGTGATCGAGCCGAAGAGGTAGGTGCCGAAGTTGGCGTTGGAACCGGCGTCGGACAGGCTCATCAGCATCACGCCGCCCGCCATGCCGCCGTAGAACAGCATGGCCAGCGCGAGGTCGCCGCGGGTCTTGCCGTACCAGCGGATCAGCTCCATGACGACGGAGCCGGTGACGGCGACGGCGGTGGCGACCCAGACGGGGCTCTGGTTGAGCAGGAAGCCGAGGCCGACGCCGGTGAGCGCGACATGGCCGATGCCGTCGCCCATCAGGGCCTGGCGGCGCTGGACGAGGTAGATGCCGATGGCGGGGGCGGTGACGCCGACGATCAGGGCGGCGATCAGGGCCCGCTGCATGAAGGGGTAGCTGAGGATTTCCATGGCGATACAGCCCCTAGGTCAGCAGGCCGGTGCGGAGCGGTTCCGCGGCGGCGTCGGCGTGTGGGTGGACGTGGTCGTGGCCGGGCAGGGCGTGCTGGCCCACGGCCTTGGGCGGCCGGCCGTCGTGGACGACGCAGCCGTCGCGCAGCACCACCGCGCGGTCGATCAGCGGCTCCAGCGGGCCCAGCTCGTGCAGGACGAGCAGGACCGTGGCGCCGGCGGCGACCTGCTCGCGCAGGGCGGCGGCGAGCACCTCCTGGCTGGCCAGGTCGACGCCGGCCATCGGCTCGTCCATGATCAGCAGTTCCGGTTCGCCGGCCAGGGCCCTGGCTATCAGCACCCGCTGGTGCTGTCCGCCGGAGAGCGCGTCGACGGCGTCCTTGGCGCGGTCGGCCATCCCCACCAGCTCCAGGGCGCGATGTACGGCGACCCGGTCGGCCTTGCGCAGGATGCCCAGCTTCGTACGGGCCAGGCGGCCGGCGGTGACGACCTCGCGGACGGTGGCGGGGACCCCGCCGGCCGCGGTGGTGCGCTGCGGGACGTACCCGATCCGGGCCCAGTCCTTAAAGCGGCGGAACTCCGTACCGAAGAGGGACAGCGCGCCGCCGGTGAGCGGGACCTGGCCGATCACCGAGCGCACGGCGGTGGACTTGCCCGACCCGTTGGCGCCCAGCAGCGCGACGACCTCGCCGGAGCGGACGGTGAGATCGACGCCGCGCAGCACGGGGCGGGCGCCCAGGGAGGCGGTGGCGCCGCGCAGGTCGATGACCGGCTGGGGTTGCGGCTGGTTCACGGTGTCCTCCGTAACGGGCTGGGGTGGTGGGGCGGAGCTGCTCACTTGCTGCCGAGGGCCTTCTGCAGCGCGGCGAGGTTGGCGCGCTGCACGCCGAAGTAGTCCTTGCCGCGGGACTTGGCGGTGATCCCCTCCAGCGGGTCGAGCACATCGGTCTTCAGGTGCAGATCGCCGGCCAGGGTCCGGGCGGTGGCCGGGTTGGCGATCGTCTCGAAGAAGACCGTGGAGACGTGGTGCTCCTCGGCGAGGGAGTGCAGGCTCCGGACGCGGTGGGCGCTGGGCTCGGACTCGGGGTCGAGGCCGCTGATGGCCTCCTCGGTGAGGCCGTAGCGCTCGGCGAGGTAGCCGAAGGCGGCGTGGGTGGTGATGAAGGTGTCGGACGCCCGGTTCTTCAGCCCGTTCTTGAAGTCGGCGTCCAGCGCCTGGAGCTTCTTCACCAGCGCGTCGGTGTTCTTCTGGTAGTCGGCCTTGTGGCCCGGGTCGGCCTTGGCGAGGGTCTTGTTGACGCCCTTGGCGACCTCGGCGTACTTCACCGGATCCAGCCAGATGTGCGGGTCTTTTCCGCCCTCGGACTCGGCGTGCGCGTGGTGGTCGCCGTCGGCGTGGTCGTGGCCGTCGACCTCGGTGCCGTGGGCTTCGAGGGAGGTCAGGGCCGCCGCGTCGGCGACGTTCTCGACGCCGGACTGGGCGATCGCGCTGTCCACGGCGGGCTGCAGGCCCTTGAGGTAGACCACCGCGCCGGCCGCGCTGAGCTCGGCGGTCTGCTGCGCGGTGAGGGTCAGGTCGTGCGGCTCGACACCGGGCTTGGTGAGGCCGGTCACCTCGACGTGGTCGCCGCCGATCTGCTCGGCGAGGAATTCCATGGGGTAGAAGGACGCCGACACCTTCAGCTTGCCGTCATCCGTGTGCGTCGCGTCGGCCGTGGAGCAGGAGGTAAGGGCCAGGAGGCCGAGTACCGAGGCTCCGGCGACGGCGGCGGTGGATATGTGACGGCGTATGTTCATGACAGTCATTTTCAACAAACTTGGAAACGGTTGTCAACAAACCGGGGGCGGGTGTGAGCGGGGCGACAGCGGTACGGAAACCGATTTGGTCTGGGGGGTGCGCCCGCCGGTACCCTGAACTATTCGTCCATCCGTCTCCCGACCACCCCCCAGCGCGAGACGTCAGGGCGTCTGCCCAATTCATCGTTCGTCGTCGTAATGAAGAGAGCACCGTGGCCGCCGACAAGATCGATACCATCGTCAGCCTGAGCAAGCGCCGTGGCTTCGTATACCCCTGCAGTGAGATCTACGGCGGCTCTCGGGCTGCCTGGGACTACGGTCCGCTGGGCGTCGAGCTCAAGGAGAACATCAAGCGTCAGTGGTGGCGCTCCATGGTCACCTCGCGCGACGACGTCGTCGGTCTCGACTCGTCGGTGATCCTGGCCCCCGAGGTGTGGCAGGCGTCCGGCCACGTCGCCACCTTCACCGACCCGCTCACCGAGTGCACCTCCTGCCACAAGCGCTTCCGCGCGGACCACCTGGAGGAGGCGTACGAGGCCAAGCACGGCAAGCTCCCCGAGAACGGCCTCGCCGACATCAACTGCCCGCACTGCGGCAACAAGGGCGGCTTCACCGAGCCCAAGCAGTTCTCCGGCCTGCTCTCCACCCACCTCGGCCCGTCGCAGGACACCGCCTCGGTCGCCTACCTGCGCCCCGAGACCGCCCAGGGCATCTTCACCAACTTCGCCCAGGTCCAGCAGACCTCCCGCAAGAAGCCGCCGTTCGGCATCGCGCAGATGGGCAAGTCCTTCCGGAACGAGATCACTCCGGGCAACTTCATCTTCCGCACCCGCGAGTTCGAGCAGATGGAGATGGAGTTCTTCGTCAAGCCGGGCGAGGACGAGAAGTGGCAGGAGTACTGGATGGAGCAGCGCTGGAACTGGTACGTCGACCTCGGTATCCGCGAGGAGAACATCCGCTGGTTCGAGCACCCGGCCGAGAAGCTCTCGCACTACTCCAAGCGCACGGCTGACATCGAGTACCGCTTCAACTTCGGCGGCACCGAGTTCTCCGAGCTGGAGGGTGTGGCCAACCGTACCGACTACGACCTGGGCGCGCACTCCAAGGCGTCCGGCCAGGACCTCTCCTACTTCGACCAGGAGGCCGGCGAGCGCTGGACTCCGTACGTCATCGAGCCGGCGGCCGGTGTGAACCGCGCGATGCTGGCCTTCATGCTCGACGCGTACGTCGAGGACGAGGCGCCCAACGCCAAGGGCAAGATGGAGAAGCGCACGGTCATGCGGCTCGACCCGCGCCTGGCGCCGGTCAAGGTCGCGGTCCTGCCGCTGTCCCGCAACCCGCAGCTGTCGCCGAAGGCCAAGGGCCTCGCCGCGGACCTGCGCAAGAACTGGAACATCGAGTTCGACGACGCGGGCGCCATCGGCCGCCGCTACCGCCGCCAGGACGAGATCGGCACGCCGTTCTGCGTCACGGTCGACTTCGACACCCTCGACGACAACGCCGTCACCGTGCGCGAGCGCGACACGATGAAGCAGGAGCGGGTGTCCCTGGACCAGATCCAGTCGTACCTGGGCGGGCGACTGCTGGGCTGCTAGTCCCTTGGGGGCGTCGGCGTAGCCGCGATCAGTCCCTGGTGGGGGCGGCGGCGACGTAGCCTCGACGCATCACCGCTGAGCGCCGGTCGGGCTCGGAGTCATCCGGGTCCGATCGGCGCTTTTGTGTGGGGTGTGGGGAGTGGGGTCGGGAGGAGTGCCGCTCGCTGCCTCCATGAGGAGGGCCGCTCCCTCTGCCCCCGCGAGGAATACCGTTCCCTGCCCCCACGTTGTGGCCCCGCAGGGGGGCCTCGCGACCCCTACGGGATGTGTTCGCCCACCCCCTAAGTGCCCCCCGCCCCCCGCACCCACCCCGACTACCCCCGCGACGGCCGCGCCGCGAGCCAGGTGCACAGGGCCGCCAGGGGGAGTTCGGCCGCGACGGCCATGGCTATGGCGGTGGCCAGTTCCGGGCCGGGGGCGGCGGTGGCGAGGTCGATGCAGGCGTCGGCGAGGAGGAGGACGGCCGCGGCGGCCGCGGGCGCGCGGTGGCGGAGGCCGCCGCGCAGCAGGCGGGTGCCGGCGGCCAGGAGGGCGGCGGCCTCCAGCGCGTCGAGGGCGACCCAGGCGGCCGCCTCGGCGGGCGGCAGTGTGCCGGCGAGGTAGCCGAGCCAGGGGAGCAGGGCGAGACCGGCGCCCGCCAGGACGCGGCCCTGCCACCGGCGGGCGGTGGCGACCCGTGCGGGCCCGTGGCAGGCCACCGGAGGCGTCGCGTAACGTCCGTCGTGCGCAGGGGAGTTGAGGGCGGTGAAAGCCATGGCAGGGGTCTCTTCCGGTGTCTGGAACCCGGCCGTCGGGCTCGTGATCAAGACTCCGGTTTTCGCCGGCCGCAGTCAGTAACGCCGCTGTCCGACCTGGGGTGGCACCAGCTACACCCCTCGTACGGCAACGGGCTTCATGGCGGCCCGCGGCGCCCGGCATCTACGGTTGGATCATGAAATTCCCGCCCCGGCTGCGGCGCGTGCTCACCCGGCTGACCCGCGATACGTCCTTCCTCGCCCTGGGGGCGCCGCTGCACCTGTTCATCGGGTTCCTGCTGTTCATGCTCTTCGGTCTCGTATGGGAGATCGTCGAGGGGCACGACGCCAGCGTCCCGGTGGTCCTGGGCTTCACGGTGGCGCTGACGGTGCTCTCCGTGCCGGCGCTGACCGCCGCCCAGCGCTGGCGCTTCCGGCAGCTGCTCGGGATCGACATCCCCCGCCCCGGATGGCGGCGGCCGCAGCGGCAGTTCGGTTACCACTGCCTGGTCGGCACGCTGCTCGGCGGGCTCGAAGTGCTGCTGCTGTCCCTGCTGCTCTCGGGCCTGGCCGCCGCCACGGTGTACGCATGGATATGGGGGGTGCCCTGGACCTGGCGGGCCGACCACCCCGGCTACACCACCCAGGCGTTCTACGTCACGCTCGCCGGCCTGGCCGCGCTCGCCGCGGTCCCCGCCCTCGCCGCGGCCCTGGTGCGTCTCGAAACGCGCCTCGGGCCCGATCTGCTGGGGCCCGACCCGAGCGCGGACCTGGTGCGGCGGGTGGCCGACCTCACCGAGAGCCGCGCCGGGGCGGTGGACGCCGCGGATGCCGAACGGCGGCGCATCGAACGCGATCTGCACGACGGGGCGCAGCAGCGACTGGTGTCGCTGGCGCTGAATCTGGGGCTGGCCAAGGCCACGCTGACGGATCTGCCGCCGGAGGTGCGGGAGGTCATCGACACCGCGCACCGCGAGGCGAAGGAGGCGATCGAGGAGCTGAGCAGCCTGGTGCGGGGCCTGCACCCCGCCGTACTGGACGAGCTGGGGCTGGACGCGGCGCTCTCCGGACTCGCGGCCCGTGCGCCGCTGCCCGTACGGCTGCGGGTGGACCTGCCGCCGGAGCTGCCGCAGCGGGTGACGCCGGCCGTCGAGGCGGTCGCGTACTTCGTCGTCTCCGAGGCGCTGACGAACATCGCCAAGCACGCGCCGCAGGCGACCAGGGCGGATGTGACGGTCACCCGGCTCGGCGGGATACTGCGGGTGGTGATCGCCGATGACGGTATGGGCGGGGCCGATCCGTCCAAGGGGAGCGGTCTGACGGGCCTCGCCCAGCGCGTGCGGTCCGTGGACGGAACATTCCGGATGAGCAGCCCCGTGGGGGGCCCGACCATGATGAGCGTGGAGCTGCCGTGCCCGATGTGAGGCGTGCCGTGATCGCCGAGGACTCCGTCCTGCTGCGGATCGGGCTGGTCAAGGTGGTGGAGATGGCCGGGTTCGAGGTGGTGGCCGAGTCCGGGGACGCGCAGGGGCTGCTGGCGGCGGTCGAGGAGCACCGGCCGGACCTGGCGGTGGTGGACGTACGGATGCCGCCCGGCTTCACGGACGAGGGGGTGCGGGCGGCGCTGTCGATCCGCCGGCAGTGGCCCGGCACGGCGGTGCTGATGCTCTCCCAGTACGTCGAGGAGCGCTACGCGGCCGATCTGCTGGCCACGAACACCAGCGGGGTGGGCTATCTGCTCAAGCAGCGGGTGGCGGATGTCGAGGAGTTCATCGAGGCGCTGCGGCGGGTGGCCGACGGCGGCACCGCGCTCGACCCTCAGGTCGTCGCCCAGCTGCTGGTGCGGCGGGCGAGCGATCCGCTGGAGCGGCTGACGGCCCGCGAACGGGACGTGCTCGCCCTGATGGCCGAGGGCCGCTCCAACGCGGGGATCGCCGCCCAGCTGGTGGTGAGCGAGAGCGCGGTCGCCAAGCACATCAACAACATCCTCGCCAAGCTCGACCTGCCGAAGGCCGACGGCGATCACCGGCGGGTGCTGGCGGTGCTGCGCTTCCTCGGGGTGGGCGCCTGATCCGTCGCGTGACGTGTCGTCGTTGACGTGGTGTGAGCTGCTGCCCGCCCGCCGTGGTTCCGCCGTGTGAAATGGCGGAAATAAAAGCCGTCGGCGCGCATCCATTGGTCTGTCTCAGGCGTCTCACGACCGAGCGGCTTTCTCATATGGGCCGCACTGCAGGCGTATCAGGGGTATTTGGAGTATTCAATTTGAAAACTGGCATCAAGGGCATTCGTCGCGTCTCCGCGGTTGCCCTCACCGCGGGAGCCGTCCTGACGGCAGGGGTGTTCGCCGCCCCGGCGCAGGCCGCCACGCTCCCGACGCCCACGGTCGCCGCCAAGGGCGGTTTCGTGATGAACAACGGCACGGGTAAGACGCTGTACACCAAGGCCGCGGACACCCGTCGCTCCACCGGCTCCACCACCAAGATCATGACGGCCCGGGTGGTGCTCGCGCAGCCGAACCTCAACCTGGACTCCAAGGTCACGGTCCAGAAGGCGTACAGCGACTACATCGTCAACAACGACTGGGCCTCGTCGGCCCGGCTGATCGTCGGCGACAAGGTCACGGTCCGTCAGCTGCTGTACGGGCTGATGCTGCCCTCGGGCTGCGACGCGGCGTACGCGCTGGCGGACAAGTTCGGCAGCGGGTCCACGCGGGAAGCGCGCGTGAAGTCGTTCATCGGCAAGATGAACTCCACCGCCAGGAGCCTCGGGCTGACGAACACCCACTTCGACTCGTTCGACGGCATCGGGCACGGTGCGAACTACTCGACGCCGCGCGATCTGACCAAGCTGGCCAGCAGCGCGATGAAGTACTCCACGTTCCGCAGCGTCGTGAAGACGAAGTCGACGAAGCAGAAGGTCACCACCAAGAGCGGTGGTTACCGCTACATGGAGTGGACCAACACCAACGGCCTGCTCGGCAGCTACTCCGGCACCATCGGCGTCAAGACCGGCTCGGGTCCGGAGGCCAAGTACTGCCTGGTCTTCGCCGCCACCCGGAACGGTAAGACCGTCATCGGCACGGTCCTGGCCTCCACCTCGGTCGCCAACCGCACGGCGGACGCCAAGAAGCTGATGGACTACGCCTTCAAGAAGTAACCCGGGCGAGCCTTCGGCCCGAACCGGGCCGGGCGTGGGGCCTGTTCGCGACCGTACGGTCGCGGGCGGGCCCCTTCGCCGTTCCGGCGGCGGTTTGGGCAGCGGTTCGGGCGGGCGGTTTCGGTAGCGGTCGCGGGGCCGGGCCTCGTCGGGGTCCCTGGGTGCCTCAGCTGCGCAGGCCCCGGAGGACCAGTTCGCGGACGGCCTCGAAGTCGGCGGTGATCTCCGGTCGGGACCACTCGGGGGCGTAACACGGGTCGTGGAAGCGGCCGGTGGCGTCGAAGACGGCGCGGGCGGCGATGGCGGGGGAGGGGGTCTGGAAGGCGCCCTGGCTGACGCCGGCCTCGATGATGACGGCGAGCTGGGACTCCAGGTCGGTGACGTGCCGGTCGACCACACCGCCGCTCTCGCCGATCAACGTCATGTACGTGGCGAACAGTTCGGGGTCGTCGCCGGCCTTGTGCCGCTTGGCCTCGAAGAGGGCGGTCAGCCAGCGGTCCAGGCGCTCGGGGGCCGGGCCCTCCTCCGCGACGATGACCGACAGCTCCTGGCTCGTACGGTCCAGCCAGCGCGCGGTGACCGCCTCCCGCAGCGCCGCCTTCGTGCGGAAGTGGCGGTAGACGCTGCCGTGGCTGACGCCCAGGGCGCGTGCCACGTCCACGACCGTGGCCTTGGCCGGGCCGTAGCGGCGCAGTACCTCCTCGGTGGCTTCGAGGATGCGCTCGGGGGTCAACGTCTCGGGGGGCATGGGGCGGGAGGCCTTTCGGAGCAGGCGGGCGGGGCGGCGGGCGCCAGGTACCTACGGACGGTACCTGGCCCGTGCCCCCGTGCGCCCGCCGGTCAGCGCTCGCTGTCCAGATGAGCCATCTGATCGGTCGGGTAACGGTCGCCGGCGGCGGCGTCGGCCGGGACCGCCTGCTCGATCGCGGCCAGCTCCCCGGCGTCCAGGCCGACGTCGAGGGCGCCGAGCGCCTCGGTCAGACGGTCGCGCCGGCGGGCACCGACCAGCGGGACGATGTCCTCGCCGCGGGAGAGCACCCAGGCGATGGCGGTCTGGGCGACCGAGACGCCCTTCTGCTCGGAGACCTTGCGCAGCGCGTCGACCAGATCGAGGTTCCGCGCGAGGTTCTCGCCCTGGAAGCGCGGGCTCATCCCGCGGAAGTCGTTCGCGGCGAGCTTGCGGTCACGGCTGAAGTGGCCGCTGATCAGGCCGCGGGAGAGCACACCGTACGCGGTGATGCCGATGCCCAGCTCGCGGGCGGTGGGCAGGATCGCGTCCTCGATGCCTCGGGAGATGAGGGAGTACTCGATCTGGAGGTCGGAGATCGGGGCGACGGCGGCGGCCCGGCGCAGGGACTCCGCGCCCACCTCGGAGAGGCCGATGTGCCGCACATGGCCGGCCTCGACCAGCTCGGCGATGGCGCCGACGGTCTCCTCGATCGGCACGTCCGGGTCGATACGGGCGATCCGATAGATGTCGATGTGGTCGGTGCCCAGGCGCTGGAGGGAGTACGCGGCGAAGTTCTTCACCGCGTTCGGCCGGCCGTCATAGCCGGTGAAGCCGCCCTCGATCGTGCGCAGGGCGCCGAATTTGACGCTGGTCTGCGCCTTCTCGCGGGCCGCCGCGGGGGCGGTGCGCAGGGCTTCGTTGATCAGTAGTTCGTTGTGGCCCATGCCGTAGAAGTCGCCGGTGTCGAGCAGCGTGATGCCGGCGTCGAGGGCGGCGTGGATGGTGGCGATGGACTCGCTGCGGTCGCTGTCGCCGTAGAGGGCGGACATGCCCATGCAGCCGAGGCCGAGGGCGGAGGTCTGCGGGCCGCTGGTGCCCAGGGTGCGGGTCTGCACTGCGTACTCCTGAGAGAGGTCGGGGGTGCGGTGCATTCACTATGACATGACGGCTGACAGATTTCAATATCTGTCAGCCGTCATATGTGGCGAGGGTGGAAGCTGCGCGTGGCCCTCTCTCCCGGTTGCCGTGCCCCCGCGCCTTCTCGCAGGTCAGCGCAGCGTGCGGGGCAGGCGCAGGGCCAGCGCCGTCGTGCCCGCGACGATCGCCAGCTGGGTCAGCAGGGTCGCGAGCAGCGCATCGCGGATGCCGATGGTGGGCAGCAACGCGAGGAAGAGGGTGCCCAGGGTCGCCACCCCCAGGGCGAGGCCGGACTGCTGGGTGGTGACCATGACGCCGCCGCCCACGCCCGCCTGCGCCACCGGCAGTTCGCTCAGCACGATGCGCAGCAGCACCGGCAGCACCATGCCCTGGCCGAAGCCGAGCACCGCCATGCTCGGCGCGAGACCGGCCACCGAGGTGCCGGGCCAGCTCGCGTGCACGGTCAGCGCCAGGGCGATCAGCCCGGCCCCCTGGATCAGCGAACCGGCGATCACCACCCGCCGCCCGAACCGCCGTACCAGCCGCGGCCCGGCGAGCGAGGCGAGGAAGAAGGTGACGCAGAGCGGTGCCAGCGACAGCCCGGCCGCGAACGGGCCGTAGTGCAGACCGTTCTGCAGGGCCACGGCCACCACGAACATGAATCCCCCGAAGCCCAGCGAGAACGGGACGATCATGGCCAGGCCGCTGTTCACGGAGGGGATGCGCAGCAGGGACGGCGGTACCAGGGGCGTACGGCCGGCGCGTTCCGCGCGGCGCTCGACGTGCAGGAACGCGGCGCCGGCGAACGGGAAGACGGCCAGCAGGACCCAGGACCACAGCGGCCAGCCGGCCGCCCGGCCCTCGGTCAGCGGCAGCAGCAGGGTGATCAGGGTGGTGGCGAGCAGTACGGTGCCGGGAACGTCGGCCCGGGCCGGGCGCGGGGAGCGGGTCTCGGGGACCGTACGGGCCGCCAGCAGCCAGGCCGCCGCGGCGATCGGGACGTTCACCAGGAAGACCGCACGCCAGCCGGTGCCCGCCAGGTCGGCGGAGACCAGCAGACCGCCGAGCACCTGGCCGACGGCGCTGGAGACACCGGCCGTGCCGCCGTACAGGCTGACGGCCTTGGCGCGCCGCCTGCCGGCGGTGGTGGCCTGGATGGTGGCCAGGACCTGCGGCAGCAGCAGCGCGGCCGCCGCGCCCTGGGCCACCCGGGCGCCCACCAGAGTTCCCGCGTCCGGAGCGAGACCGCAGGCCAGCGAGGTCAGCCCGAAGGCGGCCAGGCCCCACAGGAACAACCGACGGCGGCCGATGGTGTCGCCGAGCCGGCCACCGAGGACCAGCAGCGTCGCGTACGCGACCCCGTAACCGGCCACCACCATCTCCAGCATCGCGGGGCCCGCGTGCAGATCGTGGTCGATGGTCGGCAGGGCGACATTGACGATGAAGAAGTCGATCAGGGGCAGGGCCGCGCCCAGCAGGACGGTCAGCAGGCCGAGTGGGGTCAGCGCGGCCGTGGCGGGGTGCTGCCGCGGGGCGTCCGCCGGGGCTTTGAGGACGGTGGTCTGTGTTCCGGTATCGCTCACGGGGTCGACGATCGTCGACCGCCCAGAGGGGTACCAGAGTGTCCTTATCCTGGTACCCGTGCTACCTGGCAACCGGCTGGGGCCTGCGGCACGCTGGAGGCATGACCGTCGACGCGCCCCTGACGCAGGCTGCCACACGTCCCGTTGCCGCCGCCGTCCCGCCGGCCGTCGCCGCCCCGCGCGACGACGCCGCCCGCCGGGCCGAGCTGGCCGCCTTCCTGCGCAGCCGCCGCGAGCGGATCACTCCCGAGCAGGTCGGCCTGCCGCGCGGCAGACGTCGGCGCACCCCGGGACTGCGCCGCGAGGAGGTCGCGCACCTGGGGGCGGTCGGCGTCACCTGGTACACCTGGCTCGAACAGGCCCGGGACATCCACGTCTCACCGCAGGTCCTGGACGCGGTGGCCCGCGCACTGCTGCTCGACCGCGCCGAGCGCAGTCACCTCTTCGCGCTGGCCGGGGCGGTCGACCCGCTGCCGGGCAGGGAGTGCACGGGCGTACCGCGCGAGTTGCGGCAGATCCTGGGGCAGCTCGCCCCGTTCCCGGCGGTCGTACAGAACAGCCGGTTCGACATCCTCGCCTACAACAGCACCTACGGGCAGCTGATGTGCGATCTCGACGCGCTGCCCGAGGAGGACCGCAACTGCATGTGGCTGGCGTTCACCCACCCCCAGTGGCGGGCGAGTGTGGTCGATCTGGACGCCACGATGCGGGTGATGGCCGCCAAGTTCCGGGCCTCGATGGCCGAGCATGTCGCGGAGCCGGCCTGGAAGGCGCTGGTCGCGCGGCTGACGGAGGCCTCGCCCGAATTCCGGGAGATCTGGGCGCAGCACGAGGTCGTCCGCCCGATGAGCTCCGTCAAGCTCTTCCGGCATCCGCGGGTGGGCGTACTGCAGCTGACGGCGACGAGCCTGTGGACGGGGCCCAACCCCGGGCCCAAGCTGCTGTCGTACACCCCCGTGGACGAGGCGTCCCGCGAGCGGCTGCAGCAGCTGGAGGAGCTGGCGGGGCGGGCCGCGGCGTAGACGGGGCGGGCCGGTGTGGCGCGGGCCGGTGTGGGGGCGGGCCGTAAGGGGTGGGGGAACAGATCCCGTAGGGGATGCGAGCGCCCCCTGCGGGGCCACAACGTGGCGGGCGCGAGAGGCATTCCCGGGCGGAGAGGTATTCGCGGCCGAGGACGACCGCGCGCCCCCCCCGGCCGGTCCTCACGACCGCGCGCCGCCCCGGCCGAGCCCCCCGGCCGCACATCCGGCCGAGTCCCTCGCCCCCTCCTCACGACCGCGCCCCCTCCGCCCGCTCCCCCCGCCGCTCCTCCTCGAACAGTGCCGCCGTGCGGGCCGCCGTCGCCCTCGCCCACCGGCCCGTCGTCAGGGCGCCGAGCAGCAGGACGGCGGCGCCGCAGCCGGTGATGATCCACCAGGCGGGGCGGCCGGCCGCGAGGAACTGGTCCGCGGTGGCGGCGGCGTGCGCCCCGCTCGCCAGTACGGCGCCGATCACCGCGACGCCGAGGGACTGCCCCACCTGCCGGCTGGTGGAGGCCACGGCGGCGGCCACCCCGGCCTGGGCGCGCGGCATGCCGGACACCGCGGTGTTGGTGATCGGCGCGTTGACCAGGCCGAAGCCGATACCGAAGAGGACGTAGCCGGTGAACATCAGGGCAGCGGACGACGGCGCGTCGAAGGCGGCGAAGAGCACTCCGCTGGCGCCCATCGCGGTACCGGCGAGCAGCAGCGGCAGCCGGGGCCCGCGGCCGCCCACCAGCCGCCCCGACACCGGCGCCCAGATCAGCGTCATCCCGGCCATCGGCAGCATGTAGAGCCCGGCGGACAGCGCGGACAGCCCGCGGATGTTCTGCAGGTACAGGGTGTTGATGAAGAGGAAGCCGCCGAGCGCGGCGAAGGCGCAGACCGCCACGACGGTGGCGCCGCTGAACGGGGCGCTGTGGAAGAACCGCAGATCGAGCAGGGGCTCGGCGCGGCGCCGCTCGTAACCGATCAGCGCCGCCAGCGAGACCACCGCCACCAGCACGCACACCAGGATCTCGGTGGACGCCCAGCCGGCCTCCGGCGCCTCGATGATCGCGTACGTCAGCGACCCCAGCAGCGTGATCACCAGCAGCTGGCCGACCGGGTCGACCCGGCGCGGCCGGGGGGCGCGCGATTCGGGCACGTAGCGCAGGGTGAGCAGGAGCGCGAGGGCGCCGATCGGGACGTTGATCCAGAAGATCGAGCGCCAGCCGACGCTCTGCACCAGCAGCCCGCCGATCACCGGCCCGGCCGCCATGCTGATGCCGACGACGCCGCCCCACACCCCGATCGCACGGGCCCGCTCCCGGGGCTCGGTGAAGGTGTTGGTGATGATCGACATCGCGACGGGGTTGAGCATCGAGCCGCCGACCGCCTGCACCATCCGGAAGACCACCAGCCACCCCAGGTCCGGCGCCAGGCTGCACAGCAGCGAGCCGATCGCGAAGACCACCAGCCCGACCAGGAAGACCCGCCGCCGCCCGAGCCGGTCGGCGGTCGACCCGGCCAGCATCAGCAGCGACGCCAGCACCAGCGTGTAGGCGTCGATCGTCCACTGCATACCGGCGACCGAGGCGTTCAGCTCGCGCTGCATGGCGGGCAGGGCGACGTTGAGGACGGTGTTGTCGAGGCTGACGATCAGCAGGCTCAGGCAGCAGATCGCCAGTACCAGGAGTCGACGCCGGCGGCTGAGGTCAGGCATGGTTGAACGCTACAACCATCTGGGCCGGTCGGCTCTGGCAGGGCCACTCCCGCGGTGCGGGACAATGGGAGGTCGCAGCGGCCGGACACCCCGTACGGCCGAGGCCCGCCGCCCCGCCAACGGAAGCCGAAGAAAGCCGAAGGTATCGCCGCCATGACTCTGCTGCAGATCGGTCCGCACGCGGTGCAGCCGCCCGTGGTCCTCGCGCCGATGGCGGGGATCACCAACGCCCCGTTCCGGACGCTGTGCCGGGAGTTCTCCGGCGGCAAGGGCCTCTTCGTCAGCGAGATGATCACGACGCGGGCGCTGGTCGAGCGCAACGAGAAGACCATGCAGCTGATCCACTTCGACGAGACCGAGAAGCCGCGCTCGATCCAGCTGTACGGCGTCGACCCGGACACCGTCGGCAAGGCCGCCCGCATGATCGCGGAGGAGGACCTCGCCGACCACATCGATCTCAACTTCGGCTGCCCGGTCCCGAAGGTGACCCGCAAGGGCGGCGGCTCCGCGCTGCCGTACAAGCGCAACCTGCTGCGCTCCATCCTGCGCGAGGCGGTGGCGAACGCGGGCGCCCTGCCGGTGACGATGAAGATGCGCAAGGGCATCGACGACGACCACATCACCTACCTGGACGCGGGTCGGATCGCGGCCGAGGAGGGCGTCACGGCGATCGCCCTGCACGGCCGGACCGCCTCCCAGCACTACGGCGGCACCGCCGACTGGGACGCCATCGCCCGCCTCAAGGAGCATGTCCCCGAGATCCCGGTGCTCGGCAACGGCGACATCTGGTCGGCGGACGACGCCCAGCGGATGATGCGGGAGACCGGCTGCGACGGGGTGGTCGTGGGCCGCGGCTGCTTGGGGCGGCCCTGGCTGTTCGGCGACCTGGTGGCCGCCTTCGAAGGCACGGGCACGTACGCGCAGCCGACGCTCAAGGAGGTCGCGGCGGTGATGCTGCGGCACGCCACGCTGCTCGGCGAGTGGATCGGCGACGAGGCGCGCGGCGTGATCGACTTCCGTAAGCACGTCGCCTGGTACACCAAGGGTTTCTCGATCGGCTCCGAGATGCGCCGCAGCCTCGCGGTCACCTCCTCGCTCGACGAACTGGACGCGCTGCTGTCGGAGCTGGACCTCGACCAGCCCTGGCCGGTGGGCGCGGACGGCCCGCGCGGCCGTACGTCGGGCCGCAACCGCGTGGTCCTGCCGGACGGCTGGCTGGACGACCCCTACGACTGCAGGGGCGTCGACGCGGACGCGGAGCTGGACACGTCGGGCGGCTGAGACCGGCCGCACCCGGCGGGCGCCTCGTCGCACGGCACGGCTCCCCCCAGCGGGGGAGCCGGACGCCGGCATATCCCCCCTGATGGTGAGGCGCCCCACGCCTCGGCGCAGCAGCATTACCGGTGTCACACCGACACGCCCCGCTGCGCCGCGGTACGGGGGTTCGCGGCGGAGCGGGCGTGTCGGCGCCTCGGATGAGGGTCGGGCGGGGAGCACCGCGATACCGTTTGAGTCCGTACGGGGGTGCGGGCGCGGCTGATCCCACGGCCGCGCGGCACCGCACCCGGCAGGCCACGGGCAGGCACCGGGGAAGACGCCGAGGGAGAAGCTGCGGTGGACGCCGAGGGAGAAGCTGCGGTGGACGAAGAGCGTGTCATCGGGTGCACCGAGCGGGCCGCGGACACCAAGGAGGCCGGGGATACCGAGAAGCCCGGCGATACCGAGAAGCCCGGGAACGCCGCGGACACCGAGCGGGCGGTCCAGGCCAAGCTCGGTGACACTCCCGTCCGTTACGAGCAGATGGCCGCGGTGGCCAACATCTACCGCGCGGCGGCGGCGGTGCGTCAGCACTTCGAGAACTCCGTGCTGCGCGGCGTCGATCTGACCTGGACGTCCTTCGTCGTGCTGTGGGTGGTGTGGATCCGGGGCGAGACGGAGACCCGCAGGGTCGCCGAGGAGGCGGGCATCTCCAAGGGCACCCTCACCGGCGTCGCCCGTACCCTCCAGGGCCGTGGCCTGCTGGAGCGCAGGGCGCACCCGGACGACGGGCGGCTCGCCCTGCTCTCGCCGACGCCCGAGGGCGAGCGGCTGATGACCCGGGTCGTCCCGGAGTTCAACGCCGAAGAGGCCTTCGTCACCGAGGGGTTGAGCGACGACGAGGCGCTGGACCTGGCGGATCTGCTGCGCCGGGTCGTGGTGCAGGTCGAGACCCGGGGCGCCCAGCGGCGACTGGAGCTGCTGGACGGCCAGGCCCCGCCGCCGCGGCGCAGCGGACGGCGGGCGAAGCTGTAGGGCCGGGCGCCTCTCAGCGCTCCGCCTCAGCCCTCAGCCTGCAGCGCTCCGCCTCAGCCCTCAGCCTGCAGCGCTCCGCCTCAGTCCTCAGTCTTCAGCCCTCCGTCCGCCGGCCCGCCCCCGCGGCGACCAGCCCCGCCGCGCCGATCTCCCGGTAGCGGTCGAGCAGTTCACCGATCACCCGGACCGCATCCTGGTCGGCGGGCGTATAGACCCACATCTTGGCGTCGGCGACGGCGGTCGTCGTGAAACCCGTGGCGGTGATCGCGACCGTGCGGCCGTCGGCGGTACGGAATTGCTTGCGGTGGGTGACCGGGGCCGAGACTTCGTGCCGGGCCCACAATTCCACGAAAAGCGGGCTGGCCTCGGAGAGTTTCCGGATGTACGCGCGCCAGTGCGGATCGGTCAGTCGCCGGCCGAATTCGGCCCGCAACTGCCCGACCATGAAGGAGACTTCCCGTTCCCAGTCGACCAGCGGCTGACTCACCTCGTCCGCCGTGAAAAGCCGCCACAGCACATTGCGGTCGGGCGGCGAAAGCAGCTCCATCCGCGGGTCGAGCGCGGCGTATGCGTCATTGAAGGCCAGTACGTCATAACCGGCGGACACCATGCTCGCCGGCAAGGGGCTCAACGAATCCAGAATGGTCTGCATGGCCTGCGCCTCGGGCGGCAGCGGATGCCGGGCCGGGGGGCAGCCGACGGCGCCGGGCACACCGGCGAGCCGGTGCAGATGGGCGCGCTCCTCCGGGCCGAGCAGCAGCGCCCGGGCGATGGCGTCCAGCACCTGCACGCTCGGGTTGATCGCCCGGCCCTGCTCAAGCCACGTGTACCAGGCCACCCCGACACCGGCGCGCTGGGCGACCTCCTCGCGGCGCAGCCCCGGGGTGCGCCGCCGCGGCCCGCCGGGCAGGCCCACGTCCTCGGGCGTGATGCGCTCCCGGCGCAGGCGCAGAAACGCGGCGAGTTCACCGCGCCGGGAGGCCGCGGCGGTTGCGGAACGGGTGGTGATCGCTGACACCGCACCATCATGCGGGATGCCGTCACGCCGTGCCAGATACCGCCGGTACCAGGATCACTGGATCTCTGGTACCCGAATACGACGGCCGTGATCATCGCTGTCATGAGCGAGCTGACCTACGAACCGGATATCCCCGCAACGCGGCCGACGCCGACCGCCCCGCCCCACCGGAAGAGAAACCGACCGCACCCCAACGGGATTCTCCTCGTCGTTCTCGGTGCGGTATTCATGGCGCTGCTGGACGCGACCGTCGTCAATGTCGCCACCCCGACCATACGCACCGATCTCCATGCCACCGGTTCCGCACTCCAGTTGATTGTCGCCGGCTATACGATTTCCTATGCCGCGCTGCTGATAACCGGTGCCCGGCTCGGCGCCCGGCACGGATTCCGCACCGTCTTCCTGCTCGGCCTGGCCACCTTCACCCTGGCCTCGTTCGGCTGCGGACTGGCCCCCGGGGCAGGGGTGCTGATCGGCGCCCGTGTGGTGCAGGGCATCGGCGCGGGGCTGATGGTTCCCCAGATCTACAGCCTGATTCAGCTGACGTTCGAAGGACGGGCCAGGGCCCGGGCGTTGAGCCTGTACGCGACGGTGATCGCACTCGCCGTGGTGGTCGGCCAGGTCGCCGGCGGACTGCTGGTCAGCGCGGACCTGTTCGGCACCGGCTGGCGCCCGGTCTTCCTGATCAATGTGCCGGTGGGGTCGGCGCTGCTGGTCGCCGCGCTGCGGCTGCTGCCCCGCCGGACAGCACCGTCGCCCAAGGGGCTGGACCTGCCCGGCCTCCTCACGCTGACCACCGCGCTGCTACTGCTGGTCGTGCCTCTGGTGCTGGGCCATGAGCAGCACTGGCCGCGGTGGGCCACCGGCGCTCTGCTCGCCGCGGCCCCGGCGTTCGCGCTGTTCGTGCTGGTCGAGCGGAGGGTTGCCCGCCGCGGCGGCGCGCCGCTCGTCCCCGGCCGGGTGCTGAGGTCGCGGGACCTGGTGTGCGGTGCGGCCGCCCTCTTTTTCAGCATGGCTGGTTACGCCGGTTTCCTCTTCTCCTTCTCCCAGCATCTGCAGTCGGGGCTCGGCGAGTCCGCGATCCGGGCCGGGCTGACCTTCGCACCGCTGGCCGTCGGCGTCGCCACCGGCAGCCTCACCTGGCAGAAGCTGCCCGCCCACTGGCAGTTGCGGATGATCGCCGCCGCCTGCGTCCTGGCCGCGGTCGGCTATCTCGGCATCGGCCTCACCCTGCGCGCGGGCGGCCGGGGCGGTCTCGTACTGCTGGTGCTCCAGCTGCTGTGGGGGCTCGGCCTCGGCTACACCACCAGCCCGCTGCTGACCCTCGCCCTGTCCGGCATCGCCCCCGCCGATGCCGCCGATGCCAGCGGGGTGCTCACCACCGTCCCGCAGCTCGCCCAGGTGGTCGGCGTCGCCACGTACGGCAGCATCTTTCTGTCCCTGGCCGACGGGCCGCCGGCGGCCGGGCCCCAGGCCGCCTCCGCATCCGTGTCCGCCGCCGCGGCCGCATCCGCCGAAGCCCTGCACGCCACCGCCCTGCCGGTCGCCGTCGGCGCCCTGCTCGGGGCGCTGGCGCTCGTCCCGCTGCTCCGCGGGCGTACCGGGAAAGGCCTCGCGACGGTGACCCGGGCCGGGGACAATTGAAGTTTGCATTCAAAAGAGTTGCTTCGGCAGGCGTCCACCGGACCCGCAGGGCCCGGACACGAGGAGGGGAGCACCACCCATGCGCGCCTTGGTCATCGTGCACGACCATCTGTCCACCGCGGGCCATGTCGGCGAGCGGCTGGCCGAGCGGGGCTATGAGCTCGACGAACTGCACGTGGTGCCGGCCGAGCGGTATACGAACCCGGACGTGGACGTGGCCTTCCCGCCGGCCGGGAACTATGGCCTGATCCTGACGCTCGGTGCCCCGTGGTCGGTGGCACGACGGAACGCCTGGATCGAGGCGGAGCTGGCCCTGCTGCGCTCGGCGCACGACGCCGGGATACCCGTGCTCGGGATCTGCTTCGGCGGGCAGATGCTGGCCGCGGCGCTGGGCGGGGAGGTGGCGGTGGCGCCGCGCTTCGAGCTCGGCTGGAGCCGCATCACCACCGACGCCCCCGAACTGGTCGGGCCCGGCCCCTGGTTCCAGTTCCACGGCGAGCGCTGGACGCTGCCGTCGGGCGCCCGGGAGGTGGCGCGCAACGCCTACGCCTCGCAGGCCTTCGTGTGCGGCCGCTCGTTGGGCCTGCAGTTCCATCCGGAACTGACGCCGGAGGTGCTGCGGGCCTGGTTCGACAACGGCGGGGAGGAGGTCGCGGCCGGACTGGGGGCCGACCCGGATCGGCTGGTGGCCGAATTGCGTGCAGATCTGCCGGCCGTACGGGAGCGGGCACGCACCCTCGTCGACGCGTTCCTGGATCGGATAGTCGCCGTAGGGGGTCCAAATGATGGGACCCCAGCACACATGAGCGCGTGATTCTCGCCACCCCTGATAGGCGGCGCGCTCAGATGAGCGAAGTGCGCCGGGCTCCACCTCTCCAATGGTGGCACCCGGTGCCACGCGTCATGTGTTCGACTGATCAAGTCATGGATTGCTCTGCGTGACGAGACTCCCCTGCTCTGATTGCGTAGCGGAGTGATGCATTCAGGCAGTAAACACAGCCGAGAACGCATGATCACTTTCGATCTGCTGGCGCACGCCTGGTTACACGCGTATGTCGACCAAGTGGACGTACCCATACGCCTTCGATCTGGGTATGTTCCTCGCCGTCAGGGCAGCCCGTCGGCGAGGAGTCAGTGCCGTGCCGGAAACACAAGATCCCCACGTAACCCAGCCTTCGTCCGCGAAGTTCGTCTACGACTTCACCGAGGGCAACAAGGAGCTCAAGGACCTCCTAGGCGGCAAGGGTGCGAACCTTGCCGAGATGACCAACCTGGGGCTTCCCGTCCCTCCGGGCTTCACGATCACCACCGAGGCCTGCAAGGTCTACCTGGAGAGCGGCACCGAGCCCGCGGCACTGCGTGCCGAGGTCTCCGAGCACCTCGACGCCCTTGAGCGGAAGATGGGCAAGAAGCTCGGCCAGGCCGACGACCCGCTGCTCGTATCGGTGCGTTCCGGGGCGAAGTTCTCCATGCCCGGCATGATGGACACCGTCCTCAACATCGGCCTCTCCGACGCGTCGGTTTCCGGCCTCGCCGCGCAGGCCGGCGACGAGCGGTTCGCGTGGGACTCCTACCGCCGCCTCATCCAGATGTTCGGCAAGACCGTGCTGGGCGTCGACGGCGAGCTCTTCGAGGACGCGCTGGAGGAGGCCAAGCAGGCCAAGGGCGTCCGCGTCGACGTCGACCTGGACGCCAAGGACCTCAAGGGCCTGGTCGCGGACTTCAAGGACATCGTCGCCAAGGAGACCGGCCGGGACTTCCCGCAGGACCCGCGCGAGCAGATGGACCTCGCCGTCCGCGCGGTCTTCGACTCCTGGAACACCGACCGCGCCAAGCTCTACCGCCGCCAGGAGCGCATCCCCGGCGACCTCGGCACGGCCGTCAACGTCTGCTCCATGGTCTTCGGCAACCTCGGCCCCGACTCCGGCACCGGCGTCGCCTTCACCCGCGACCCCGCCAGCGGCCACCAGGGCGTCTACGGCGACTACCTGCAGAACGCGCAGGGCGAGGACGTCGTCGCCGGTATCCGCAACACGGTCCCGCTCGCGGACCTGGAGCAGATCGACAAGGCGTCCTACGACCAGCTGATGCAGATCATGGAGACGCTCGAGACGCACTACAAGGACCTGTGCGACATCGAGTTCACCATCGAGCGCGGCAAGCTGTGGATGCTGCAGACCCGGGTCGGCAAGCGCACCGCCGGTGCCGCCTTCCGGATCGCCACCCAGCTCGTCGACCAGGGCCTGATCGACGAGGCCGAGGCCCTCCAGCGGGTCAACGGCGCGCAGCTCGCCCAGCTGATGTTCCCCCGCTTCGACCTGGGCGCGAAGTCCGAGATGATCGGCCGCGGCATCGCCGCCTCCCCGGGCGCGGCGGTCGGCAAGGCCGTCTTCGACTCGTACACCGCCGTCAAGTGGTCGCGCTCCGGCGAGAAGGTCATCCTGATCCGCCGGGAGACCAACCCCGACGACCTCAACGGCATGATCGCCGCCGAGGGCATCCTCACCTCCCGCGGCGGCAAGACCTCGCACGCCGCCGTCGTCGCCCGCGGCATGGGCAAGACCTGTGTCTGCGGCGCCGAGGAGCTGGAGGTCGACACCAAGTCCCGCCGGATGACGACCGGCGACGGCACCGTCATCGAAGAGGGCGACGTCGTCTCCATCGACGGCTCCACCGGCAAGGTCTACGCCGGTGAGGTGCCGGTCGTGCCCTCCCCGGTCGTGGAGTACTTCGAGGGCCGGATGCACGCCGGCGCCGACGACGCGGACGAGCTGGTCAAGGCCGTCCACCGGATCATGGCGTACGCGGACCGGGTCCGCCGGCTGCGCGTACGGGCCAACGCCGACAACGCCGAGGACGCCGCCCGCGCCCGCCGGTTCGGCGCCCAGGGCATCGGCCTGTGCCGCACCGAGCACATGTTCCTCGGTGAGCGCCGCGAGATGGTCGAGCGCCTCATCCTGGCCGACACCGAGACCGATCGGGACGCCGCGCTCGCCCAGCTGCTGCCCCTGCAGAAGGCCGACTTCATCGAGCTGTTCGAGTCGATGGACGGCCTGCCGGTGACCGTACGGCTGCTGGACCCGCCGCTGCACGAGTTCCTGCCCGACATCACCGAGCTGTCGGTCCGGGTCGCGCTCGCCGAGGCCCGCAAGGACGCCAACGAGAACGACCTGCGGCTGCTGCAGGCCGTGCACAAGCTGCACGAGCAGAACCCCATGCTGGGTCTGCGCGGCGTCCGCCTCGGCCTGGTCATCCCCGGCCTGTTCGCGATGCAGGTCCGCGCGATCGCCGAGGCGGCCGCCGAGCGCAAGAACGCCAAGGGCGACCCGCGCGCGGAGATCATGATTCCGCTGGTGGGCACCGTCCAGGAGCTGGAGATCGTCCGCGAGGAGGCCGAGCAGGTCATCGCCGAGGTGGAGAAGACCCACGGCGTCGACCTCAAGCTCACCCTCGGCACGATGATCGAGCTGCCCCGCGCCGCCCTCACGGCCGGTCAGATCGCCGAGTCCGCCGACTTCTTCTCCTTCGGCACCAACGACCTCACGCAGACGGTCTGGGGCTTCAGCCGCGACGACGTCGAGGCCAGCTTCTTCACCGCGTACCTGGAGAAGGGCATCTTCGGCGTCAGCCCGTTCGAGACCATCGACAAGGACGGCGTCGGCTCGCTCGTCCGCAACGCCGCCGCGGCCGGCCGGGCCACGCGCCCGGACCTCAAGCTCGGTGTGTGCGGCGAGCACGGCGGCGACCCGGAGTCCGTCCACTTCTTCCACGAGGTGGGCCTGGACTACGTCTCCTGCTCCCCGTTCCGCATCCCGGTCGCACGACTGGAGGCGGGCCGCGCGGCGGCGGAGAGCAAGGGCAGCGACAGCCGCTGACCGCTCCGGTCGCCGCGGGCGCCGAGCGCGTTCGCGGCGACCGGCGACCAGCCCACCGGAGCCGGCGGCGGGGAAACCCCAACCCTCATCCGCCCGGCCGTAGGCTCCGGCACCCAACGAGGGCGGCACCTTGTGCGGAGGTGCCGCCCTCGCTCTTGCGCTGGGTCGCCGGGCCCGGGGCGCGCTGCCCCGGGCCCGCCGTCATGCCTTGGTCGTGCCGCGGTCCATGCCGTGGTCAGCAGGTGCGGCCGGTGTAGTGCGCGCCCTGGATCCTGCCGGCCGAGCCCAGCCACGACCTGCCGGGGCCCACACAGCGCTCGTAGTCCGGGCCCCATGCCACCTCCACTTTGATGACGACGTGGGAGCCGTCGCTCGTGCAGTGGTTGTAGAACGCGTCGCTGCCGGTCTCGTAGAACCCGCAGGGGTCGGCGGCGGCGGACGGTGCGGCGGCGGTGGACAGTCCGAGGACGAGTGCCACGGCGCCGAGGACGGCCGGCAGGGAACGGCGAACGCTCACGGGTCGACTCCTTCTTGAGGACGCGATGTTCGAGCAGAGTTGGCTTGTGCACGGTGGCCGGCGCATCGGCGGCTCGGGCACCGTGGGCTCTGCACGCGGAGAGCGTCGCAGCAGCCACGCGGGGTGGTCACCGGAACTCGCTCGGACGAGTGGGGGAGTTCACTCGGTCGAGTGGGGAGGGTTTGAAGTGCGGAAACGTCCGCAACCTGGCCGCAGCGGGCCCTGCCGAGGGGCCGGTGGCCCGGGGCTCCCGGGCGGGGGCGGCACCTGTGCGGAGGTGCCGCCCACGCTTTCTCCGGACTCCCCCCTCGGGAGCTGCCGCCACCCCGGTCGGCGCGGGAAGGCGGCCTTCGGCGGGGCCGTCGAGCGGCCGGTTGTTTGCCCATCACCCCCCACGGGATCGAGCAATCCGGGCCGTTCGTGCCGCCGTCGAATTGAGTACAGCATTCCGCCCGGCCGCCTGGTCGCGCGACACTTTTCAAGTCTGGCCAAAAGGGCATGGTGACCGCGCGTGTTGGCGTGCATACTCAGGCGTGCCGGGGGCCGACTGAGGAAACCAGAGGTGGGGGTTCGGTGTTACGCGTCCATTTCAGTGGACTCGATCTGGCCCGTGTGCGCATTGCGGCGCGCCCGGACGCACTGTGGGAGACGGTCTTAAGCTTTCATCGACTACGTGACAGGCGCGACGATTCGGCGTTCGGCAAATGGCGATCGGAAACGCGCGGAAGGTTGAATGGCGAAGCGCGTCTGCTGGCGCCGCTGGTGCCCACCCGCGGCTATTTTCCCGATTTCCTGACGCCCGCCGAGGGGCTCCTGGGGATGGCCGACGCGCTCGCCGCGCTGCGTGAGACACCGGCCGCCCGGCTGCACGACGAGCTCGGCCGGCTCTCCAGCACGACCCGCCCGCTCCCCGCGTGGATACGGGCGATGGCCGACGGCGAGACCCGCGCCCTCGGCCGCCTCGCGGGCGTACTGCAGCGCTATTACGAGGCGGCGGTCGCCCCGTACTGGGCGCGCGTCCAGGGCCGCATAGAGGCCGACCGCGCCGCCCGCGGCCGGGCCCTGCTCGACGGCGGCGCGGACCGTCTGCTCGCCTCGCTGCCGCCGATGATGCGCTGGCGCCCACCGGTCCTGGAGGCCGACTACCCGGTGGACCGCGAGCTCCATCTCAACGGCCGGGGCCTGCTTCTGCTGCCGTCGTACTTCTGCCGCCGCACCCCGGTCACCTTCCACAACCCGGACCTGACGCCCGTCCTGGTCTACCCCGTGGAGCACCAGTCGCCCCGTCTCACGCCGAACGCCGGGCAGGAACGTTCCCTCGGGCGGCTCGTCGGCCAGACCCGTTCCGCGATACTCCAGGGCATCGGCGTCGGCTGCACCACCAGCGAACTCGCCCGCCGCGCCGATGTCTCGCTGGCGTCGGCCAGCCAGCACGCGACCGTACTCCGCGACGCCGGCCTGCTGACCACCCTGCGGCAGGGCAACGCGGTGCTGCACACCCTCACCCCGCTGGGCGCGGCCCTGCTGCGCGGGGCGCGCTCGGCGGAGGGGGTGGGCGCGGCGTAGCGGCGGGCGCGGCGCATGCGCCGGGTACGAGCCGGGGTGCGGGTGGCCGACGCGCGGGGCGCGTGTCGGGCGGTCGGCGGCGCGCCCTGGGTCAGTACGGGCGGTCGCCGGCGATGGCGACCCGTTCGGCGACCCTGCGGTGCGCCCCGTAGTCGTTCACCGCGTAGTGCTGGGTGGCCCGGTTGTCCCAGAACGCGATGTCCCCCGCCTGCCAGCGCCACCGCACCTGGAACTCCGGTACGTGCGCCTGCTGGAACAGCATCCGCAGCAGCCGGTCGCTCTCGGTCTCCGCCAGCCCCACGATCCGGGTGGTGAAGGACGCGTTGACGAACAGCATCCGCCGCCCGGTCTCCGGGTGCCTGCGCACCACCGGATGCTCGACCGGAGGGAACTCCGCCTGGAATGGCGCCAGTTGAGCCTCGGAGTAGAAGCGCGCGAAGCCCGGTAGATAGTCGTGCACCGCACGCGCGGAATTGATCCGCGTCCGGATTTTCGAAGGCAAATTGTCGTATGCCGCGGCCATATCGGCCCACATCGTGTCCCCGCCGGCGGGCGGGACCTCGCGCAGCTGCAACACCGCCCCGAGCGCCGGCCGCTCCCGGAACGTGACATCCGTGTGCCATACGTTCTCGAACGTGGGGACCCCGCCGGCGGCCTTGTCGAACCGCACCACATCCTTCGAATCCCCCTGCGCCAGGAGCGGATTGGTCTCCAACTCTCCCCAATTGGCGGCGAATTCGCGCTGGGCGGCGGAGCTGAGATGCTGCCCGCGGAAGAACAGTACCTTCCACTCCAGCAGGGCCCGGTTCAGCTCCGTACGCAGCGTCTCGGACAGCGGCCGGGACAGGTCCAGCCCCCGGATCTCGGCCCCGATGGTGGCGGCCTGCGGCACCACCTCGAAGCGCTCGTACGGGCGGTCCTCCCAGCCGTCGGGCGTACGCCGCAGGCTGCGCGGCCCCTCGTACAGCCCGTCGGCGGGGATGCGGTGGGGGCGGAGGGCGGGGGCGCCGGGTGTGGTGGATGTGGTGGGTGTGGCGGTGGGAGTCAACGGGGCCTCCTGGAGGAAGGGCGCGGGGAAGGGAGGGGGCGCGGGCGTCGCGCGTCAGGGTGCGGGGCGTCGCACGCCAGGGCGCGAGGGGACGGTCGGGACGGTCGTCGGTGCGAGACGGCCGGTACCGGCCGTAGGGAACCGTCAGGCCGCCGTACCGAGCCCGCACGGGCCGCGACGAACCGTCGTCAGGCCGCGGTACGGAGTCCGGGCGGGTGGTACCGAACCGTCAGGCCGTACGGGAACAACAGGCCGGGGGAGAGCCCACCCGGCCCCGGCGGCGCAGGAAGCTCAGCCCGCGGGGCGCGCACTCGCCGTGGGGGCCGCGTGCGTGCGACTCCGCCTCACCGACATCCAGGTGCGTGCTCATGCCACGCACCGTACCCGATGCGTGGCCCGGCCACGCCTCAGTCATCGATCCCGCTGCGCTCCACCCCCGCGACGATGTACCGCTGGAGCAGCAGGAAGACGACCACCAACGGGGCGATCGACACCGCCGCGGCCACGAACAGCTCATGCAGATTGAGGTTCTGCGCGGTGGTGAACGTGGACAGCGCCACCTGCACCGTCCAGGTCTCCTGGTCCTGCCCGATCACCAGCGGCCACAGGAACGCGTTCCAGGCCCCGATGAAGACGATCGTGCCGACGGCGGCGAAGACCGGGCGGGCGTTGGGCACCACGATGCGCCAGTACGTCCGCCAGTGGCCGAGCCCGTCGACCCGCGCCGCATCCTCCAGCTCCTTGGGGAAGCCCAGGAAGTACTGCCGGAAGACGAAGCAGGCGAAGGCGCTGAACAGCGTCGGAATGATCAGCCCGCGCAGCGTCGAGATCCACCCCAGCGTGGACACCAGCACAAAGCTCGGTACGAACGTCACCGCCGCCGGCACCATCAGCGTCCCCAGGATCGCGTAGAAGACGACGTTGGCATACCGGTAGGGAATCCGGGCCAGGCCGTACCCCGCCAGCGAGGCCAGCACGACCGTACCGACCGTCGTCGACACCGCGATCAGCGTGGAGTTGAGCAGCGCCCGCCCCATGGGGAGGTTCGGATCCCGGAAGATTTCGGTCAGATTCGACCACTGCAGATCGTGCGGGAAGAACGTCCACTGCGGAGCGGTGATGTCCTGCTCGGTCGCCAGCCCGTTCCGCACCAGCAGATAGAACGGGACCAGGAACAGCAGTGCCAGCGCGATCAGCAGCACCACCCGCAGCGCCCGCCCCACCCTGGTCAGCGCATCACCCATCCCGGGTTTCACTCCTCTCCCCTCAGTCCTCACCCTTCAGTCCTCACCCTTGCGGCCGAGGCCGAACCAGCGAGCCTGCACCACCGTCGCCAGCGCGATGATCAGCGCCAGGATCACCGCACCCGCACTCCCCAGCCCGAGGTTCTGGTCCTGCCCCAGCGCCGTGTAGTAGAGGTAGACCAACGGCGGCCGGGCGTACGGCGGATAGCCGCGCGCGTCGCTCAGCAGGTTGTAGAACTCGTCGAACGCCTGGAACGCGTTGATCACCAGCAGCAGCACCACCGCCACGGACGTCGCCCGCAACTGCGGAAAGGTGATGTGCCGGAAGGTCTGCCAGCCGGGCCGCGCCCCGTCCACCGCGGCCGCCTCGTACAGCCCCGGCGAGATCCGCTGCAGCCCGGCCAGGAACAGAATCATGTAGAAGCCGGCCTGCAGCCACAGCCGTACCGTCACGATGACCAGCCAGTACCAGGGCGGATCGGTGGTCGACAGCCAGGCCGTCTGATCGGCGCCGAACCACCCCAGGACGGTGTTGGCCAGCCCGAACCGCACCCCGTTGAAGATCGACAGCTTCCATATCAGCGCCGCGACCACATAGGAGCACGCCGTCGGCAGGAAGAACACCGACCGGAAGAAGGCCTGGGCGACACGCAGCCGGTTGACCATCAGCGCCAGCGCGAGGGAGAGCACGTAGGTGGCCGGCACGATGAAGGCGGTGAACAGCACAAACGTGCCCAGGCTGCCGAGGAACGCCGTATCGCTCAGCATCGCGCCGTAGTTGCCCAGCCCGACGAAGTCCGAGCCGGCCGGACTGACCGTGTTGTGCGCGTCGAAGAAGCTGAGGTAGACGCTCCACGCCAGCGGCACATAGGTGAACAGCCCCAGCCCGACCGCGAACGGCCCGACGAACACCCAGAACCACAGATTCCGCCGCTGTGGCCCGAGCAGCCGAGCCCGTAACCCCGTCGCCGCCCCGTCCCCCACCATCACTCCTTCTGCTTCTCTCTCTGCTTCCCCTACTTCTTCTTGACGCGCTGAAGCTCGGCATTCACCTTCCGCACCACACCCTTCAGCTCGCTCTCCGGGTTGGCGCCGTCCTTGACGATCCGGCTCAGCGCGTCCTGATAGGCCGTACGGTCCGCCGTCGTCCACAACAGCGGCTCGGCGTGGCCGTACTCCGTCGCGTACCGCACCGCGTCCGCGGCCGCGCCCTCCCGCAGCTCCGCGGCCGTCTTCGCCAACGAGATCCGCGCCGGGATGTGGAACCCGTACGACAGCGCGAAGTCCCGCTGGAAGTCGGTCCGCTCCACCCACAGCCACTTGGCGAACGCCTTCGCCTCCGCCTTCCGCGCACTGCGCGCACTGACCGCTGAGCCATACGCCCCCACGGGAACGGCCGGCTTCCCTCCACTGCCGTCCTTCGGGAACGGCAGCACCCCGAAGTCGTCCCCCAGCGCCTTCTTGATCTGCGGCAGCGCCCACAGCCCCGACCACTGCATCGCGGTCAGCCCCTGGATGAACGCGGCCGGATCGGACCAGTCCGTGGGCGCCCCCAGCAGCAGCGACTTGTCGGCGTACAACTGCCGGATCTTTCCCAGCACCCGGGCCGCGGCCGGATCGTCGAACCCGACCTTCCCGTCCCCGTCGATCAGACTCAGCCCGGCGGCGAACAGCGGCGTCCCGCTGAGCACCCCCACCCCACCGTCGTTCCCCAGGAAGAGCCCCTTGCTCTTGCCGCCCTTACCGCTGAGCTCCTTCGCCGCGTCCACCAACTCATCGACCGTCCGGGGCGGTTCCACCCCCGCATCCTTCAGCGCACTCTTGCGGTAGTAGAGCAGCTGCATGTCGACGACCTGCGGGATGCCCCAGATCTTGTCCTGCCAGATCTTCGGCGCGAGCACGGCCTGGTTGAAGTCGTCCTTCACCGGCTCGACCTCGGCGGTCAGATCGACCACCTGCCCGCCCTGGATCTGATCCAGCAACGGCCCGTTGACCTCGAACACATCCGGCCCCGAGTCGGTCAGCAGGGCGGCCGCGGTCTGCCGGTCGTAGTCCCCCGGCCGCCACTGCACCGACACCTCCGCCTTCTTGTACGCCGCGGCATACCGCTTCACGGCCTGCTCGGTCCCCGGCTCCCCGTACTGGTGGTACCACTGACTGATCCCGGAACCCGAACCCCCGCCCCCACGCCCCGTGTTGGACCCGCACGCGGTGGCCAATGCGGCAGCGAGAGCCACCCCACCACCCGCCGCCAGCACCCGCCGTCTGTCGATCCCCGCCATGCCGCTCAGCCCCCTGCCGCTCGCAACTGCCGTCTACCGTCTGCCGTCTGAACGTCGTCTGCTCATCACCGGTTCACTGCCTGCTACCTCTCTACGAACCACCTTCGCCCGCGATCTATGCCCACCTAGGCCCGCAAACCGCTCACGTCCGTACGTCGCTGTGTCCTTGCGTCCTAAGGTCCCTACGCCCTCAAGCCCTCAAGCCCGACAATTCGATCGCGTATGCAGGGCCCCACTGCCACCCTGCTCCCATGAACGCCACCCCGGCATCCACTCCTGCCTCCGGACCTTCCCCTGCCCCTGCCCATGCCCCTGCTGAACTGCTGCTGGTCGGCGGCCGGGCCGGCGTGGGCAAAACGACAGTCGGCTGGGAGGTCTCCGCCCTCCTACGGCGCGCCGACGTCCCCCACGCCATCATCGAAGGCGACTTCATGGGCCAGGTGCATCCCGCCCCGGACGGCGACCCGCACCGCTCCCACATCGCCGAACGCAACCTCACGGCGATCTGGTCCAACTACGCCCAACTCGGCTACCGACGCCTCATCTACACCAACACCGTGAGCGTTCTCCCCGAGAACGTGGCAATGTTCGAGCGCGCCATGGGGGAGGGCACCCGCATCGTGCGGGTCCTCCTCACCGCCTCCGACACCAGCGCCGCCGAACGCCTGACCGCCCGCGAACTCGGCTCAGAACTGGACCACGAGCTGGAGGGCAGCGCCCGCAAGGCACGGCTCCTGGACGAGCGCGCCTCCGCGGACACGATACGAGTGGCCACCGATGGCCGGACCGTCCCGGACATCGCGGCCGACGTGCTTGCGGCCACCGGATGGGTCGGTGGCACCCCCGCCCCACTTCGCGGCGCTGCCGTCCTCCTCCGCCCGACGACGCCCGCCGACACCGCCACCCTTGACCGGATCGTCCGCGAACCGGCGGTCGCCGCCTGGTGGTCGGCGCCGGACGACTACGACGACATGCTCGCCATCGTCCTCGACGACGAGGTCATCGGGGCGATCCAGTACGACGAGGAGACCGACCCCGAATACCGCCACGCGAGCATCGACATCTTCCTCACCACCGCCATGCACGGCCGCGGCCTCGGCACGGACGCCGTACGCACCCTCGCCCGCTGGCTGATCCACGAACGCGGCCACCACCGCCTGACCATCGACCCGGCCGCCGCCAACACCGCCGCGATCCACAGCTACCGCAAGGTCGGTTTCAAGCCAGTCGGCATCATGCGCGCCTACGGCCGCGACTACCGGACGGGCGGCTGGGCGGACGGACTGCTGATGGATCTCATCGCGGATGAGCTGAGTTGAGCCTGAGGGTGGTCGGACCGTATGAGCCGTAGGCCAGGCGGCGCCAACTCTAAGGGTTGGGATGGTGGCGCTTGCGGTAGAGGGAGATCGCCGACTTCGGGGGGAAGTTGGGAACGAAGGCCAGCGCTCCGTCGACCTTGGAGATGATGAGGTGGCTGCCGCCGAACGACCGGGGCTCGGTGGGCGGAAAAGCGGCATGGACGAGGTAGCCGATGTCGAACTCTTCGACGTGTACGGATGCCGGGGTGCCATCGTGGCAGAGCGGCTTGAAGTTGGTGCTGGCGATTTCCCGTGCTTCGTGAACGGTTGATGGCACCCGGTTCCCGGATTTCGGTGGATCGATTTCCGGCACGTGATTCTCCTTGTGTGCTCGGGCCAGTGTGCGCCGGTAGACGGTTTGCTTTGAGTCGGGGAACGGATTCCGCGGCTACTGGCTGTGGAATGCGTATGCCCAGGCGGGGGCCTCGGCGCCTACGCTGTCGATGAGTTTGTGCGCGGCGAGCACGTGATCGGGCAGGAGTCTGGCCTCGTCATCACCCTCGACGAGGCCTTTGGTGAGGTGGCCCGTGACCCACAGCGCGACCATGGTGAGGAAGTTCTCCAGGCTGTGCGCGGCGGGCAGACCCGCGAGGTGCTCCTCACCCGGCTCTGTAGGGACGCGCAGTACGTGACCCGTAGGGCCGTCGATGACGAGTTCGCCGCCCATCCAGAAGCCGATCTGGAAGAACGGACCGGTCTCCTCGACGGAGACGATGTCCGAAGGCCAGGAGACTTCGTCAAAGATGCGCATGCGGTGGTCGCCGTACGGATAGATACCCAGGCCGTCTTCATTGCTCATTTCGGGGAGCCCGAATTCGATGAGCGTGCTGCGCGTCGGCTCGTCGGTGAGTCCGTCGGGGAGCGCGTGTGGCGAGAAGCTACGGATGCTATGGGGTCCGTACAGCTTCACCAGATCCGAGGGGCTGGGCGGAGGGGCGTCAGTGGGTGTGACAGCGGTGGTGAAGGCATAGCGCCCCGAAAGGGGGGTGGAATTCGGGAAATTGAATTCGGAGAGCGTCTCCCCTTCTGCGGGCTCGATGGCGAAGACACCGCCCGAGCCGCCGAAGAACACCAGATTCCCGATCCGAAGCGCGGGACTCTCAAGGAGCAGGTCGTGAACCGCCTCCTCGTCTGACATGGCGTCCTCGAGGTCGTCGACGGATTCGGGGCCCGGTCGGTCCGAGTCGTCCCCGGGTGGCCAGGACAGGTCGCCGTGATGCTTCTCCGGGATCTCTTCGCGCCAGGAGCCGGCAAGGTGCTCACCGGTGGCCGCGTCCCAGATGACGGCGCGAGAAGACCAGGTATGGAGGCCGGCCACGGCGGGGCGACCCTGCCAGCGCACTTCGACCAGCCCGTCGACGGGATCTGGTTCGAGGAATCGCCAGTGGTAGCCGCCCGGTGGGCGCCAGTGTGCCCACTTCACCTTCCAGGGAAGGCGCACCCCGGAGTCGGCGACGGCGGCGGCAAGGGCCCGGTCGCCACGAGCGGTGGCCATCAGATGCAGCCATGCGGCCCATTCCGGTTGAGTGGACGGGATCACGCCATAGGACCAGAGCTGGACCGCGGTACCCGCGCCGGTGTTCCCAGGGACATCGCCGATGAACGCGCAGCAAGCGGCATCCATCAGCGTCGTCTGCGGGATATTGGCCAGCACGCCCCCGTCTTGAAGCAGATCCTCGAAGGGGCCCCCGGGTTCGCTGCCTTGGGCCGATACGGATTCGGCGAAGTCGGCCTGTGCGGCATGCATAGCGAGCCCTGCGGCGGCATACGTCCCCTCAGGGCCCGAATTCTCCCACCCCTCCGGATGGCGAAATTCTGGGGAAATGCGCCTCAGCCACTCGGTCATATGCCGGTCGACCCGGCAGATCTCGTCGTCTGCTGTGCCTCGACGCAGCCGCTCCGCCACGCTCTCATCGGTGAAAGCCACCCCGTACTCGCCGGACACCAGATGGGAAGAGAAGTCCTCCAGCACGCCATGGAGAGCGTCTTCGGTGACCGGCTCCCGGCCGAGCGCTGTGGTGAGTTCCACCCATACGCGCAAGGGCACGATGCGGGGTTGGGCCAGCGCCAACGCGCGAATCGGAGTCGGCCATTCCCGCTCGGCGATGTCCCGGCTTTGAAGGTGGAAGACGACCTTGGAGAGCAGTGGCAGCTTCTCGGGGGTGAGATGGACGAGTACGCCGAGCTTTCCGCCGCTCAAGTTGTCCATGGTCGCGAACAGCACGCGTTCCGGTTCGGACGAACCGCGGGTACGACCCGCCCGGTGAGCGTTCGCAATGAGAACGAGCCGGTTCTCACCCAACCGCCGGAGCCGACCTCGCCAATCCCAACGATTGCCGGGGGACACATCGATACCAAGTCGGCGTAGTACCTCGTTCTGCACTTCCTCGGCTGTTTGGCCGGAAGCATCCACCAGGATGCTGCCTTCGATGTGCCGATGGAGTCGCTGCAGGACGGCCGCGCCCTCGAACCCCGAGGGGTCGACGAGATGAGCCCCGCTCTCTCCCGTGCGCCGATCACGCCACCACGCTGAGAGCAGAGAGAACATCTCCTCCTCCGGTGCGGTCCCCGCCGTCCGATCGCGCTCGGTCATCCCGTTTCCTTTGGCTGGTGTTCTCGCTCAGACCTGATTATCCAGGCAGGTTGGCCCGCTGGCTGATCCATGAACGCGGCCGCCGCTGCCTGACCATCGACCCGGCCGCCGCCAACTCCGCAGCAGTCGACCGTTCCCCTCCGACCCGGCACACGGAGCCGCCCGCGCCCGCGTCATGTCAGACCTTGGCGGACTGCGGAAGTACGGGCCGGCCCTCGGTGCCCGGCACGCCGGCCGGAGGGAAGTCACCACGGTGGCCGGGGACCCGCGAGCCGTTGTCCCGGAACTTCGTTACTCAGGGCCGCAGTTGGTACATCCAGGCTGGTGACCTGGCACCCGGCGGATCCAGTCGTTCCAGGCCGCCTTCGATGGCGTTCCGCAGCCAGATGCCCTCGATGGGGTGGGGACACAGGGACAGCATGAAGGCGCCGACGGTGAAGAAGTACGCCATCAGTACGAAGCGGTCCAGATCCGAGGCGACCAAGGGGTCGGTGCTCCACTCCGCCGGTTCGCCCTCGGCCCGGGTACGCAGGATCTGGCCTGTGGGCCCGTCGATGACGACCGTGTGTGAGGTGCGCGGCCCTCCGCCGTCGAGGATCAGGTCGAACGTCCCCGCGTTGACGGCGTGCATGGCGAGCGCGCGGGCGGCGTAGCCGCCGACCTCGCCGGACGCTTGCCAGCCGTGCGGGTGGGCCGAGTCCGCCAACTCTCCCAGCAGCCAGTCGAGGAGCTCGCCGTTGGCCGTACCGACCAACTCCGGTGCGTGCCGCGCCAGCCACGCGCGCAGTTGTTCCGCGTCCGCCTCGTGCCGTGGCGCCGGCGGGGCTGCGCCACAAGGAGGTCCTGGGCGGTGTCGGCGTCGATCTCGATGACGATGCCCAGCTCACCGGTGACTGCCAGGTCGTCCAGGCTGAGGTCGGTGATCCGCCGCGGGTGGGAGGACCGGCGGGTGTGGCCGGCGCGGTGGCCGTTGGTGATGACGATGAGCTTGCGCTCCTGGTCACGGTCGCCGAAGGCCGTCCACTCGCCCTCCTTCGCCGCGGACCAGTCGACCTCGCCGAGCTCACACACCACCGCGTGCAGCTCCTCGGCGGTCAGGCCCGCCGCGTCCAGCAGCACCGCGCCGGCCACGTCCTCGTCCAACCGTCGCAGTGCCGCGGTACGGCCGGAACGCCGGGGGCCGGCGACCTCGACCACCGAGGGTTGCCAGGTCAGGTCGTCCTGCCACCAGGTCAGCACGGCGGTGACGGCCTCCTCGGCGGTGACCTCGTGCGGCATGAGCCCTCCATGCATCGGTACGTTCGAGGTGGTCGGCCGCGTTCAGCCTAGGCATCAGAGCAGTTGAGGGATCACCGTGATCCAGTCGTCGCCGATCCCCGATCGCGTCCGAGAGCTCTCCGGGGCAGCGCTCGCAGCACGCCCGTGCGGCCGGAGCGTGGCGGACCGGCAAGCTCCAGCACTTCGGGCACCCAACTGGGGCTGGGTCACCAGCTGCTGAGCCGTACGACGGCCTCTCGCTGAGTCACTTCGCGGCGCACAACTCTCCTCTCATTCACACCATGTCGGGGTCGTCCCAGTGACCGCTGAGAATGGCGGTCCAGTGGGGGTGTGAGGCAGCAACCGGGTCGATCTCGTGGGCCCAGGAAGTCAGGCTGCGCTTCGCGTCCAGTTCTTCCGCCCAGACGGTGAATCTGCTGTGGCGGCGCTTCACCGTGAGAGCCAGCAACGTACAGGTCTGCCTCAGGCCACTGCTGATGAGGTAGTCGGCATCGCCATCTCCCACGTCCGTGACGAAGAGTTGGCCTGATGTGCCGTTCAGCAGCAGTTTCCCCCTGACCCATCTGCCGATATCGAAGAAGGGGCCGGGGCCGGCGGCGACGGGAAGGACGGACGGTCGGGCGACTTCTGCCATCGCGGGCGACGGCGCAAAGGCGAGGTATCGGAACTCGTCGCCAAGAGCTGGGAGGCCGACCTCGGTCAGGAATCGTACGGTGTCGGCGTGTACGAGGCCGTCCGGCAGCCCGCTGCGGGGCACGGCATGACATGCGCCTTGGCCGAACGCGCTCTCGTACCAAGATCGTGCAGGTGGGGCGTCGGCTCGCAGCACGCCGGGCATAGGCCACACCGCGGAGGCGTTATGCGTGGTGAGCAGGGGGCGGCTACGCCATCGAGGCTTGGACGTCACACGAGTCGGATCGGAAACGCGGAGGGCATAGATGCCTCCGGAGCCACCATGGACCTGCACTCCGTCGGCTGCTTTGACCAGACACGTGCTGGATGACGGGGCTCTCGGCGCCGGCGTCTGTTCCTCATCGTCCGGCTCTTCGACCGGTTCGAACGCCCGACCGCTCGCCTGGTCGATGTCGGTGTCGTCGTCGTAGTGCAGTTGAACCTGTACAGCGCCACCCAGAGGGACTCCCTCATCGAGGCTCCAGAGCCTTTCGACGGCGTACCAGTCCGCGTCGGGATCCACCGTGTTCTCTAGTTCGTCCTCGTCGATCTCCAGCTGACTGGCGACCACGTCGACGCCGTTGGCGACACCGACGACGAGTTCCTCCGCCTTCGCGGCGTCGTGCCGAGGTGACGAGCCGAAGAGGCCGTACGGCCGCCAGCGGGACCAGCGGGTCAGCCACGGAAGTTCACCGGCCGCGTGCGACAGTTCCTCGGCGAATTCCGTGGCACCGCGGTTCAGCGATGCCCAGTGGAGCCAGGAGAGCCACTCCTCGTGGGTGGCGGGCTCGACGCCGGCTGCCTCGAGATAGTGGGCATCCGAAGCCGGGAGTCCTGTCGGGATTCCGTCGGGGTAGGTGAGGGAAAGTCCGGTGAGCAGCGCGTGCCGGTCGACATTCGCGAGAAAGCGTGGATCCTGCGAAAGATCGGCCAGTACACCGGCCGCCGCGCAGTGGAGAGGGAGTGCGTGGGACGCGTACTCCGCCACTGGGCCTTGTGCACGCCAGGGTTCGGGAATGTCGTTGCGGCGGAGTGAGTGGTCGAGCAGGGCGTCGACGATGCTTACCTGCTCCGTCTCGGTGAGCGGCATGTCGGTACGAAGAAGCTGGCGCACGCCGTCCGCGTGAAATCCAACGCGCTCTGTTCCTGCATTGTCGGACCGCGACGTCAGGAGGTGTGGCAGGGCGCTCACCGCGTTCTGCAGGTCGGCAAGAGCACCTTGAAGGCCGAGCGGAGCGCAGAGAGCGGACCAGGCCTGAAGCGGGACATCCCGGGTCTCGGCGGCGGCCAAAGCGCGCAACTGCGGGAATCTGGCGAGGGATTCACCCAACGGCGGTTCGGAAGTGGCCGGCGCTTCGAGCGACCGAGGAATCTCCACTTCAAGGCCCGACGGCAGCGGTGCCCGTACCTGTTCCTGGTCCACTTCGAAGAGGACGGCGACCGGGCACTTGGTGCTGCGAAGAAGTGGAACGATGACGTGGTTGAGCACGCGTTCGGGCTCTGCTGACGTGGCCGTCACGCCCGCCCACTGAACATTCGCGAAGAGAACGACGGCCTTTTCCTTGCCGTGCGTCCAGTCCGCGAACGCGTCGGCCAGCGGGGTGTTGCGGGTACGGAGGCTCCGCTCGTCGAATCCCCAGTGGCCGATCATTCGCGTAGCCACTTCATCGGCCGACAGACCACGGCAGTCGACATACAGGGAGGAGTCCGGGCTGATTTCTCGGACAGCCTCCTCCGCCTGGCGAAGACAGGAGGTCTTTCCGGAGCCGACCGGGCCGGTGACGGGGAGCTTGAGGTGGTGCCGCCCCGGCTCCTGCAGCCACTCTGTCAGGCGGGTGACGACGGCGCTCCGGGACACGGCACTTCACTCCGATCGTTCGCGAGATGCATGGGGGTGGTGATGCGAGCGGCACGGTACTACGGGGTTGGCTATGCGTGCACCTTGAGCCATATACGCAGCAACTCGCCGCGGACGCGGTCCATATCGTCTTTCCACTGCTGCTTGAGTGCGTCTTGGGCTTCCTTTGTCGTCTCGCCCTCGGCGAACTCTCCGTAGCGGTAGCTGGTTCCGTACGAAACCTCCATGGGGCTTTTCTTCTCTGGAGTGGTCAGCAGGCCCTGCTTTTTCATTTCGCCGTGCGGGACGCGCGGATCACCCTTCTGACGGTCCAGGTTTTCGCTGATGTAGTGAGCGCACGCCGCACCACCGAGGTCGCCTGCATTGCCACACGGCTCGTATTCGGTGAACATAGCCGTACGCTTGAACTTCTCGCCGTCGAGTTCACGTAGACCCTCGCCCGCGGCAGGCTCCGAGTGGTCTGGGTTCGGTACTCCTTCACCGGCGGGCACGGAAGATCCGATAATGAAGTGTACGTCCTTCGTTTTGCCGTCGCCGTCGACCTCGGTGACTTCGTATACTGCGTAATTCCGTCCCGAGAAGTCTGGCAGAGCTGCCGTGTCCGGCATCTTGGCATCCAGAATGTTCTTGATGCGGTCCCGCTCTGTTCGGAGGTCGCGCCGATATTTCTTGGCTTCCTCCGGCGTCATATCGTCGGGTTCCGGAACATTCTTCTGAGCCACATATTCGATCACCCGGCCCCGGGTGTCATTAATTTTCTTTTCGCCCGGCTTGTGGTCCTTGTGATGCTGGAGCCCCTCCGGGTTGATGTTGTGCCCGGCTATCTCGGTGTGCTGTGCGTGATAGTCGTAGCTCATCCGGGCGAGACAGGAAACGGTGGCAAGCCGCTCATGCTGCTTCAGCCCCTTGTACTTGTCGCCCAACAGGTTGCCCAGGTCGTTTTCGCTGATCCGTCCGTTTTCACGGATGTGATCAAAGACGTTCTCCAGTGGCGATTTGCCCGTCTCCGCGTCACGCTCCGCCCAGCCGTCCAGGTTGCCGAGGACCCTGTCCCAGTTCACCTGGCGCACGACGTGCGTCACACGGAGGCGTTGCTGGGCCTCGTCCCCGAGCATGCCTTGCACGGTGTGGTCCGGCCCTTGCTCTTGCTCGTAGCCGGGAGTGCCTTCCGCCTGCTGGGAGTCGAGAGGCTGCTGCATCGCCTCACGGGTCTCCTTCGCCGGACGAGTCTTCTTCTTTTTGGGTGCGGGCTTTTCTTTCTCGTCCGATGTCTCATCCGATTTGTGCTTCCCTGCCGGCTCGGCGGGCGGCCGGCGGGTGCCATCGGCGCCGGGAAGCGTCGGAGTTCCGCTACTGGTGGTGGGTCGGCGGTTGGGGTCGAGGGGGATGGCGTGGACGCCGTTGGTGCCGTCGTGGAGGGGTGTGTTGCTGCGTTGGCCGGTCTGGGCGTCGACGTAGGTGATGTTGCCGTTGTGATTGACGACGTTCCAGGCGTGGGCGCGGCCGTTGCTGTCCTGGGTGATGATGACGGCTTGGGAGCCGTGGCCGGCGTCGTGGAGGTCGTTTTCGAGGTGGTGGAAGGCGTCGTTGCCGTTGCCGTAGTCGTGGAAGCGGGCGCCGAGGGTGTTTTCGATGCGGTCGCGGCCGTTGTTCTCGCCGCGGTCGGAGGGGGTGCCGTCGGGGTGGGTGTCGGGGGTGCGGTGGGCGGCGGCGGTGGGGTTGCCGGAGTAGGTGTCGGCGGTGGCGAGGGCGGCGTCGACGCAGTTGTTGTTGCGGCCGGGGGCGTCGGGGCCGGGGTCGTTGATGGAGTCGACCCAGTTGCCGTCGTCGGGGTCGGGGTGGCGTTGGGGTACGCCGTCGTCGTCCCGGGGGATGGAGTTCTCGACGTGCTGCTGGTGTGCGTCGGTGGGGCCTTCGAGACCGCCCGGACGTTCACGGTTACGGGTCTCGGAGGCAGGGGTGTGCTCGCCCTGGTCCTTGTTGTCGGTGTGGTCGGGGCGCTGGGCGGTGTCGGTCGCGTCCGGCTCGGTCCGGTCGTTCGGGCGATCGGTGTCCGGGGTCGGTGAACTGCCGGCGGCGGTGTGGGGCGCTGCTGCCGGGTGTTGCGGGTTCTGGGGGTTGTACGGCGCCTGTTGCTGGTACGGGTTGCTGTTCGGGGGCTGCTGGTGGGGCTGCTGGGCGTACGGGCCCGGCTGCTGCTGTTGGTACGGCCCGGGCTGCTGCTGATGCGGCGGCTGGGCGTAGGGGCTTTGCTGGTGCTGCGGCTGGACGTACGGGCTCTGCTGGTGGGGCTGTTGCGCGTACGGGCTCGGCTGCTGTTGGTACGGGTTCGGTTGCTGTTGCTGGGCGTACGGGTTGGGCTGTTGGTGCTGCGGGGCCGGCTGCTGGTGGGGTTGCTGGGTGTATGGGCCCGGCTGTTGCTGGTGGGGCTGTTGTGAGTACGGCCCGGGCTGCTGCTGCGGCTGTTGCTGTTGGTGGGGCTGCTGGGCGTACGGGTTCTGCTGCTGTTGGTACGGGCCGGGCTGCTGGGTGTAGGGGGACTGCTGCTGGTGCGGGCCGGGCTGCTGCTGGGCGTACGGGCTCGGCTGCTGCTGTTGCTGGGCGTACGGGTTGGGCTGTTGGTGCTGCGGCGCGGGCTGCTGGTGGGGCTGCTGGGTGTAGGGGCCCGGCTGTTGTTGGTGGGGCTGCTGGTAGGGGTTTTGCTGCTGGGCGTGCTGGGCCTGCTGTGCCTGAGCGTGTTGCTGGGCCTGGGCCTGCTGCTGTGCGTGGGCTTGGGCCTGTTGCTGTGCTTGTGCCTGAGCCTGAGCTTGCTGTTGTGCCTGTTGCTGGGCCTGCTGTTGGGCGTGTGCTTGTGCCTGCTGTTGGGCGTGTGCCTGGGCGTGTGCTTGTGCCTGCTGTTGGGCGTGTGCCTGGGCCTGGGCTTGGGCCTGCTGTTGGGCGTGTGCCTGTGCCTGTTGCTGTGCCTGTGCCTGTGCCTGTGCCTGGGCCTGGGCCTGGGCCTGGGCGTGCGCTTGTGCTTGAGCCTGGGCCTGCTGCTGGGTTTGTGCTTGCTGCTGTGCCTGGGCTTGCTGCTGGGACTGCTGGTTCTGGGGCTGTTGCTGGTTTTGGGGGGACTGTTGCTGGGGGGTCTGGTGCTGGGCCGTGGCGGGGTCGAAGGGCTGGCGGTTGGCGTCGGTGACGAGGTGCCAGACGTTCTTGGCCTGGGTGTTGATGGGCTGGTCGCTGATCGTGCCGGTCTGGCTGTCGACCCAGACGACCTTGCCGTTGTGGTTGACCGCGTTGAAGACGTGGGCACCGCCGTTGGGCCAGGTGACCAGTACCGCAGCTGCGGCGCCGGGGCCGGCCTGGCGCAGATCGTCGGCGATCTGGGCGTAGCCGTCCTTGGCGTTCTGGCCGGAGTTGCGGAACTTGGCGCCGGTGTACTGCTCGATGTTGGCGGTGCCGTTGTTCTCGCCGGACGCGCGGTCGATGCCGCCCTTGCCGTCCGGGTCGAAGGTGCGCGGAGCGGACACCTGCGGGTTGCCGTACCAGGACTCCATGAAGGAGCGGGTGCAGTCGGCGCAGTTGTTGGAGCGGCCGTAGACGGTGGGGCCGCCGTCGTTCTGGAGCTGGGCCCACGGCTGGAACGGGTCGTTGAACGCCCGCGGGGTGCCGTCCGGGTTCCGCGGGAAGTTGTTCAGCAGTGCTTGCTGGTCGTGCGGGAACGGCGAGTACAGGCCACCCGGCTGGACGTTGAGGCCGAGCCGTACGTCGTTGTGGCTGCGGAGGTTCTGGGGCTGTGCGACCGGTGGCTGGTGCTGTGCTTGCTGCTGTTGGTGCGGGGCGGGCTGGGTCTGCTGAGGGTTCTGGTTTTGCTGCTGCGGCGCGGGCTGCTGGTGGGGGGCCGGCTGTTGGACGTACGGACCCGGCTGCTGCTGTTGGGGCTGTTGTTGCGGGGTCTGTTGCTGGGGTGTCTGTTGCTGGGTCGGCTGTTGCTGCTGCGTCGGCTGCTGCTGTGGGGCGGGCTGCTGGTGCTGCGGCTGCTGGTTCTGGTGCGGGACGTTCGGGTTCGGCGTGTTGGGGGTCGGGGCACCAGGGCGCGTGGGTGCCTGGGCGCCGGGCTGCGACGGCACCTGGGCAGGGGCGTCGCTCTGCGGCCGGTCCGTACGGCTGGGGGCGGCGGACTGTGGCGTCCCGTCGGGGCGTGACGCGTCAGGGCGGGCGCTGTCGGGACGTGTCGCGTCGGGGCGTGCTGCGTCCGGGCGTGGTGCGTTGGGCTGGGCGCCGTCGGGGCGGGTCGCATCCGGGCGAGTGCCGTCGGGCCGGGTGCCCTCCGGACGGTTGCCGTCGGGCCGGTTCCCGTCGGGGCGTGGGGTGGATGCGTCCTGCTGGGGGTGCTGCCGGTTGTCCGGACGGTTGCCGTCGGGGCGAGTGCCGTCGGGCCGGGTGCTGTCCGGAGTGCCGTCGGGGCGCGTCGAGTCGGGCCGAGTGCTGTCCGGGCGGGCGCCGTCGGGCCGTCCGGATTCGTCGTTGCGGGCGGGGCCGTCGAGGCGGGGGTTGTGCGGGGGACGCTCGGGGGTGGGCTGTTGGGTGTGGTCCTGGACGATCTGGGAGCCGTCGGGGCGGCGGTTGTTGCCGGGAGGCGTGGTGGGCGCGTCGCGGCGGGGGCCGTCCAGGCGGGGGTTGTAGGCGGGGCGTTCAGGCTGACGCTGCTGGGTGACGTCGCGGATGGCCTGGGAGCCGTCGGGACGGCGGTTGGTGCCCGGGGAGGGGGTGGTGTTGCTGGGTGCGCCGTTGCGGGGTGGGGCGCCGTTCGGGGTTGTGGTGCCGCCGCCCTGGGGTGGGATGCCGCCCATCATTGGGCCGGAGCTCTGGGGGGTGTTGGGTTGCTGGCCCTGTTGGGGGGTGGAGGGGGTGTTGGGGGTGTTTGCCGTGGGGTCGGTGGTGTGTTGGGTGGGTGGGGGGAGGGTGGCGGTGCCGGCGGACTGGGTGGAGACGGTGGTGTCGTCCGAGTCGTCCAGTGTGGGCATGGGGTCGCCGGGGGCGGGGTCGCGCTGCTGGACGGGCTGGCCGGAGGAGGGGGTGTGCTGGACGGGTGCGCCCTGGGGTGGTGTGCCGACGTGCGGCATGGAGGCGCGGCCACCACTGCCACTGTTGTTGGTGTTGTCCCCGTTGTTGTTGCCGTTGCCGCTGGCGTCGTGGGAGTTGTCGCCGTAGGAGGGCGGGTTGCCGGCTATGGGGTCCGGGGTGGGTGAGGGATCCGGGGTCGGCGAGGGGGTCGGTACGGGCTGAGGCGCGTCAGGGCGCGAGGGACCGCCGTCGTGGGGTGCGGAGTCCGGTGCGGGCTGGGTGCTGACGGGGTCCGGGGTGGGGGTGGGGCGGGCGCCGTCAGGGGTGGTGTCCGGTGCGGGCTGGGTGCTGATCGGGTCCGCATCCGGGCGATCCGGGCGCGCGAAGTCCGGGGTGTTGTCCCGGGCTGGCTGGGTGCTGACCGGGTCGGAGTCCGGGCGTGCCGAGTCCGGGGTGTGGTCCGGTGTCGGCTGGGTGCTGATCGGGTCGGAGTCCGGGCGTGCCGAGTCCGGGGTGTTGTCGGGCGTCGGCTGGGTGCTGATGCCGTCTGTGTCCGGGCGGGAGGTGTCCGGGCGTGAGTTGTCCGGAGTGGGGCCCGAGTCGCGGGTGTTGCTCGAGTCCGGGGTGGAGCCGGAGTCGGGGGAGTTCGAGTAGGGGCTGTCGTTGCCGCCTCGGTAGCCCTCGTCGAAGGGGGAGCGCTGGTCTGGCGGCGGGAGGGGCTGGGAGTCGGGGACGTCGCGGGGAGGGGCGGAGCCTGAGTCGTTGGAGGGGGTGTGGGAGGAGGACGGGTCGGTGCCCGTGCCGCCGGAGTCGGCACCGTTGCGGCCGTTGGAGCTGGGGCCGTCGGTGGCGCCCGTGTTGTCCGAGGCGCGGGGGGTGTGGCTGGTGGAGCCGCCGCCGTCGGAGCCGCTGCGGTTGCCACCACCTGCACTGTTGCCGCCGCCGCTGTCGCTGCCACCGGAGCCGTTGGAGGTACCGCCGGAACCCGAGCCCGAGCCCGAACCAGAGCCGGAATCGGAGCCGGAGCCCGATCCGGAGCCCGAGCCCGAACCGGAACCCGAGCCGCTGCCGGAGCCCCCGCCGTCGGAGCCACTCCCCGACCCCGAACCCGAGCCGCTGCCCGAGCCCGAGCCCGACCCGCTGTTCGACCCCGACCCGCTTCCGGAACCGCTCCCCGAGCCGCTGGAGCCGCCGTCGCCGGAACCGCCGCCGTCGCCGCCGTCCCCGCCGTCACTGCCGTGACCGGCGGCGGAGTCCAAGCCCTGGCGGGCCCGCCGGCCCGCGCGGCCGCCGGCGCCGTCACGCAGACCCTCGCCCAGGGACTCGCCCATGTTGTCGACGGCGTCCTCGGCGGCCTTCCGACCCGCCTTGCCGGTGCGGCCGAGGTCGTAGCCCTTCTGAGCGCCGAAGTTCTGGTTGACGGTCTGGGCTATGAGGTCGGAGGCCATCGCCTCCAGCGCGGAGATCACCGGCTCCTTGGCGGCCTCCATGATCGCGTCCAGGAGCTGCTTGGCCACCTCCTTCAGGATCCGGCGGACCATCTCCCGCGTGGCCAGCGTCGCGGCCGCGCCACCGATCTCCGACAGACCCAGCGTGAACGGAGCGGCGGCCTGCGCGGCGATGATCTCGGCGGCCAGGATCGCCAACTGGACGATCACCGCCACCTTCATGCCGATGACCAGCATCGCCGCGGCCTCCAGCGTGAACGCGATGACCTCGGCCGCCTGCGCGGCGTCGTTGAGGTAACCGGAACCGCCGGAGAACTTCTCCCACGTCTTGCTGAACCCCTCGATGGCGTCGCCGGAGTTCTCGCTCAGAACATTGCTCGCATAGCTGTTGCCCTGCGCCGCATGCCCCTGGACCTCCGCCGCGAACGTGCGCCAGACCTGCGCACACTCCATCAGCTTGTCCTCGTCGGCATGCGGCCAGTTGAAGCCGAGCATGTCCAGGACCCACTCAAGAGGATCCGGCAGCATGAGAGACAAGGTGGAACTCCCCCGTGAAAAAAGTGCAATCAGGCGTGATACGGACGCAGGGCGTGCGGAAGGGCTGGTTGCTGAGCCAACACCGTGGAGAACGGAAGCCCTGGGTCAGAACCCTGGAGATCAGGACCCTTGGGACCGAAACCCTGGGGGCGACCTCATGAGGTCGGAGCCCCTGGGGCCGACGTGTGGCCTCAGCTGCTGGCCGGTCTCCAGGAGACACGGACCGCGCTCTGGTCCTTCGTCGGGTCCTGCCAGGCCCGCTTGTTCTCGACGTGCTGTTTCATCAGCGAGTCGTTGAAGTCCTCGTTCTCCGCGTGGTTCTTGGACATCGAGGTCAGTGCCTTGCCGATCTCCTGGAACTTGGCGGCGAGGTGACCCATCGATTCGTACATGCCGTCGCGGACGCCCTCGTAGACGACGCCGAACTTCTCGCCGATCTCGTCGTCCCCCCACGGAGGAGCGTCGGCCTTGCTGGCGAACGACGTCAGACCGCTCATGAACTGCTCACCGAACGACTTCTTCTCCGGCGGCGGCCCCTCCGGGGGCTTGCTCGGCGGCCCCGCACCCAACGCGCTCAGGCCGTCCATGAGCCGCGCCACCGAAGAGTCGAAGTCCTCGCCGAGCTTGACGAAGTTCGTGCCCTCGGCCTTGAGGCCTTCCACATTGGTCTGGAACCCACCAGCGCCAGCCACAACGTCCCCCGTGCTCGTAATGGTTACCCAATGAGATATTCAAGCCAAAGCTTAACCGGCGGCAATGACAGCTCACCAGGCGCCGGCCGTTGCCCAGGAGGCGCGCTCAGGCCTCGCTTGGGCGGTAGAAGCGGTGGTAGAGCTCCACTGCCGCCTCCGGGGGGAAATTGGGCAGGAATGTCACGTCGCCGTTGGTCTTGTTGATGGCGACCTGGCTTCCCCCGGGGTCGGCCGGCGGGGCGGTGGGGTCCTCGGGCGGCGGCCAGCTGGCGAACACCAGGTAGCCGAGATCGAATTCGTGAACGAACAGGCCGGCGGGGCCACCGGGCGAACCGACCTCGGGGAAGTGCTGCCGACCGATCTCCAGTGCCTCGGCCTCGTTCGTCGGCACCGGACGCGGTCCGGCGTCCACCGGCTCCGGGGGGAGCGGGGGAGGCGTGGGCGGCAGACCGGGAGGCTGGCTGCCCGTCTGGTCGGAATCGGTCATGGTGCGTCTCCCTTGGTGCTGATTCTGTCGGTGACCGTCAACCTAACTCACGCGTGGGCGGCCGGATTGGTTCGCCTGAGGGTGGGGGTGAGGGTGGAGGGGGAGGGGGAGGGGGAGGGGCCGGTGAGGGCTTCGCCTGTCCGAAGGCGGCGGCTGTCCCACGTCGGCGGCTGTCCCAAGACGGGACTGTCCCAAGACGGTGCCTGTCCGAAGTCGGCCAGATATCTGGATGTGGCCAGATGTCTGGATGTGGCCAGTTATCCGAAGTTGACCAGCGACAGCCAGAACTCCAGCAGGTCCGCATCGCCCACCACCTCGAAGGTCTGCTCGTCGGCGGAGCGGCGGCCGTAGATGAGCAGCAGCAGGTCCGTCAGCGGTGCGCTGACGGAGACCGCGGCCGGCTCCTGGGCGCGGCGCCAGGCCAGGGTGTCGCCGGTGAGGTCGACGAGCCAGTGGGCGGCGGCCTCCGGAGGGGTGTCCGTGGCGTGGAAGTGGAGCGTGCGGCCGGGGCCGAGGAGAGCGCGCCGGTCAGGGTGGTAGTCGAACATCTCGGGGAGCGAGCCCAGTTCCATCCACTCGTCGAGGGCGTCGAGGGCGATGCGCTGGTCGACGGTGAAGTGCGCGCCGAGGGCCAGGGTCGCGTCGGCCCGGTGGATGACCGTTTCGTGGGCCATCCGGCGGGCGAAGAAGGCCGGGCTGCCGGACGGGAGCGGGGTCCAGATACGGGCGTCGGGGCCGGCGCTACGCAGGGTGCGGGCGAGGCGTTCGGTGCCCTCGGTGAGCCAGCCGGCGAACTCCTGCGGGCTCCGGTCGGACTCGCGCGGAAGGACGCGCAGCGCGGTGTCGGGCGGTGGCTGTGAGGCCCGGGTGCGGACGATCTCCTCGACCCAGCGATGGGCCTCGCCCAGATGCCGGAGCAGCTGGGCGAGGGTCCAGTCGGGGCAGGAGGGCACGGACGTGCTCAGATCCGTGCGCTCGTCGAGGCAGGAGCTCAGCAGTCCGGCCTCGGCGGCGATTTCGGCGCAGTGCTCCTCGTAACCCATGGGGGCATCGGCGGCGTCGGCGGCATCGGTGGCTTCCATGACCCAACGGTAGGGCGCGCCACCGACAATCGGCCGCTCCCACATGCGGCCGCGGCCGACCCTGCTCGTCCTACACCCGCCCGGCCGCCTCCAGGCGGAACCGCAGCCGGCAGATGACCGCGTCGGTGTCCCGGCGGATCGCGTGGGCGACGACCGCCCCGCGCTGGTTCTGCAGCAGGCGCTGCCACAGGTGGGCGGGTTCGGCCTCCGGGATCAGGACGGTGATGCGGGTGCCGGGTCGCTGGGCCGTCAGGTCGGTGACGTAGCCGGCTATCGGGCGGCCTATGGAGCGGGTGGCGGAGGGCAGTTCGAGGAGTTCCACGCCGGGGTTCCACAGCTCCCAGTCGCGGCGCAGTGCCTCGGCGGCCGGGCGGTCCTCGGGGGTGTCGTAGGTGACGGTGACCGCGACCACCTCGTCGCCCAGGGACACCGCCGCGTTCAGCGCCTCACAGGTCAGCCGGGACAGATGCGAAACGGGAACGATGACCAGGGAGTGGGCGCGGCGCGGCGGCTCGGGGACCCGGCCCAGGCCCAGGCGCTCGCCGATCCGGCCGTAGGCGCGGTGCACCGCTTCGAAGGCGAGGACCAGCAGCGGCAGCGCGACGACGATGAGCCAGGCGCCCTCGGTGAACTTCGTCGCGGTCACGACGACGGCCGAGACGCCGGTGAGCAGCGCGCCGAAACCGTTCAGCAGGGCCTTGCCCCGCCAGCCCGGCGAGCGTTCGAGGCGCCAGTGCCGGACCATGCCGACCTGGCAGATGGTGAAGCCGACGAAGACGCCGATGGCGAAGAGCGGGACGAGGGTGTTGACGTCGCCACCGGAGAAGACCAGGAGGACCGCGGCGACGGCGGCGAGGGCCAGCACACCGTGGCGGTGGACCTGGCGGTCCGCCTTCAGGCCGAAGACGTGCGGCAGGAAGTTGTCCCGGGCGAGCAGGCCCATCAGGACGGGGAGGCCGCCGAAGGAGGTGTTCGCGGCCAGCGCGAGCAGCACCATGGTGGCGAACTGGACGACGTAGAACGCCCAGTTGTGGCCGAGCGAGGCGTCCGCGAGCTGGGCGAGGACCGTGACGCCCTCGACCGGCTGGAGGTGGAAGCGGCCGATGAGGACGGACAGGCCGATCAGCATCACGCCGAGCAGCGCACCGAGCGCGACCTCGGTGCGCTGGGCGCGCTTGGCGGCCGGGGCGCGGAAAGACGGCACCGCGTTCGCGACTGCTTCCACACCGGTCAGCGCCGAGCAGCCGGACGCGAACGCCTTGAGCAGCAGCAGGGCCCCGACCGTGGTGGCGTTGTCCGACAGGACCGAGGCATGGCCGTCGGCGGTGACGGTGGAGGCGGGCGCGTCGCGGAGGAGACCGACGACGACCATCGCCAGGATGGAGCCGATGAAGACCGCGGTGGGCGCGATGAACGCCTTCGCCGAGTCGACGATCCCGCGCAGGTTGATGCCGGTGATCAGGACGAGGACCGCCAGGCAGATCCAGACGCGGTCCTCGTAGAGCGCGGGGAAGGCGGACGTCAGCGCCGCGACGCCGGCGGTCACCGAGACCGCCACGTTCAGGACGTAGTCGAGGATGAGGGAGGCCGCGGCGACCAGTGCCGTACGGCGGCCGAGGTGGGCCTGGGCGACCGCGTAGGAGCCGCCGCCGTGGGGATAGGCGGCGATCACCTGGCGGTACGACGCGACCAGGACGGCGAGCAGCGCGGCGATCGCGAGCGTGACCGGCAGTGTGAAGCCCAGGCCGTAGCCGCCCGCCGCGGCCAGGACCAGCACGATCGACTCGGGGCCGTAGGCGACCGACGCCATGGCGTCCAGCGAGAGGGCGGCGAGTCCCTGCAGGGAGGTGAGGCGGTGGCGGGCGTCGGGCTCGGGGCCCTGGGCGCCTTCGGGGCCGGTGGCGGCCTTGTGCGGGCCGCCGGACCGGGTGGTGACCGCGCCGGTGACGGTATCCGGCGGTTCTTCGGGCCGCCTATCGGGCTGGGACACCATGGACATCTTTCGTCGTACCTCCGTACGGCACGGTGGCCGTATCTCGGTACGGCACTGTGGCGCTGTGCTGGACCAGGTCAGCGTGCGGGCCGCGGCGGCCACCGTCTGCGGGCCTTGGCGGCCCCTTGGCGGGCGAAAGGGCGATCTTCACGCGTTCTTGACGGGGAGGCGGGCGTTCCCGGGTCGCGCCGCCGGGGCAGGCGGCCGGTTTTCGCGTACGCGGTGGCCGCTTTTGGGCGTCCGCGTCAACGTCGCGTCATCGCCGCGTCAAGGTTCGAGGGGGCCGCGTCAGCGCCGTGCAAACGCCCCCGGCCGCCCCGGGGCGCCGCTCTAGCTTCAACGCATGGGACGGCGACGTGGCCTGGGGCCCGATTTCACGAGGGACGACGGGGACGACGGCGATGGCGGGGATGGCGGGGATGGCGGGGATGGCGGGGCCGAAAGGGCTGACAGGGCCGGTGATGGAGGGATGGGTGAGACGGATGCGACGGGGCGGATGGGACTGGGAAGGGCCGCGGCGGGGCGGATGGGACCGGGAAGGGCCGCGGCCGGACGGACGGCGGGGGAGGGGCGACGAGGTGTTCGGCCGGCGATCCCTCCACCGACGGTGCGTCGCCGCGAGCCGGCCCGGGACCGTACCTGGCTGCCCGAGTTGCGAGCGGCGATCTGGTGCACGGCCGGGCTGTTCACCGTCATGCTGCTGGTCGACCTCGCCAACGGGACCCTCGGTCCATGGCGCGCGCTTTGCTGGACGGCCGTCGCGTTGGTGCTGTTCGCGGTCCTCTACCCGCCACGGGTGACCGCCGGCGAGCACTGGCTGGCTTCCCGCGGCCCGGTGCGCACCCGCAGGGTCCGCACCGATCTGCTCGTCCTCGTCCGCCGCAGCGACGGGGTGGCCCCGCGCCTGGTGCTGCGCGACGCGGTGGGCGGCCGGGTGGAGCTGGACCCCAGGGTGCTCACCGCGAACCCGCTGCTGTGGCACCGCCTTGAGCAGGGCGTACGCCGCTCCCGAGAGCGCGGGTTGCTGCGCTGTGGTGCGGTGCCGGTGCAGGCGCTGGCGGACCGGATCGATCGCGACGGTGCGCGGGCGGTGTTCGAGGCGTCCGGGATGGGGTGATCAACTCGCGTCCGGGCTGGGATGCCAACTCCCAAGCCAGGCATGTCAGTTGAACCCCACGCATACCCCACCCGCATCCCACCCGCATCCCGTCCGAACCCCGCCGCGCCCCGTCAGCGACCGGGCGTCGAACCGGCTCCGGCTCCCCGTAGATCGCGGAAACGGACCAGGCGAATGCCGCAGAAGTCCTCGGGGCCCTCCGCCATGTCGAAGAAGGCGGCGATGATCCAGACCAGCACGAAGAGATAGCCGCCCAGCCACCGGCGGAACAGCCGCGGCAGCCGCGGACGGCTGGCGTCCGTTTCGCGGATCACGCGGGTGCGGACGGCGAACTTGCCGATGCTCGCGCCGCCGATGCGCGTCAGCACGACGTGATTGAGGAACGAGAGTCCGAAGCAGGCGCCGACGGTGGCGTAGAAGACCTGCATGTCCGGCAGACCGGCGCGCTCGGTGGCGCGCATCGTGAGGAGCGCGGCGGTCAGGGCGAGCAGCCCGTCGAGGAGGACGGCGCCGAGCCGCCGCATGTCGTTGGCCTCACGGGGGATGTGCGGGGTGGCGGCCACCGGAGGGTGCGGCTGGTACGGAGCGGGTTGCTGGTACGGGCCCGCCTGCTGGTGGTAGGGGCCCGCCTGCTGCTGGTACGGGTGCTGCGGCCCCTGCTGCTGGTAAGGCTGCTGGTGGGGGTATGGCTGCTGCTGGTAAGGCTGATACGCCTGTTGCTGGGCGGGCTGCTGATACGGATGCGGGGGCGGAGGGACCTGCTGCCCCGGCTGGTGCTGCGGGGCGGACTGCTGCTCGTACATGAATCCGGATCTTTCCATGCCGTGCAGGTCGGCGTCGCGGCCCCGTCCGTCAGTGCGTCACCCTCCTTCGGCCAGGCGCTTGATGGCTGCGAGTCGGGTGTCCCAGGTGGCGGCCACCCGGTCCATCCACCGGGCGGTGGCCCCGAGTTGCTCGGGCCTGACCCGGTAGCGCGCCTCCCGGCCCTCGCGGTGGCCGGTGACCAGCCCGGCCCGGTCCAGGATTCCCAGGTGCTTGACGATGGCCTGCCGGCTGACGGGCAGTTCGGCCGCGAGGACCGTGGCGGTCGCCTCGCCGTGCGCGGCGAGGGCGTCGAGTATCCGGCGGCGGGTCGGGTCCGCGAGCGCGGCGAACACCTCCGCCACCGCGTCCGCGCCGGACTCCCGGTCCGCGTCCGCCCCGCGCTCGCGGCCCGCACCCGCCGCTTCGTCCGTGGTCATGCCGCGAGTCGCTCCGCGTACTGCTTGATGTTCTCCGCCTGGCCGGACCAGCCCGCGGAGTGGCTCTCGTATCCGGCGGTCGGGATCCGCTCCTCGGGGATGACGATCTCCTCGAAGCCGGTCTCCACGACGCGCAGGCGGGTGCCGTCGCCCTCCGGCGCGAGGGTGAACTCGACGAGGGTGGAGTTGCCCTCGACCGCCACCTCGCCGGGGTGGGCGCTGGCCCAGCGGTACGAGAAGTAGTGCGGCGGGTCGACCTTCACGATGGTGGTCGGGAACTGGCCGTACTCGCCGTGGTCGAGGTGCATGATGCCGCCCGGCCGCAGGTCGATCGGGGTGGGCTCGCCCTGGCCGAACCACGAACCGACGTGCTCGGGCTCGGTCAGCACCGCCCAGACCCGTTCCACGGGTGCGGCGATGCTGATCTCCCGCTCGATTCGGTTGCGGTCCTCACCGGTGGCGTGGGCGCTCTGTGTGCTCATGGGGTGACCTCCTGTCGCGCTCTTGCTGTCGCGCTCGCCCTTCTCGGAACGTGCTACCCAATGGTTGCACGTCGAGCAGGAGGTGCAACCGGAAGGTTGCGCATTCCCCGATCCGTGCGCCCGGCGCCCGCTCAGCCGCCCGCCCGCACCCGCACCCGGTACGCCGGAATCGAAACCTCCGGATCGTCCAGGCATTCCCCCGTCGCCAGGTCGAAGCGCTGCTTGAGCAGCGGCGACGCCACGAACGGGCGGCCACCGGCGGAGCCCGTCAGCCCGCGGGAGAGGACCTGGGCGCCGGTGAACGGGTCGCGGTTGCCGATCGCGTAGATCTGGCCGGAGCGGTCCACGAAGAGCGCGGCCTGGGTGCCGTCGGGCAGCAGGGCCGCGACACCGCGCCCCGGGGTGAGGGCGTCCAGCGGGCAGACCGCGAGCCAGTCGCCCTGCGGGCAGTGGACCTCGACCGTGCCGGCGGCCGTGGTGACGGCATCGGGCGCGGTGGCGGTGGCGGTGGGAACGGTTGCAGTGGTCATCAGGCGGAGGTCCCTTCCAGAGTGCGTACTGCCAAGGTCGGCCCGGCCAGCAGCGTCAGGTCCGGCTTGACCTGGTCGCGCTCCGGTACGAAGCGGACGGACGGGTCCGGGGCGTCGGGTGCGTTGACGAAGGACACGAAACGGGCCAGCCGCTCGGGGTCGGCGAGGGTCTCGGCCCACTCGTCGCGGTAGTGGGTGACATGGGCGGCCATCAGGGCCTCCAGTTCGTCGCACAGCCCCAGGGAGTCGTGGACGACGACATCGCGTACGTGGTCGAGGCCGCCCTCGATCCGCTCCAGCCACGTGGAGGTGCGCTCCAGGCGGTCGGCGGTGCGGATGTAGAACATCAGGAAGCGGTCGATCAGCCGGATCAGTTCGGCGTCGCTGAGGTCCTGGGCGAGCAGGTCCGCATGGCGCGGGGTGGCCCCGCCGTTGCCGCCCACGTACAGGTTCCAGCCGTTCGCCGTGGCGATCACACCGAAGTCCTTGGACTGGGCCTCCGCGCACTCCCGCGCACACCCCGAGACCGCGGACTTCAGCTTGTGCGGGGCGCGCAGTCCCCGATAGCGCAGCTCCAGATCGATCGCCATACGGACCGAGTCCTGCACGCCGTAGCGGCACCAGGTCTCGCCGACGCACGACTTCACGGTGCGCAGCGCCTTGCCGTACGCGTGCCCCGACTCGAAGCCGGCGTCCACCAACCGGGCCCAGATGACCGGCAGTTGATCGACCCTGGCGCCGAACAGGTCGATCCGCTGACCTCCGGTGATCTTGGTGTAGAGGCCGAAGTCGCGCGCCACCTCGCCGATGACGATGAGCTTGTCCGGGGTGATCTCGCCGCCGGGGATGCGCGGGACGATCGAGTACGACCCGTTCTTCTGGAGGTTGGCGAGGAAGTGGTCGTTGGTGTCCTGAAGGGCCGCCTGCTCGCCCTGGAGGACATAGCCGTCGGCGCCGACCGCCGGAGCGAGGGAGGCGATGACCGAGCCGATCGCCGGCTTGCAGATCTCACAGCCCTCGCCGCCGCGCGCCTCCTGCCGGCCGTGCTCGTCGAGCAGCTGGGCGTAGGAGGCGACCCGGCGGACGCGGACGATCTCGTACAGCTCGGCGCGGGTGTGCGGGAAGCACGCGCACAGGCTCTGGTCGCCGCTGTCCGGCAGCAGCTTGCCGATCAGCTTCACGCAACTGCCGCACCCGGTGCCCGCCTTGGTGCACTTCTTGACCTCGGGGAGGGTCTCGCAGGCCTGGATGGCGTCCTTGGTGACGTTGTGGCAGCTGCAGATCACCGCGTCGCCGGGCAGCGCGTCCGGGCCGAGCGCGGCGGGCGCGCCCGCGCCGGCGGGCAGCACCAGCTGCTCGGGCGCCAGCGGGGGAACGGTGCCGGTCAGCGGGCGCAGCATGCCGTACGCCTCGGCGTCGCCGACCAGCACCCCGCCCAGCAGCTCGCCGCCGGCGCCGATCACCAGCTTCTTGTAGACGCCGCTGCGCGCGTCGGAGTACACCACGTCCAGACAGCCGTCGGTGGCACCGTGCGCATCGCCGAACGAGGCGACGTCCACGCCGAGCAGCTTGAGCTTGGTGGACAGGTCGGCGCCGGTGAACCCGGCGAGCTTCCCGGAGTCGTCGCCGAGCCGCTCCGCGATGGCGCCGGCCGTCACCCGGGCCATGTCGTAGCCCGGCGCGACCAGACCGTACACCCGGCCGTCGACGGCCAGCGCGCACTCGCCGATCGCGTACACCGCGGGGTCGTCGGTCCGGCACTGCTCGTCGATGATGATGCCGCCGCGCTGGCCGACCGGCAGCCCGCAGTCCCGGGCGAGCTGGTCGCGGGGGCGGACGCCGGCGGAGAAGACCACCAGGTCGGTCTCGATGCGGGAGTCGTCGGACAGCCCCATGGCGGTCACCGTGCCCGCCTCGTCCGCGACGATCTCCTTGCCGCCGACGCCGGTGTGCACCTGCAGGCCCATCTCCTCGACGGTGCGGCGCAGCGCACGGCCGCCGCCCTCGTCGACCTGCAGCGCCATCAGCCGCGGCGCGAACTCCACGATGTGGGTGCGCAGCCCCAGCCCCTTGAGCGCACCGGCCGCCTCCAGGCCGAGCAGGCCGCCGCCGACGACCACACCGGTGCGGGAGTTCTTGGCGTACTCCTCGATGGCCAGCAGGTCCTCGATGGTGCGGTAGACGAAGCAGCCCGCGCTGTCCTTGCCGGGCACCGGGGGCACGAACGGATACGAGCCGGTGGCCAGCACCAGCGTGTCGTAGCGGACGGTCAGCCCGGAGCGGGCGGTGACCGTGCGGGTGGTGCGGTCGATGGCGGTGGCCGGGTCGCCGAGGTGCAGCTCGATACCGTGCCGGGCCATGAAGTCCGGATCGACAAGGCTCAGCTCCTCCGGGCTCCGGCCGGCGAAGTACGAGGTCAGCTGGACCCGGTCATAGGCCGGGCGGGGCTCCTCACACAGGACGACCACCCGTGCGCGCTCGGTGACACCGCGGTCGGCCAGCTCCTCCAGGAAGCGCTGGCCGACCATGCCGTGGCCTATGAGAGCGATGGTGGGGATCGTGCCTGGTGCGGCGTCGGAGTGCGGGTGTGTGGTGGTCATGCTCGTCAGCGTGCGGTCCGGCTGTTACCCGCCCGCATCTGCTCTGTTTCCCGGGCGGAACGCTGCCCTCAGAACGCGGACGGCCGCCGTGTGAGGGACCGCCCGCCTCGGCCCGCCACCCCGGCCCGGGTCAGCCGCCCAGGCTTGCCGGGCACAGCCGGCGCGGCGCCCGGTCCGTACGCAGTCGGGCATCGACACAGCCGCCCGGCAGGCCCGCCCGTGCCCGGGTGCCGAAGTTCGCGGTGACGGTCAGCGTGCCGTCGCCGAAGACCGTGCGCTGCACCGTACGGTCGCCGGTCAGCCACCGGAAGGACGTCATGCGCTCGGTGCCGGCGGCGCGGTGCAGCGGCGAGAAGTACTTCTGCAGCGCGGCCAGCCGCGGGCCGTTGCGGGTCAGCGTCGGCCCGTCCAGGACATGGTTGAGCGGGGTGTTGTAGAGCATCGCGAGCAGCGCCCGGGTGGTCTGCTGGTCCGGCAGCTTCTCGTACGACAGCTCCCAGCGCTCGACGTTGACCAGGGAGCCGTGCAGCGCGGTCTCGTACAGCGGTACGCGGTACTTCGGGTCGTACATGGCCTTGGCCAGCTCCGCGGGCAGCCGCACCGGCTTGAAGAAGGCCTTGGGGGCCTTCTCCGGGAAGTAGCCGCCCCACCGCTCCCTGTCCCGCTCCAGCTTCCACAGCCCGTCGGCGACCGGGGTGCCCGACCCGTGGTCGTACGCCAGCACCTCGTTCGCCCAGGCCTGGGCGGACTCCGAGCCGAGGACGAGGCTCTTCGACAGCCGCCGCATACGGGCCAGGCGCATCTCCCGGTCCCCCGCCTTGGTCATCTCGTGCCCCGCCCCGTGATCGCGGAAGAGCTCACCCGTCGCGTCGACATCGAGGAAGTAGCTGTCCGCACCGTTGGCGACCATCGAGCGGGTACGGTCGGCGAGGTAGTGCCTGCCCGGCTCGGCCTTCTCGAAGGCCCGCGAGCTGAGATAGCAGCCCCGGCCCCCGAACCCGGTCTGCGCGCTGCCGTCCGCCTTGCGCACACAGAAGTCCGGGTAGACCCGGCCCGGCCAGACCGACGTCGGACTGTCCGCCGTCTTGGGGTCCTGCCCGTTGGCGAAGGTGTCGTACGGCCCGACGAGATAGCCGGCCTTCTTGGCGGCACGCACCGCCGCGGCGTTCATCGGACCCGGCCCGGAGTCGTACCCCAGCCACATCCGGTCCACGCCGAGCCGCTTGAGCTTCTCGATCCCGGCCGCGGTACGGGCATCGCCCCATACATAGGCGTGGAACGCCCCGAGCAGCTTGGCGGTGGCCGGAGTCCGCCGGATCTTCGTGCGCAGGCTGCCGAGCCGGCCGTGCTGGGAGAGGTAGGAGCGGTAGTCGGCGGCGGGCGCGACCGGGTTGCCGTCGGTGAGGGCGAAGGTCACTTCGTAGTCGCGGGTGCCCTCGCCGGCGTCGAAGGCGTGCGTGGCGGTGGCGCGCAGCCGGCCTCCGGTGGAGGCGAAGCGCAGCGAGGTACCGATGTCGGTGGGGGTGAGGTAGCTGACGCCGTGCCGGGTGCCGGAGCCGGCCGCCCCGCCGCCCATGGAGTAGCCCCACAGGGGAAGCGACAGTTCGCCGCCGACGTCGACCGTGCTGCCGGCCAGTCCGCCCTTCTCGGCGGCGGAGTTCCAGAACGCGTCCCGTACGGGGATGTCCAGCCCCTCGCCGCGCGGCAACTGCACCGCGGAGGCGGCCCGGTCGGTGCCGGTCACCGGCCAGCCGACCGACCCGTCACGGTCCGCACGCAGCCTGATCCGCAGCCGCCCGCGCTCCGCACCGGCCGTCACGCTCAGCCCCTTGGCCGGGTAGCTCCAGCGCGCACCGTCGGCCGTACGCGTCACCGGCCCCGGTTTGCCGAGCCCGCCGCCGGCCGCCCCGGCCGCCTCGGACAGCACCATCCGCCGCCCGTCGCCGGTGCGCGCGGTCACCGCGAGGGAGTCGGTGTCGATGACGGCGGTACCGCCGTCGACGGGCAGTTCGAGGCGGCTGCCCTTCAGGGTGCCGGCGGCGGCGCTGTCACATCCGGCGACGCCGAGGGCGGTCGCGGTCAGCGCGAGGGAGGCGGCCAGCGCGCGGGTGGCGGCGTTGGGGCGCCTACGGCCGGTCGTCTCGGGGGAGTTGGGAGAGTGGGGAACGTCGGGTGTCATGGGGACTGGATAGTCCCGGCGCTTAAGAGGCTTCTAAGAACCCGGCGCCCACGAGGCTCCTAAGACGACGTCCCACCGGCCGTCCCACCGGCTGTCCCACCGGCCGTCCCGTCTGCCGCCCGCGACAGCCGCGTCCGCTCCTCCTCGTCCGTGAACCCGGCCCGCAACGGCGGTTCGCCGCGCTCGACGTCCCAGGCCAGGACGTCGGCCGCGGTCACCTCCAGCGGGGTCGCCGGCAGGCCCGCCGCCCGGCCCCGCCCGCGCCCCGCGGTCAACCGTTGACCGCACTCACCGGCCGGTCGTTGCGCAGCTCGTCGAAGAGCCGCTCCGCCTTCGCCTGGTCCCACTTCACGGCGCTGCCCTTGGGGGTGGCGAAACCGAGGGACGAGACGGGGACGTTGAGCTGTTTGCCGTGACCGGACGTGACGCCCTTCATCGCCTCGAACAGCGAGGTGAGATCCGGCAGCCCCGTCTCGTCGTCGACGACGAGCGTGTCCAGCCCCGCGCTCACGGTCGGGTAGACCGTGGAGGGATCGAGGAAGGTGCCCGGGGCGGCGGTCTTGCGGGCGAGCGCCGCGAGGAACTTCTGCTGGTTGCGGCTCCGGCCCAGATCGCCCTGGGCCTCCTGATGGCGCTGGCGGACGAAGGCGAGCGCGGTGCGGCCGTCGAGCGTGTGGCAGCCCTTCCTGAGGTCCGCGCCCGACTTCTCGTCCTTGACGTCCCTGTCCAGGCACATCGGCACCCCGCCGACCGCGTCCACAACGCCGACGAAACCCGCGAAGCCGATCTCGGTGTAGTGACCGATGCGCAGCCCCGTGTTCTTCTCGATGGTCCGCACGAGCAGCTCGGGGCCGCCGAGCGAGAACGCGGCGTTGAGCTTGTTCTTCGACGCGGGGTAGTGCCTGCCCGTCTCGGGGCGGATGTACGCCGGAACGGTCACCCAGGAGTCACGCGGCAGGCTCACCATCGTGGTGCCGTGCGCTCCGGTGTGCAGCAGGATCATCGAGTCGGTACGGCGGCCGGCATCGGCCGAACCCCCCGTGTGCAGATCCTTCCGCTCCCGTCCGGACAGGCCGGCACGGCTGTCGGAGCCCACGATGAGGTAGTTGGTGCCCTCGCCCGGCGCCGGACGGTTCGCGATCCTGCCGAGATCGACTTCCTGGTGGAGCCTGGTATCGGCCCACACGTAGGTGCCGACGGAGGCGGTGACCAGCACGCCGAGCAGCAGGATCGCCGCCCGGGCGAGCCGCCGGCGACGCGTGGGACGAGCGGCCGGGGCCCGGCCCCTGGAAGGGCCGCGGCCGCCACCGCCGCGCGGACGGGCCGGGGGAGGGGCGTACCCGAGCGGGGTGGCCGTGGTCTGTGGCACGGGCGGGGCACCGCCGGCCGGCTGCACGGGGGCGGAGTACATCTCGACCGGCCGTCCGTCCGGGCTCCACACCTGACCGCTGCTGATCCGCCCCTCGCCGATCCGGCCGGTGCCGACATAACCGGCACCGACCTCGCCGGTGCCGAGGTGCGTCGACGGCGCCGCGTCGCCGTATGGAGTCCCGTCGTATGACCCGCCCAGCCAATCAGTCATGGGCGGCAGTCTGCACGCTCACCTTCCCTTCACCAAATGCACTGAGGATCTGCACAAAAGCGCACCGTTTCGCTCCGGAGGCAGGCAGAATGCCCCGGTCCGCCCCGCTGTGGCAGCGCGCTCACCGCGAGGTCAGGCTCTGGTACGCGGCCGGCTGCCCGATGTGCTGGGCGGCGGTGCCCGAGCGGTGCATCCGCTGCCACCTCAACCGGGTGCCGAGCAGGAACGCCACCACGGACTGGATGACGACCAGGTACATCAGCTGCCGGTAGACGAAGAGCTGGAAGGGCATCGCCCACAGCGCCCTGAGCCGCTCCCCGTCCAGCCTCAAGGCGTATCCCGCACAGGCCAGTTGGACCGCGAGGAAACCGAGCCACACCCCGGCCGAGAGCGCCGGGCCGCGGAAGAACGCCCCGTACAGGGCGAAGACGTCCACGATCGGCGCGAGCAGGGGCAGTGCGACCTGGAAGACCGTCAGGTAGCTCAGCCCCCGTCGGCCGAAGCGTCCGGCGGGACCCACCTCGACGGCGGCGCCGCGGTGTTTCCACATGGCCTGGAGCGTGCCGTAGCACCAGCGGTAGCGCTGCCGCCACAGCTGGCTCAGCGAGGTCGGGACCTCCGTCCAGGCGATCGCGGACTCCTCGTAGACCACCCGCCAGCCCGCCTGCCACAGGGCCATCGTCAGGTCGGTGTCCTCGGCGAGGGTGTCCTCGCTGACGCCGCCGACGCCCATGAGCGCATCCCGGCGGAAGGCGCCGATGGCGCCCGGTACCGTCGGCATGCACTCCAGCACCTCGAACATCCGGCGGTCGAGGTTGAAGCCGAAGACGTACTCCAGGTGCTGCCATCTGCCCAGCAGCCGACGGCGGTTGCCCACCTTGGTGTTGCCGCTGACCGCGCCGACGGCAGGGTGGGCCAGGGGCTGGATCAGGCGGTATATGGCGTCCGGCTCGAAGACCGTGTCCGCGTCGACCATGACCACGATGTCGTGCCGGGCATACGACAGACCGGTGTTGAGCGCGGCGGCCTTGCCCGCGTTGGGCTGCCGGATCACCTCCACACGCGGGTCGTCGATCCATGTGGCGAGGTCCGCCGTGCTGTCCGTCGATCCGTCGTCGATGACGATGACCTGCAGATACGGGTGTGTCGAGGCGAGCAGCGAACGGACCGTGGACTCGATGCCGGCCTCCTCGTTGTAGGCCGGCACCAGAATCGTCACCGGCTCGACCACCTCCCGCAGCCGCGGCGCACCCGGACGGAACCGCGTCAGCCGCCTGACGTGCGTGCGGGCGAACAGGACGAGCATGAGCAGTCGCAGCACCCCCAGCGCGCCCGCGATCGCCAGCACCCAGGTCATCCCGCCGACGAACGCGTGCCCCAGTGCCTTGGCCCAGGTCAGTCCCGTCCCCAGCCAGCGCTCGACGGTGGACACCGGCCGGCCGGAGGCGGGGAGGTCCGCCCCGTCCGTCACGGTGGTGAACCTGGTGACCTGCCGGTTGCCCAGCAGCTTCGCCGTCTCCTGATAGGCGATGTCGTTCTGGCCGAACTGCCGCACCACGCCCTGCGAAGGCTTGCGGAACCACTGGTCGGCCGCGACCAGCGTGTAGCCCTCGGCCGCGGCCTGCTGCGCCGCCTTCCACTCGGCGCCGCACATGGTGTCCGCCGTCGTGGTCTGCGGCAGCCGGAGCAGGTTGGTGTGGATGCCCGCGGTGCCCGCCAGCGCCTTCTGCGTCAGCGACAGCTCCAGCCGGGCCCGCAGGGGCGAGGCCGCCCCCATGACGGCACCGGTGTAGGTGTTCGAGCCGATCTCGTGCCCCTCGGCCCGGATGCGCCGCACCAGATCCGGGTACTGGGCCGCTTGCGCACCGTGCAGGAAGAACGTGGCGTGCGCGTGGTGCCTGCGCAGCAGCCCCAGCAGACGCGGGGTCCACACGGGATCGGGCCCGCCGTCGTACGTGAGCGCCACGGTACGGGCGGGCATCCTGGCGGACTGCGCCCTTCCGCCGTCCAGCCGCAGCACCGGACCGCCCTTGGCGACCTCCCGCGGCACGGGGGTGGTGCAGTCGCTGCGGATCTTCGCGGCGTCGACCTCGTGGGAGGTCCAGCCCTCGAAGAGCAGGGCGCCGAACATCACCGGCAGGACGAGGATCAGCAGCAGCCAGTGTCCGCGCGGATCACGCGACTGCGCGTGCCGGCCCCGATTCGAGCGGCGCCTCACGCGGTGACCGCGGTGGGGCCGGTCCGCGCATCCTTTCTACGCCCGGAACAAGCTCCTCCACAGGGTTGGGAATGAGGTATTTCCTGGCGTTTTCTACGCTTGCTGGCCTCGCACATGGTCGGCGAGTGTACCCACGGCCGATAGTGGTTCCGGGCCCGAAGCCCTCCTCGGCCGGCCCTCGACGACGGGAAGGGCGAAGCTCACAGCGGCTGTTCCGGCCGGAAAAATTCAGCCCGCTCCCGCGCGCAACACCGGCGACCGATGGGGACTTGTCCGGCATGGACCTTTCACGTGGCGGCGCCCGGCCGGGGACCGGGACGGTGCCGCAGTAACACCGCGGCACCGCACGGCGCAGACCTACCCGTAAGCCATCGGCAGACCCGCCCGTAAGGCATCACGGGAGGAACCGCGCCACAGGGAGGGAGCGACACCCGCGATGCAGAGCCCGGGCCGGGCGTCCGCACACCTCCCGGCTTCACTCCCCGCCCAGCCGCCGCGCCGCCAGCTCCGCGTACAGGGTCGCGCCGTCCGCCAGCACCGCATCGTCGAACTCGGCGAGCGGCGAATGGTTGTTGGGGCTGCGCTCGTGGTCGGCACCGGCCGGCGGGGCGCCGAGCAGGATCATCGCGCCCGGTACCTCGGCCAGGACGCGGGAGAAGTCCTCCGCGCCCGCCAGCGGCTGCGTCATCGGCGCGAAGCGCTCCTCGCCCAGCACCTCGCGGACCGCGTCCGCCGCGAAGTCCGCCTCCGCGTGGTCGTTGACGGTCACCGGGTACACCTCCGCGAAGTCCGCGTCCACCCCCACCCCGTAGGCCGCCGCGATGCCCCGGCACACCTCCACCGTGCCGTCCTTGACCCGCGCCTGGGCGGCGTCCGAGAAGCTGCGGACGGTCGCCTCGAAGACCGCGGTCTCCGGGATGACGTTCTGCTGGGTGCCGGCGTGGAACGTGCCCACCGTCAGCACCACCGGGTCGAAGACGTCGAAGGTACGGGTGATCCACGCCTGCAGCGCCGTCACCATCGCACACGCCGCCTGCACCGGGTCCTTGGCCCGGAACGGCATCGAGCCGTGCCCGCCCTCGCCGCGCACGGTCACCCGCAGCACGTTCGACGCCGCCAGCGCCGGGCCGCCACGGGTGCGGAAGACGCCGCTGGGCAGGCCCGCGGACAGCACATGGAGCGCATACGCCGCCGCCGGCCGCCGCCCCGCCGCGTCCAGCAGCCCCTCCTCCAGCATGTGCCGCGCGCCGTCGTGGCTCTCCTCGCCGGGCTGGAACATGAACAGCACATCGCCCGCGAGCCGGTCGCGGTGCGCGCTGAGCAGCTTGGCCGCGCCGGCGAGCATCGCGGTGTGCAGGTCATGACCGCAGGCGTGCATCCGGTCGTTGTCGGCGGCGAAGTCCAGGCCGGTACGTTCGGCGACCGGCAGCGCGTCCATGTCCCCCCGCAGCAGTACGACCGGGCCGGGCCGCCCGCCGCGCAGCACCGCGGTGACGGAACTGAGCCGTTCGCCGGTGCTGACCTCCAACGGCAGCCCGTCCAGCTCGGCGAGCACCGCCTCCTGCGTACGGGGGAGGGTGAGCCCCGTCTCGGGCATCCGGTGCAGCGAGCGGCGCAGCCGTACGAGGTCGTCGGAGAGGCTGCGGGCGTCGTCGCGGAGGTTCACGGGTGCTCCCTTCAGGCGGGGAACTCCCCGCGCTTGATTGCCGTAACGAAGGCATTCCACCCACCCGCGGGAAAAATGAGCGCCGGACCGTCCGGGTTCTTGCTGTCACGGACGGGGACGAGGCCGTGGGGGGCGGTGAGGGCGCGGGAGAATTCGAGGCAGTCCCCGCCGTTGGCGTCGCTGTAGGAGGACTTGACCCACTCGGCTCCGGCGAGATTCAAGTCGCCACTCATGCGCGGTACTCCTCCAACAAGGTCTTGATCAGAGCCCCTGATTGATCCGGGGACAACGCGTGTGCCCTCAGGAGATCGTAGTCGTCCAGGGCGGCATCGACCGTTTGTGCGGAGTCGTGCATCCTGCCTCCTACCCGCGTCTCCGTGTACAGCACCGTGCGGGAGTCCGTGAATCGCAGCACAGTGAAGGGCCTTGTGGACGCAGCAGGGGCACCTGCCGAGAAGGGCATGACTTGGAGTTTGACGCGCGGTGATGTGGCCGCCGTCAGCAGGTACTCAAGCTGTTCGGCCATGACTTCGGCCCCACCCACGACTGTTCGTAGACATGCCTCGTGCACGATGGTCCACAGGAACGGCGGATCGTCCCGCTCGAACACTTCACGCCGCCGCAGACGCGCGGCCACCTTGCCCTCGATCGCGTCGTCTTCTTCGTGGGAGAAGTACGAGCGGAAAATGGCCCGCGCATAGCCCTCCGTCTGCAGAAGGCCCTTCACCACATTGGTCGAGTAGTCCAGTATCCGCGAGGCCTTCCCTTCCAGGTTCGCGTACGGCACGAACCAACTCGGGTGATCCCCTTCCTCGATCCGCTGCAGCATCCCCGCGAATAACTCACCTGTCCCGAACACCGTGTCGCAGCCCTTGGCGAACTTCATGCTCGGCCTGGGAAGCAACGTCCCGGACTCGACCTTGCTGACGTAGCCGTTGGTGTAGCCCGTGGCGCTGGCCAGGTGCTTCTGCGTGAGCTTGCGGGCCAGCCGTACCTGTCTGATGTCACGGCCGAAGCGCTGGAGCGGATTCAAATGCTCGGGAGGCGTCGTCTCGTCCAACGCTGTGACCTCTCGTCATGTGGGCGCACGTCGGCATCGCGGCAGGTCTCAGCATTGAACGCTGCCGGTTCAACCGCCCCAATTCTATTGCCCGTTGCGTTGCCCGTGTGACCGAATGACTACATCCGGTTACCCGACGCGAATCTCAGGAGACTGGCCCATGACAGACCCCAAGGACACCGCACGGCTCCTGCCGTGGTCGAGCCTCGAAGGCAAGCGCTGCCTGCTTGTGGGCGACGGCACCGGGTATGTGTCCCAGATGGCCGACGACCTCGATGAAGCCCAGCTCGAACTCGCCCTGGAGCTCATCGGCGAGTCGCGACGCATCCTCGACGGGCGAAGGTGGACGCCCGGCGAAATCCACCTGCTGGCCGTCGAGTTGACCGACGCGCTCGCCCAGGTGCACCGCGTCGCGAAGAGCCGGGACCCACGCCGTACCTGAACCGCCCGGAACCGCCCGGAACCACCCGATCACGCGCGGCCGGTCCACGCGGCCGGTCAACGCGTCCGGTTCAGCTCCGCCATGTCGGCGTCCGTCAGCGCGATTCCGGACGCCGCCAGGTTCTCGTCGAGGTGAGCGGGCGACCCCGTACCGGGGGTGGGCAGCAGCACGGGGGAGCGGTGCAGCAGCCAGGCCAGTGCGATCTGCCCGGTACTCGCCCCGTGCCGGGCGGCGACCGCGTCGAGCGCCGCACCCAGTGCCGCACCCGCGCCGCCCGCCAACGCGCCATTGCCCAACGGGAACCACGGCAGGAACGCCGTGCCGCGCTCCTCGCACAGCTCCAGTACGTCCTCCGAGGCGCGGTCCATCAGGTTGTAGCGGTTCTGGACGGACGCGATCGGTGCCAGCTCCTGGGCCTGCCGCAGCTCCGCCGCGCTGACGGAGTCCAGCCCGATGTGCCGGACCTTGCCCTCCCGCTGGAGTTCCCGCAGCGCGCCCAGCTGGTCGGCCATCGGCACCTCCGGGTCCAGCCGGTGCAACTGGTAGAGGTCGATGGCGTCGGTGCGCAGCCGACGCAGGCTCGCCTCGCACATGGCGCGCAGCCGCTCCGGCCGTCCCTCGATGTGCCAGACGTCGGGGCCGGTCCGCACCACCCCGCCCTTCGTCGCGATCACCAGCCCCTCCGGGTACGGATGCAGGGCGTGCGCCACCAGCTCCTCGGCCACGTCCGGGCCGTAGTTGTCGGCGGTGTCGATCAGCGTGACGCCACGCTCCACGGCCTGCCGCAGCAGGGCGACGGCGCGCTGCGGATCGTCGTACCGCGGCCCCCAGTAACCCGGCCCGACGAGCCCGCCGGCCCCGAAACCCAGCCGCCGGACCGGAAGCTCCCCGCCGATGGAGAAACTCACGTCGCGGTCGCGGTCGCGGTCGCGGTCGAAGGCGGAGTCGGAGTCGAAGGCGTCGGCGGTCTCAGCGTTCATAATGCCGAGCCTAGGGCGGTGCCCGGTTCGTAAGATCGCCCGGTGCCCCCTGACATATCGCTCTTCGCCCTGACCCTGCTCTGCCTGGCCGCGCTCGCGGCGGGCTGGATCGACGCCGTGGTCGGCGGTGGGGGACTGCTGCTGCTCCCCGCTCTGCTGGTCGGCCTTCCGCACACGCCCGCCGCCTACGTCCTGGGCACCAACAAGTCCACCGCCATCGTGGGCACCACCGCCGCCGCGGTCACCTACGTCCGCAAGGCGCCCATCGATCTGCGCACGGCGCTGCGCATCGGCCTTGCCGCGGTCGCCGGTTCGCTGGCCGGGGCGTTCTTCGCGGCCGGCATCAACAGCGAGGTGCTGCGCCCGCTGATCATGGCGGTGCTGCTGGCGGTGCTCGCGTTCCTCCTCTTCCGCCCGGCCTTCGGGACCGCCCCCGCGCCGTCGGGGCCGGTCACCCGGCGGCGGGTGCTGGCGGCCGTCCTCGTCGCGGGCCTGGGGATCGGCTTCTACGACGGCCTGATCGGGCCGGGAACGGGCGCGTTCCTCGTCATCGCGCTCGCCGCCGTCCTGCACATGGACCTGGTCACCTCGTCCGCCACCGCCAAGGTCGTCAACGTCTGCACCAACGTCGGCGCACTGACCATGTTCGCGATCCAGGGCACCGTGCTGTGGCAACTCGGCGCCCTGCTCGCACTGTTCAACCTCGTCGGGGGGATGGTCGGCGCGAGGATGGCGCTCAAGCGCGGCGCCGGATTCGTCCGCGGGGTGCTGGTGGTCGTGGTCGTCGCCCTGCTGTGCAAGCTGGCGTACGACCAGTGGCTGGCGGTCTGAGGGCAGGGCCCGCGGCCCGCGGGGACCGTGGCCGCCGCGGCGCGTCGGGCACCGCCCTCGCGGACACGGCCTACCGGCCGCGCGTGCGGGCCCGCAGCGCCTTGCGGTAGTCCTCGACCCCCTCCCCGATCGATTCCATGCGCTCTCGCATGCCACGGTTCGTGCGGCGTTTCACGAGGGTCCGCAGGACGAAATCAGGGGAGAACCCGCCGCCGAAGCCGTCCGGGGTGTTGGAGCGGATCAGCGGCTCGTTGGTGAAGGGCGACGCGTCGTCGTCGGAGTGCCGGTACGTCCAGCGGCACGGCCAGCGCCGCAGTGCGGTCTGACCGACGTACCTGACCGCGCCCTCGAAGAACTCGTCCTCGCCCGCCGCCTCAAGCGCGGCGAGGCCGTCGAAGCGGTCCAGCACAAGCCGTTCCAGCGCCGTGAGCGAGTCCGGCGAGTAGTCGAAGGGGAAGTCGTCGGGCAGATGGGCGCTCCGCCACCGGTCCAGTGCGGCGTCCATGGGGGCCAGCCACTCGTCGAGGCCCCGGCGGGACTCCTCGCTCGCATGCAGGCGGTCGTCCTCCATGTACCACTCCGGCGTCTCGGGCTCCGCCGTGGGCTTCCCGTCACGGACCCGGTTCCCGAGGTCCACCGGCATCGGCAGGCCGAACTCCTCCAGGCCCTCGGCCTGTTCAGGTGTCAGCAGCAGCCACCAGGCGTCATAGGAATCCTCGTCCAGCTGCCAGAAGGCCCGGGGATCGTCGTTGCCGGGCACGAGGTCGCCGATGGCGTCCATGGCGACATTCCAGTCCATGTAGCGGGTGCCCTCGTCGAGGTGCTCCGTCCTGTGCCATATCGACCGGCCATTGCGCCGGAAGTGCAGGTACTCGTCCTCCTCCCCGTCCTCGTTCTCGACCTTCACCAGCTCGACGTCGTCGACCACCACCGAACCGCCCGAGCACGCCGCCGCCTCTGTCAGCAGCTCCGCATATCCGTCCTCAAGATCACCACCCACCTTTTCGGGCGTCTGGAAGCCGAGGCCGCATTCGCCGACGAGGAAGGTCAGCTCGTCGGTGTCCTCGAATTCCTCGTCGAGGTCCATGCCGATCTCGGCGGCCTCCGCCAGGCCGGCCGTTGCCTGTTCCTGCGTCGCGATGCCCAGCCGGACCAGGGTCTGCGCAAATCCGTTGAGTGTGCGGGGTGTTGAGTCGCTCATGACAGCACCCTCACACATTCCGGCCGTCGCCAAGTGGGGATCGGCCGGTCAGGCCAGAGGGCTCCCGGTGTTCCGGAGCATCTGCCGGAGCACCTTCAGGGCGGTGACGTAGTCGATGTCGCTGATGCCCTGGTGGATGCGGTCGCGGATGGCCGGCGCCTGCCGCTTGAGGTCCGCTCGGGCCTGTTCTCCCGCCTCGGTGATCCACAGCCGCTTCTCGGCGTCACGGGTGAGCCAGCCGCGCTCCAGCAGGAGCTGCGACTCGGTCTCCAGGTCGTCCTCGGGGCGAAGGTAGGAGTTCGTGGCCTGCTGGAGTTCGGGGAGGGTCATGCCCTGGCCGTCGGGCGAGATGTCGTTCTTCGACAGGTTGCGCAGCAGCCAGTACTGGGGCTGGGTGAAGCCGAGTTCCGCCTGCCGGGCTCGGATGAACGCGATGAGGGCCTCGTAGGCCAGCCCGGTCCAGTACGCGGCGGGCTGTGCGGCGAGCTCGGTGTCGGAGAGGTGATGGGTCGTCATGTCGGGTGCCCCCTTGAACGGTCACTGGTACGAGCGGCACCGTAGAACCTGAAGTTGACTTGAGGTCAAGGGGGCTGGTGCGGGCCGGGCCCGGCCTCAGAACCGGCAGTGGTACATCCGCGCCATGTCCCGCACCTTGGGCAGCTTCGCCCAGGCCCGGGCGCCGAGCCGGTAGGCCGCCGGCAGCTTCTCGACACCCGGGACCTCCAGGGCGCTGACGTTCTCGACGATCTCCAGTCGCGGGCTCAGTGCGGCGATCCCCGCGGCGTCGGTGCCCCAGTACAGGCGGGCGCCGGCCTTGACGACGATCCTGTTGATCCACTGCGTGCGGATGGCGAACGGGCTGAAGGCGTCGAAGGCCAGCTCGCCGCTCGGAGCGTGGGCCATCAGCCGCCGCAGCAGCGCCGTGCCGTCCTCCTCGGTCAGATGCATCAGCAGTCCCTCGGCCACGATCATCGTCGGCCGGTCCGCGGGAATGCGCTCCATCCAGGCCGGGTCGGTCACCGACGACGGGATCATGGTGTATCCGGGGCGCTCGGGATAGAGCTGTTTGCGCAGCTCTATGACCTCGGGGAAGTCGATGTCGAACCAGCGCACCCCTGGGCCCGGGGCGAGGCGGTGCATGCGGGTGTCGAGGCCGCAGCCCAGATGCACCACCGTCGCCTCGTCGTGCCGCGCGAGGAAGCCGGACGTCCAGACGTCCAACTGCCGGGCGCGCAGCGCGACTCCGGCCGCGTCGCCGGAGTTCAGCCGCATCTTCCGGAAGTCGTGGTCGAGCCGCCGGACGGTGTCGAGGGCCATGGTGTCACCGAGGATCGGCCGCTTCGAGCGGCTGTCCGCGGCGCGGCCGTAGAGCGTGGCGAGGAGGGTCTCCGGCGCCCCGGTCAGCTGGACCTTGGGGCGCGGGCCTGGGCTCTGGCTGGCACTCGGGCGGGTACTCGGGCTGGTCATGCAGCAGAGACTACATAACATTCAGAAAAATGTGAATACTCGAAAATCGAGCCTATGTGGCTGGGGCGATGTGGTGGCTGGATCGATGTGGTGCCGGGGCGATGTGGTGCCGGGGCGATGTGGCTGGGCGAAGGTGGCCGAGCAGAGGCCGAAGTGCTGGAGCGTGATCAGCGGCTACCCCCGCGCCGCCCCCGTCCGTGGCTCCGCTCCCGCCCCCGCCCCCGCCGGGACCGCCCGGTGGGCCCGTGCCGGCACTTCCGTCACGGCCGTGAGCAGGACCGCCGAGTCCTCGATGGCCTGCAGGCCGTGCCGCTCGTGCGGGATCGCGGCGACCTGACCCGCCTTCAGCTCCTGGCCGCCGCCGGGCCCGGTGAGGCGGACGCGCCCGTGCAGCACCTGCAGGCTCGCTGCCGGTGGCGCGTTGTGCTCGTCCAGTGCGACGCCCGCGATCAGCGCGATCACGGTCTGCCGCAAGGGTCCGTCGTGCAGGAACAGATGGGCGCTGCGCCCGTGGGCGGAGGCCCGGGCGTCGTCGAGTTGGTGACGGGTGAGTGTGGCGAGGTCGTCCATGATGCTGCCCTTTCGCTGCCCTTTCGCATCCGTGGCGGCGGGCTCGGCGGGATCCCTCTCCATCGTTGCCGTTGTGCGGGTGGACGCAACCGGGGAATCGGCCCCGGGCGTCCGGGTGCATACCGGTGCGGGGCGGCCCGTCACTTACGCGATGATCATCGTGGTCCGTACGATGCGGCCCGGGACGGTCCCCGTGACACGTCCCGGCGTCCCCCGCCCCCACTGCGAATGTCCCCCCACTGCGAAGGATGCGCCACCGTGGCCGACCCCACAGCCCTGAGCGAACCGTCCGGACCGCCCGGATCGGCCGGGCAGGGCACAGGATTCCTGACCGTCATGACGACCACCGACAGCGAGGAGAAGGCCGAGCGGCTGGCGCGCGGGGCGATCGCGGCCAGGCTCGCCGCCTGTGCGCAGATCAGCGCGCCGGTGACCTCGGTGTTCCGCTGGGACGGCGCGGTCGAGACCAGCCGGGAGTGGCAGGTCCTTTTCAAGACGACGCAAGCGCGCTACGCGGAGCTGGAGGGCCATCTCCTCCAGGCGCACGACTATGACACCCCCGAGATCATCGCCACCCCGATCACTCGCGGCGGCGCCGACTACCTGTCGTGGGTCGCAAAGGAGACGAGCTGACGTGGCACGGGACAACGGTATGACTCCGGGCGACAGCGACCGGTCGGCAGGTAACGGCAACGTGGCTCCGGGTAGCGGCTGCGTGGCCCCGGGCGGCCACGACGGGGCGCCGGCCGGCGCGGAGCGAGGGGAGCCCGTGCGGCGCACCCGGCGGCGCTGGACCAGGGCGGCGACCGCTGCGCTCGGCATGGCCATGTGCCTGGTCACCGCCCCGGTCGGCCATGCCTCCGACGGAGTCCCGGGCACCGCGGACAGCAGCCGGCCGCACCCCGGTCCCGTCTTGGGCAGCCGGGACGCCGCCGCCTACTGGACACCCGAGCGGATGGCCGCCGCGGCCCCGGCCGACGACGCGGCCCCGACCGACGAGGCTCCCCCGGCCGACGGCGACACCCCGGACCAGCCGTCGCCCGCCGCCCCGCCGGAAGAGGGCACGCCGAGTCAGCCGCCGACGACTCCGGACGGCGAGGACGCGACGGGTCAGGCGCCCGCCGCCCCGCCCGGAGCGGAGACGCCGAGCCAGCCGCCCACCACCGCGGCCGGAGGGGACACGCCGAGCCAGCCGCCCGCCGCCCCGCCCGGCAAGGACACGCCGGATCAGTCGCCCACCAGCCCGTCGCCCACCACCCCGCCCGCGTCCGGCAGTCCGGACCGGCCCAGCGACTCCGCGGCGGCCCAAGCCCCGGCCACCGCCCGGCACTTCGACGGAATCCCGTCCGTGGGCGTGCTGTTCTCCGTCGACAAGGACGCCCGCGCGCACCACTGCACCGCCAGCGTGGTGCACAGCCGGCACCGCAACCTGATCCTCACCGCCGGGCACTGCAACCCGGGCGCCCGCGCCGCCTTCGTCCCGCAGTACCGTTCGGGCGCGCAGACCCAGCCGTACGGCGTCTGGGCGATCACCAAGTCCTTCGCCTACCCCGAACGCGGCACCACCGGCGACAAGGCCGACCTCGACTTCGCCTTCGCCACCGTCGCCCCCGCCGAGGACGGCCGCTCCCTTGAGGAGGTCACCGGCGGCAACCTCCTCACGGCGACGCCCGGTTACACCAACGACGTCACCGTCATCGGCTACCCCAAGGTCCGCAACGACCCGGAGGACCGCGCCGTACGCTGCGACACCCGCAGCGCCCGGCTCGCCGGTACCCGTCAACTCCGCATGGAGTGCGGAGGCTTCGCCGCGGGAACCTCGGGCGGCCCCTGGCTCACCGACCTCGACGAGGAGACCGGGACCGGCCGGATCATCGGCCTGATCGGCGGCCTCAACGGCGGCGGCCCCAAGGGCCCCGACCACGATCGGATCTCCTACAGCCCGTACTTCGGGGGCAAGATCCTCGCCCTCTACACCCGCGCGTCACAGGCGTGATCGACGGTCCTTGTAGTCCACGGGGTCTTGTAGTCCGCGGGTCCTCGTAGTCCGCGGGTCCTCGTAATCCATGGCACGCGGTGCAGGCTTCGGGGAAATTCGCTTCGAGCGTCGCCCCGAAGCCTCTACCGTGGCGCGGTGACGACTCAGGTGATCGTGCTCAACGGTGGTTCCAGCTCGGGGAAGTCCGGGATCGTGCGGTGTCTGCAGGCGGTCCTGCCGGATCCGTGGCTGGCCCTCGGGACGGACACGCTGGTCGAGGCGATGCCGGCGTCCATGCAGGCGTCGGACGCCGGCATCGAGTTCGCTCCGGACGGCGAGGTGATCGTCGGGCCGGAGTTCCGAACGCTGGAAGCGGCGTGGATCGAGGGGGTCGCCGCGATGGCCCGTGCGGGAGCCCGGGTCATCGTCGACGAGGTCTTCCTCGGCGGAGCGGGGTCACAGCAGCGCTGGCAGAAGGCCTTGGGCGGACTGCGGGTGCTGTGGGTCGGCGTCAGGTGTGACGGTGCGGTCGCCGCGGGCCGTGAGGTCGCACGAGGCGATCGGACCATCGGGATGGCCGTGTCCCAGGCGGATGTGGTCCACCAGGGCGTGGCCTACGACCTGGAGGTGGACACCGCGCAGGCCGAGTCGATGGAGTGCGCACGGACCATCGCCGTACATGTCGAGTGATACGACGCACCTATCCCTGTCGCCTGTCGGTGCCGGGCGCGTCCTTAGGGTCGGCCCCGGCTCGCAGCGCCTCCGCCACCCCCGTCTCGCGCGGCCCGAGGAAGTGCGGATCGGGTCGCAGCAGCGCGTCCGCCGCCGCCTTGCCGGCCGCGAAGATCTCCCGGACACCGCCGTACGCCCAGGTCACATCGCGTTTGGCGGCCACCCCGACCCCGTACGAGTCGATGCCGGCCGCCGCGCACAGCGACAGCGCACGCCGGATGTGGAAGCCCTGGCTGACCAGTACCGCCCGGTCGACACCGAAGATCCGGTGGGCGCGGCTGCAGGAGTCCCAGGTGTCGAAGCCCGCGTAGTCGCTGACGATCTTCCCGGCCGGGACGCCGTGGCGCAGCAGATACGCGCGCATCGCGTCCGGCTCGTCGTAGTCGCGCCGGCTGTTGTCGCCGGTGACCAGGACCGCGCGGACCGTGCCACGGTCGTAGAGCTCGGCTGCCGCGTCCAGCCGGTGGGCGAGGTAGGGGGACGGCTCGCCGTTCCACAGGCCCGCGCCGAAGACGATGGCGACCGGCGCGGCGGGCGCGTCGGCGACGGTGCGCACCCGGGGACCCCCGGTGGCGTTCATCCACGTCGCGGGCGCCAGGGCGAGCACCGTCGCGGCCACCGACACCTGGTACGCGCGGCGCCATCCGCGCCGGGTCCGCGGCAGTCGCACGCGGCGCACCCCGCCCCATATCCGCCGCATCAGCGCTCGCATCCGCCGCCCCTGTCCCCGATCGCATCCGATCACGTCCGGTCGTGATCGATCCTGCAGGCTGCGACGCCCACCGGCCGGTGACGGTTGCACCGGGGGCCTGACCGGTGAGGGGCGCCACAGGGGCCTGGCATCGTGGCAGGAGAAGCACCGAGCCCGGAGAGGATCGCGCCACCATGACCACCGAGCCCGAGCGGCTGCCGTTCTTCGTCTACGGAACGCTGCGCCCCGGCCAGGCCAACCACGCCCGCACCCTGCGCGGCCGCACCGCCCGCGAGGAGCCGGCCCGGATCGGTGGCGCGCTGCTCTACGACGGCCCCGGATACCCCTACGCCGTCACCGGACCCCCGGACGCGGTGGTGTACGGCGCTCTCGTCCTGCCCCGCGACGCCGACTACGACGAGGTGCGCGCGACGCTGGACCGGCTGGAGGACTACACCCCCGGTGACCCGCAAAACCTCTACGAGCGGGTGGTCACCGAAGCCGAGTGCCCGGACGGCAGGACCGTACGAGCCTGGGTCTACCTGGCCGCCGAGCCACTCGCCGCCCGGCTGCGCGCCACCGGCACCCCCGTCGACGGCGGTGACTGGCTGCGCGGCACGACGGCGCACTCCCGGTAGCCGCGCGCCTTCCCGGTAGCCGCGGCGCGATCCCCGTGGCCAGGGGGCGGTACCGCCCCGGCGCCCCCGGCCACACCGCGGATAGCCTGGACGAACAAACTCCTCCCGGACCGGCAACCGCTCCGGGGCCGGCGGCTCCTCCGGGCCGACGGCCCTCGCGTACCGGGCCGCTTTTCCGTACCGCAGAACAGGTGTGACCGCGTGGCTTCCTCCCCGTCCCTCCCCCCGTCCGCTCCCTGCGCCGCGACCACTCCCGGTCCGTGGCCCAAGGCGGAGCTGCATCTGCACATCGAGGGCACGCTGGAACCCGAGCTGGCCTTCGCGCTCGCCGAGCGCAACGGCGTCACGCTGCCGTACGCCACCGAGGACGAGCTGCGCCGCGCCTACTCCTTCGCCGATCTGCAGTCCTTCCTGAACCTCTACTACGCGCTGATGGCCGTACTGCGCACCGAGGACGACTTCGCCGACCTCGCGGACGCCTACCTCGCCCGTGCCAAGGAGCAGGGCGTACGCCACGCCGAGATCTTCTTCGACCCGCAGGCGCACACCGCCCGCGGCGTCCCGGTCGGCACGGTCGTCGACGGGCTGGCCCGCGCGCTGGACCGCGCCCAGGAGACCTACGGCATCAGCACCCGCCTGATCATGTGCTTCCTGCGCGACGAGAGCGCCGAGTCGGCCCTGGCGACCTTCGAGGCGGCCCGCCCCTACCTGCACCGGATCACCGCCGTCGGCCTGGACTCGGCCGAGGTCGGGCACCCGCCGGCCAAGTTCAAGGAGGTCTTCGCGCTGGCCCGCGAGGCCGGGCTCCGGTGTGTGGCGCACGCGGGGGAGGAGGGGCCCGCCGCGTATGTGTGGGAGGCCCTGGACGTCCTCGGGGTGGACCGGATCGACCACGGCGTGCGCTGCATGGAGGACGAGCGGTTGGTGGCCCGTCTGGCGGCGGAGCAGGTGCCGCTGACGGTCTGCCCGCTGTCGAACGTGCGGCTGCGGGTCATCGACGACCTCGCCGACCACCCGCTGCCCGCGATGCTGGACGCCGGGCTGCTGGTGACCGTCAACTCCGACGACCCGGCCTACTTCGGCGGCTACGCGGACGACAACTTCACCGCCGTGCGCGACGCCCTCGGTTTCGACGCGGAGACCCTGCGCACCCTCGCCCGCAACTCCTTCCGGGCGGCCTTCCTCGACGAGGCGACGCGCGAGAGGTATCTGGCGGAGGTCGACGCGCACGCGACGGGCGCGTAACAACGGGGAGTGCGCACCGGAACGGCGCAGGTCACAGGCAGCGCACACCCGCCGCACGCACTCGCCGCGCGCACACCCGGGGCGGCCCCGGCGGCAGCCGTACGGAACACGGAGTTACCCGCGGGGAAACGGCACCGCAACGACCGGGTGCCACGCTCAGGGCATGACGGCGCCGATACCGCATTCGTCCTCCCACCGGTCTCCCACTGCCGCCGGGCCGCTCGGTGCGGGTGATCTCGCCGCCGAGATCGCCGCCCAGCTCAGCGCCCGGCTGTGCGGCGTCCGGCCGCGCGGCCGCCGCCACCCGGGGGCGGCCGCGCCGACCCTCGTCGCCGTGGCCCACGGCAGCCGCGACCTCCGCGCGCTGCCCGCCGTCCACGCCCTGCTCGACCGGGTCCGCGCGCTCCGCCCCGGCCTGCCCGTGCGGCTCGGCAACATCGAGCTCGACCGGCCGCTGCTCGCCGACACGCTCGCGGAGCTGCCCGGCGAGGCCGTCCTCGTACCGCTGCTCTTCGGCCGTGGCTATCACGTCACCCACGATCTGCCCGCCGCGCTGGCGGCCGCTCCTCATCTGACGGGCCGGATCGCCGAGCCCCTCGGCCCGCACCCGCTGCTCGCCGAGGCGCTGCACGGCCGCCTGCTGGAGGCCGGATTCGCCGCCGGCCGGGGAAGCACGGCCGTGGTCCTGGCCGCCGCCGGCTCCCGGGCGGCGCGTTCCACCCAGGACACCGAGCGCATCGCGCGGCTGCTCTCCGACCGGCTCGGCGGCCTTCCCGTCCTGCCCGCCTTCGCCCACCCGTCGCCCGCCACCACCCCGGCACGAGACGCTTCGCGTCGCCCCTCTCAGATTGCCGCGGCCCCCACCGTCGCCGAAGCCGTCCGGGAGCTGACCGCCCGCGGCCACGACCGGATCGCCGTCGCGGGCTGCTTCACCGCGCCCGGCCGCTTCGCCACCCAGTGCGCGGCGGCCGCCCCGGGCGTCGCCGCCGCGCCCCTGGCCGACCACCCCGCATTGGCCCGTCTGGTGCTGCACCGCTACGACCAGGCGCTCCTGGCGCGTACCGGATCCGGCTCCGAGAGCCCCAGGGCGGCTACCGTCGCTGTATGACGGGCACTCCACCCGGGACACCACCGGGCGCACGACCGACCATCCCCGGCTACACCCCGGCCGACGCCGAGCGCTGGGTCCCCGAACCCGACAAACGGCCGGGGCGCACCGCCTTCCAGCGCGACCGCGCCCGGGTGCTGCACTCCGCCGCGCTGCGCAGGCTCGCCGGCAAGACCCAGGTCGTCGCCCCGGGCGCGCACACCCACGCCTGGGACGCCACTCCGCGCACCCGGCTGACCCACTCCCTGGAGTGCGCCCAGGTCGGCCGGGAACTCGGCGCCGCCCTCGGCTGCGACCCGGATCTGGTCGAGACCGCCTGCCTGGCGCACGATCTCGGCCACCCGCCCTTCGGGCACAACGGTGAGCAGATCCTCAACGAAGTCGCCGCGCCCTGCGGCGGCTTCGAGGGCAACGCCCAGTCGCTGCGGCTGCTGGCCCGTTTGGAGCCCAAGCGGTTCGTGCCCGCCCCGGACGGCGGGGCGCTCAGCGTCGGGCTGAACCTCTCCCGCGCCGCCCTCGACGCCGCCACCAAGTACCCCTGGCCGCGCGGCGGGCACCCCACCGACCCCGCCTCGGTGAAGTTCGGGGTCTACGCGGACGACCTGCCGGTGTTCGAGTGGTTCCGGCAGGGTGCGCCCGACGGGACGCAGAGCTTCGAGGCGCAGGTCATGGACTGGTCCGACGATGTGGCGTACTCGGTGCACGACGTGGAGGACGGGCTGCACGCCGGGCACCTCGACCCCAACGTCCTGCTCGCCGACGCCGAGCGCGCCGAGATCTTCGCGGTCGCCGGTGCGCGCTATGCGCCCGGCGCCGGACCCGAGGAGCTGGCCGCGGCACTGGACCGCCTCCTGGAGCAGGAGTGGTGGCCGCACGGCTACGACGGCTCGGCGCTCGCCCAGGCCCGCCTCAAGGACGCCACCAGTCAGCTGATCGGCCGCTTCTGCCTGGCGGCCGAGGCCGCGACCCGGGCGCAGTGGGGGAGCGGGCGGCTGACCCGGTACGGGGCCGAGCTGGTGGTTCCGGCCGAAACGCGGCTGGAATGCGCCGTTTTGAAAGCGGTCGCCGACCGGTACGTCATGCAGCGCCCCGACCAGGAGGCGCTCCGGGCCGACCAGCGCGTCGTGATCGCCGAGCTCGCCGAGGCGTTCCTCGCCCGCGCCCCCGACGGCCTTGATCCGCAGTTCCGTTCGCTCTTCGACGCGGCCCCCGACGACACCGCCCGTATGCGCGCCGTCATCGACCAGATCGCGTCTTTGACGGACACCTCGGCCCGCTCGCTGCACGCCCGTCTCACCCGACGCCCTGGTTACGTAGGGGACAACCGGGGGTGACCCTAGGGGGGAAGCCCCTCTTCCCCCCTCACGCTCCGTGCGGGACGCTCGAAGCCGACCGTTCTCGAAGTCGATCGTTTTCGAACGGGGAACCCCGACCACACCACACACATCTACGGGGGAAGCAACCGGCATCTACGGGGGAGCAGACCGGGGGTACATCGGGGGCGTTTACGGACGCGGACGCGGACGTACGGCACCGCAACGAGGAGGAAGCAAGTGGTCGACGCACACCAGACGTTCGTCATCGTCGGGGGTGGCCTGGCCGGAGCGAAGGCCGCGGAGACGCTCCGCTCGGAAGGCTTCACCGGCCGGGTGATCCTCATCTGTGACGAGCGCGACCACCCCTACGAGCGGCCCCCGCTGTCCAAGGGGTACCTGCTCGGCAAGGACGAGCGCGACAGCGTCTTCGTCCACGAGCCCGCCTGGTACGCCAAGGCGCACATCGAGCTCCATCTGGGCCAGCCCGCCGTCCACCTGGACCCCGCGGCCAAGACCGTACGCCTCGGGGACGGCACCCTGATCGCCTACGACAAGCTGCTGTTGGCCACCGGCGCCGAGCCGCGCCGCCTGGACATCCCCGGCACCGGCCTGGCCGGCGTGCACCATCTGCGCCGCCTCGCGCACGCCGAACGGCTGCGCGGCGTCCTGGCCTCCCTCGGCCGGGAGAACGGGCACCTCGTCATCGCCGGCGCCGGCTGGATCGGCCTGGAGGTCGCCGCCGCCGCGCGCACCTACGGCGCCGAGGTCACCGTCATCGAAACCGCCCCCACCCCGCTGCACGGCGTCCTCGGCCCCGAACTCGGCGGCATGTTCACCGCCCTGCACCGTGAACGCGGCGTCCGCTTCCACTTCGGTGCCCGCCTCACCGAGATCGTCGGCCAGGACGGCATGGTCCTCGCGGTGCGCACCGACGACGGCGAGGAGCACCCCGCCCACGACGTGCTCGCCGCGATCGGCGCCGCCCCGCGCACCGCCCTCGCCGAACAGGCCGGCCTGGACCTCGTCGACCGCGGCGCCGGCGGCGGCATCGCGGTGGACGCCTCGCTGCGCACCTCCGACCCGTACATCTACGCCGCCGGCGACGTCGCCGCCGCCGACCACCCCCTCCTGGACACCCGCCTGCGCGTCGAGCACTGGGCCAACGCCCTCAACGGCGGCCCGGCCGCCGCCCGCGCCATGCTCGGCCAGGACACGAGCTTCGACCGCATCCCGTACTTCTTCTCCGACCAGTACGACCTCGGCATGGAGTACTCCGGCTACGCCCCGCCCGGCTCGTACACCCAGGTGGTCTGCCGCGGCGACGTCGCCAAACGGGAGTTCATCGCCTTCTGGCTCGGCGCGGACGGCCGGCTGCTCGCCGGGATGAACGTCAACGTCTGGGACGTCGCCGAGACCGTCCAGCAACTGATCCGCTCCGGCGCCCCGTTGGAGCCCGGCGCGCTGGCCGATCCGGAGGTTCCGCTGGAGTCGCTGCTCCCGTAGCGTGCGTCCATGACGCAGAGCCCCACTGGTCCCACGGATCCCGCCGACCACGCCGGCCGCTCTGGAAGCGCCGCCTCGGACCTCGTCACCTTCGACGACGTCAAAGACGCCGCCCGGCGGCTGGCGGGCGTGGCACACCGCACGCCCGTGCTGCGCTCGCGCACCCTCGACGCGCTGGTCGGCGCCGAGGTCCACCTCAAGTGCGAGAACTTCCAGCGCGTCGGCGCCTTCAAGTTCCGCGGCGCCTACAACGCCGTCTCACGGCTGGCGCCCGAGCAGCTGGCCCGCGGCGTCGTCGCCTACTCCTCCGGCAACCACGCCCAGGCCGTCGCGCTCGCCGCCCGGGAACTCGGCAGCCACGCCGTCATCGTGATGCCCGAGGACGCCCCGGAGTCCAAGGCCGCGGCCACCGCCGGATACGGCGCCGAGATCGTCCGCTACGACCGCTACACGGGCGACCGCGCCGCCCTCGGCCGCCGGCTCGCCGAGGAGCGCGGCCTGGCCCTCATCCCGCCGTACGACCATCCGCACGTCATCGCCGGTCAGGGCACCGCGGCGCTGGAGCTGATCGAGGAGACCGGCCCGCTCGACGCGCTCGTGGCCCCCGTCGGCGGTGGCGGGCTGATGGCCGGCTCGGCCCTCGCCGCCACGGCTCTGGCGCCCGGCATCCGCATGATCGGCGTCGAGCCCGAGGCCGGCGACGACACCCGCCGCTCCCTGGCCGCCGGCCACCCCGTCACCATCCCCGTCCCGCGCACCATCGCCGACGGCCAGGCCGTCGAGCGGCCCGGCGCCCTGACCTTCGCCGTCAACCTCCGGCTCCTGGACTCGGTCGTGCTGGTCGGCGACGACGAGATCCGCGGTGCCATGAAGTTCGCCTTCGAACGCCTCAAGATCGTCACCGAGCCCAGCGGCGCCAGCGGCCTGGCCGCCCTGCTGGCCGGCCGCGTCGCCCCCCTTCCCCCACGCATCGGCGTGATCGTCTCCGGCGGCAACATCGGCCTGGACCGCTTCGTGGAGCTGCTGGGGTGAGCGGTGGCGAGGGCGGTTCCCGCCGCCGCGCCGCCGGGGACCGCCCGGCAGCGGCCTGCGGCCGGGACTGTCCGACCCCGGCCGTAGAATTCACGCGTGGCAGGCAGGATCAACGATGACGATGTGAAGGCGGTACGGGACGCGGTCCCGATCGACGCCGTCGTGTCCGAGTACCTCCAGCTCCGCAACGCCGGCGGCGGCAACCTCAAGGGGCTGTGCCCCTTCCACGACGAGAAGTCCCCGTCCTTCCACGTCAGCCCCGCCAAGGGCCTCTACCACTGCTTCGGCTGCCAGGAGGGCGGCGACACCGTCGACTTCATCATGAAGATCGACCACCTCTCCTTCGCCGAGACCATCGAGCGCCTCGCCTCCCAGGCCGGCATCACCCTGCGCTACGAGGAGGGCGGCTACACCCCCGGCCGCCAGCAGGGCGAGCGCACCCGCCTGGTGGAGGCCCACAAGGCCGCCGCGCAGTTCTACGTCGAGCAGCTGGACGGCCCCGAGGCCGAGATCGCCCGGAAGTTCCTCGCCGAGCGCGGCTTCGACCAGGCCGCCGCCCAGCACTTCGGCGTCGGCTACAGCCCGGCCGGCTGGGACCACCTCACCCGCTTCCTGCGCGGCCGTGGCTTCACGGACAAGGAGCTGGTCCTGGCCGGCCTCTCCCAGGAGGGCCGCCGCGGCCCCATCGACCGCTTCCGCGGCCGTCTGATGTGGCCGATCCGCGACATCGCCGGCGAGGTCGTCGGGTTCGGCGCCCGCAAGCTCCGCGACGACGACAACGGCCCCAAGTACCTCAACACCCCCGAGACCCCCCTCTACCGCAAGTCCCAGGTCCTCTACGGCATCGACCTCGCCAAGAAGGAGATCGCCAGGACCAACCGCGCGGTGGTCGTCGAGGGGTACACGGACGTCATGTCCTGCCATCTGGCCGGCGTCACCACCGCCATCGCCACCTGCGGCACGTCCTTCGGCGAGGGCCACATCAAGATCCTGCGGCGGCTGCTGATGGACAACTCCGGCTCCGAGGTCGTCTTCACCTTCGACGGCGACGCCGCAGGTCAGAAGGCCGCCCTGCGCGCCTTCGAAGACGACCAGAAGTTCGCCGCCGAGACCTCCATCGCCATCACCCCCGGCGGCATGGACCCCTGCGACCTGCGGCTCGCCAAGGGCGACCAGGCCGTCGCCGACCTCGTCGAGTCCCGCACCCCGCTCTTCGAGTTCGCCCTGCGCCATGTCGTCTCGCGCCACAACCTCGACACCACGGTCGGCCGGGCCGCCGCCCTCGACGAGGCCGCCCCGATCGTCGCCCACATCAAGAACAGCTCCATCCAGCACGAATCCGCCGTCCAGCTCGCCGGCATGCTCGGCATCCTGGACACCCAGTTCGTCGTCCGCCGGGTCGGCCAGCTCGCCCGCTGGGCCCGCGAGCGCGGCCGCGACGGCGCCGGCCCCGACCAGGGCCGCCCCCAGCGCCGCGGCCCGGCCCCCGGGCCCGACCAGCCCGGCCCCGCCCCCGGCCCGCGCGGCCCGGCGCTCAACCTCCGCAGCCCCGCCCACCGCGTCGAGCGCGAACTGCTCAAGCTCGCCCTGCAGCGCCCCGACCTGGTCTCCCCGGCCTTCGACGCCTACGGGGCCGACGAGTTCACCGCGCCGCCCTACGCCGTCGTCCGCCAGTGCATCGAGGACGCCGGCGGGGCGACCGCCGGCGCTGCCGACAGCGGGTACGTCCCCCGGGTGCGCGAGGTCGCCCCCGACGACACCGTCCGCGCCATGATCACCGAGCTCGCCGTCGAACCGCTGCACACCCGTCGCGAGCCCGACGAGGCCTACGCCGGCGTCCAGTTGGTCGCCGTCCGCCTGGCCGCCGTCAACCAGCGCGTCACGGAGATCCGCGGCACCCTCCAGCGCCTCGGCCCCCGCGCCGACCCCGAGCACCTGGCCGCCGTACAGAACGAACTGTGGGTCCTCCAGCAGTACGGCCAGTCCCTCCGCGAACGCGGCTACGCGGCGCTGTAGGCCTGCGCACGCGGCGCTGCGGACGCCGTACGCGTTCCGGCCCCGGCCCGACCCGCCCCGACCCCTCCGGCAACACCCCGCAGTAGCCGTCCGGTCACGGATCGGACTCAAAAAGTGGTCGCACGCCCCTCGTGGCGGGAGTGTGTCGTACTCCACACTGAGAAGCGGTGCCTGAGTCCTCGGAGCGCGGCGGGTCCGGTCGTACGCCACCGGAATCCCCCGCGGAACCGCTCTTGACGTACGGGACGGGAGGCGGCTCGGCCGCTACCGTGCCCGACCTTTCTGCCGCCTCAGCTGCGATCACCCTGGAGGTCGCCCCCGTGCAGACCCAGACCCTCGCCGATGCGCCGACTGCCGTGGAACCGGACACGGACCCGGTCACGGACCCGGCCGCCGAGCCGCAGAGGGAGCCGGCCCCGGAACCGGTCACCGTGCCGCAGCAGGCCGAGCCTCCCGCCGCCGAGATGTACCTCGGGGAGATCGCCCCGGAACCGGGCCCGGGGCCGGAACCGGAAGCGGAACCAGAACCGGAAGCGGAGCCGGGAGCGGCACTGGAACGGGAGCCGGCACCCTCGCCCCGCCCCGACCCCGGCAGCGGCCCGTCCTCCGATCTCTTCCGCCAGTACCTCCGCGAGATCGGCCGGATCCCGCTGCTCACCGCCGCCGAGGAGGTGGAGCTCGCCCGCCGGGTGGAGGCTGGCCTCTTCGCCGAGGAGAAGCTCACCAGCACCCCCGACCTGTCGTCCCAACTCGCCTACGACCTCGACAAGTTGGTGGTCCTGGGCCGAATGGCCAAACGCCGCCTGATCGAGGCCAACCTCCGCCTGGTGGTCTCCGTCGCCAAGCGCTACGTCGGCCGCGGGCTGACCATGCTCGACCTCGTCCAGGAGGGAAACCTCGGACTGATCCGCGCCGTCGAGAAGTTCGACTACGCCCGCGGCTACAAGTTCTCCACCTACGCCACGTGGTGGATCCGCCAGGCGATGTCACGCGCCCTCGCCGACCAGGCCAGGACGATCCGCGTCCCGGTCCACGTCGTCGAGCTGATCAACCGGGTGGTGCGCGTCCAGCGCCGGATGCTCCAGGAGCGCGGCTACGAACCGACGCCCGAGGAGGTCGCCGCCCACCTCGACCTGACCGAGGAACGCGTCAGCGAGGTGCTGCGCCTGGCGCAGGAGCCGGTCTCGCTGCACGCTCCCGTCGGCGAGGAGGAGGACGTCGCCCTCGGCGACCTCATCGAGGACGGCGACGCCGCCTCACCCGTCGAGTCCGCCGCGTTCCTGCTGCTGCGCGAGCACCTCGACGCGGTCCTGTCCACCCTCGGCGAACGCGAACGCAAGGTCGTCCAGCTCCGCTACGGCCTGGCCGACGGCCGCCCCCGCACGCTGGAGGAGATCGGCCGGATCTTCGGGGTCACCCGCGAACGGATACGGCAGATCGAGTCCAAGACCCTCAACAAACTCCGCGACCACGCCTTCGCCGACCAGCTCCGCGGCTACCTCGACTAGGGCCTGTCCGATGGGAATACCACCCGACCCCATCCCGTTGTGGCCCCGCAGGGGGCGCTCGCATCCCCTACGGGATCTGTTCGCCCCGCCCCTGAGGTGCGCCCGTCACGCCTCCCGCTGGAACGCCCCCGGATGGGCCTCGTCGCGCACCGCCGCGTACTGCTGGCGCACGGCCTGCCCGACCGGCAGCTCCTCGCCCGGATCGAAGATCTGGCTCGCGGCGGCCGGCCACTGCGGCGGATCGACCCAGGCGGCCCCGCCGCCCGGACGGGCCGGTGCTCCGGCGGCCGGCGCGAGCGTGCCGTGCGCGACCCCCCACGCCCAGGCCGCCTGCCGCGCCGCGCCCAGCGCCGCGTACTCCGCCGGCTCTGGCACCACGACCTGCACCCCGAACAGCCCCGGCGCGACCGCCTGCACCGCGCCCAGCTCCGCCGCCGCGCCCAGCAGGAACACCCGGCGCACCGCCACGCCCCGCCCGCGCAGCACGTCCAGCGCGTCGGCGAGGCCGCAGAGCATGCCCTCCACGGCCGCCCGCGCCAGATGCTCCGGCTTCATGCTCTCCCGCCGCATCCCGTGCAACGAGCCGGCGGTGTGCGGCAGATGAGGCGTCCGCTCGCCCTCCAGATAGGGCAGCAGCACCATGCCGTACGCACCGGGCGACGACTTCAGCGCCAGATCGGACACCCCCTCCAGGTCCGTCCCCAGCATCTCCGCGGCGCCGCGCAGCACCCGCACCGCGTTGCTGGTGTGCACCACCGGCAGATGCCGTCCGGTGGCGTCGGCGAACGAAGTGATCGTGCCGCTCGGGTCGGCCAGCGCCTCATGGTGGATCCCGAACACCGACCCCGAGGCGCCCAGCGACACCACGGCGTCACCCTCTCCGACGCCGAGCCCGAACGCCGCGGCCATCGTCTCGCCCGTACCCGCGGAGATCAGCAGGCCTTCCGGGGTGAAGCCGGCGGTCCCGGAGGGGCCCAGCACCTCCGGCAGCCGTACCTGGTGCCCGAGCGCCAGCTCCACGAGATCCGGCCGGTACGACGCGCTCGCCGCCGACCAGAAGCCGGTCGCCGAGGCCCCGCCCCGGTCCGTGGTACGCCGCGCGGGCCGCCCCAGCAGCTGCCAGGCCAGCCAGTCGTGCGGCTGCATGACCTCCGCAATCCGGGCCGCGTTCGCCGGCTCCGTACGCGCCAGCCAGCGCAGCTTGGTCACCAGGTGCGCGGCCTGCGGCACCGCTCCGACGGCCTGCGCCCATGCGGCACGCCCGCCCAGCGAGTCGACCAGATCCGCGGCCGCGCTCTGCGCCCGCTTGTCGTTGCCCAGCAGCGCCGGCCGTACGAGGTTGCCCTCGGCGTCCAGCGGCAGCAGCCCGTGCTGCTGCGCCGAGACACCGATGGCCTGTACGCCTTCGAGCAGCCCGTTGCCAGCCGCCTCGCCGAGCGACATCAGCCACGCCTGCGGATCGGCCTCGGGCCCCTTTTCAACGGGGTGCGGGGCATACCCCCGTCTGATGACGGCACCCGTGTCCGCATCGCAGACGACGATGCGTGTGCTCTCGGACGAACTGTCCAATCCGGCGACTATCCCCATGGCCCCAGATGATGCCTCATGGGACGCATAAGGAGAGAGTCAGGGTTTGCCCGGGAGGGGCGGCCTCGGGTCCCTTCCGGTATCCCCCCGACCCGCTCCCCGGGCATTCCCTGAGGTCATCCGCCTGCGCTGCCCCCCGGGGATCTTCCCGCCGCCCGCCGAACCGTCCGATCCTTCGACCCGTCCGGCTCAGGTGTTGCTGGTTCCCCAGTCGTCCTCGTCGGCGGCTCGCCGCTCCCGCAGGGAGCGGACCCGGTCGGTGACGGCTCCGGGCAGCCGGTCCCCGACCTTGGCGGAAACCGTTCCGAACGCCTTGGTCGCCGCCTCGCGCCCGGTCAGGGCAACGGACTCGGCACTGTTGCGGACCGCCGGGTTCTGCGCGACCCGCTGGGCGGCCTTGCGGAGCTGCTCGTACCGCTCGCGGCCGGCTCGTGCGCCGAGCACGTAACCCGTGGCCAGTCCCGCGATGAACGTGAGCCGGTAGCGCATCGCTCCACCTTTCCCTCTGTCGGTCCCGTCCGGTGCCACCACGCACCGGCACGCCGGGCTGTGCCGCGCCCCTACCCTCCGGGGCCGGAGATCACCCGAGGTGACCTGAGGCGATACCGATTGGCGGAGCACCCCCCTGCTTGCGCTAATGTATGTGTCGCAGCGAGCGCGCGCCGTCCGGAGGCCCGGACAGCGATGCATTCGAGGCACACAGAGCAATCCCCTGTAGCTCAATTGGCAGAGCAGCCGGCTGTTAACCGGCAGGTTACTGGTTCGAGTCCAGTCGGGGGAGCTCGGTCCCCTGTAGCTCAATTGGCAGAGCATTCGGCTGTTAACCGGAGGGTTACTGGTTCGAGTCCAGTCGGGGGAGCAGAGAGAACGAGGACCCCGAAAGGGGTCCTTTTTCTTGTGTCGTGGAACCGAACCCCGGGTGATCGAAGTCCTCTTGGGCATCCGATGTCGCACGACGGCAGCCCTCACGGGCAGCAGATCGTATGAGCGGCTATGCTGCGGCAGACGGCGCGCACAAATGTGCGCGACGCGCCGTGGGGGGCGGTAGCTCAGCCGGTTAGAGCAGCGGACTCATAATCCGTCGGTCGTGGGTTCGAGTCCCACCCGCCCCACCAGTGCAGGGCTGTGACCTGCGGAAACCTTCTTTTTGGGGTCGGAGCGCCAACTTCGCCTCAACGAACTGCATCCGCTGCTCGCGGGTCTGGTTCCGGACCGGCCTGTGGCGAGTGGTGCGCCATTGACCTGCAAGGCAGGTCCTGCCGCCCGCCCGTCTGGGGCTGCTCGGCTTGCACCCCGTGCTGGTCGTGCACCCCGGCTGCGTCACCCTCCCGTTGGTCTTCGGCGCTGACCCTCCTCGCGGGCGAGTGCGGCATGCAGGCGGTGTACGGGTCGATGATCGCCGCCGGTGTCTTCCCGCGCCGGCCGGCGGCACCGTCATCGGGCTCTCCCGGGCCGACCTTACGTCTCGCCCAGCAGTCCGCGGACCGACTCCCACGCCGTTCCCGCGACCGTCCGCAACGCCTCGGCCGTCGCGCCGTCCCGGGCCCGGTGGGACATGCCCTGAACGATCACCCCGGTGAACTCGGCGACCGCGCGTGCGTCGGTGCCGGCCGGGAGGGTGCCCGCGGCGATGTCGGCTCTGATGCGGGCCTCCAGGCGGTCGATGTTGGCGTTGCGGAGATCGCGGAGGTGGTCGGCGACTTGCTGGGCGGCGTCGGAGACCCGGGTGGCGGAGCCTATGACCAGGCAGCCGCCGGGACTGTCGGTGTGGGTGTAGGCGTCGACCGCCTCGTGCAGCAGGCGATGGATCAGGGCGGGGGAGCGGTCCTCCTCGTCGAAGGCGCGCTGCATGAAGCCGCCCCTGCCGTTTTTGTAGTACTCGACGGCGGCGAAGAAGAGGCCCTCCTTGCTGCCGAAGGCCGCGTAGAGGCTGGGGGCGTTGATCCCCATCTCCCGGGTGAGGGTGGCCACCGAGGTGCCGTCGTAACCGTGCCGCCAGAAGGCGAGCATGGCCTTGTCCAGAATGTGTTCGAGATCGAACTTACGGCCCTGGCCGCGTACGCCTGCCATCGGGTGCTCCCGCGTCGTCGTCAGTGAGGGTGCTCTGTCGGGGCGCGGGCCGGGACGCGGCTTCACACCGGTGTGATCCATTATTCATGTATCGATCGATAAACGAATGGTAGTGTCGCCGGGCGGGTGAGGGGAAACCGGTACGCCGACAGGCGTGGTCCCTCGCCGCATCTCCATGCGCCACGCGGCGCGGCGACAGGGTGGTCGCCGGCCGTGACACATCTGTCTGCACACAGGGGGACTCCAGGTGCACAGCAGTGCCGCATACACCGATGGCTTAACGCGTCGTCACTCCGCCTCCCCGTCTTGGACCGTGGAGGCCATCAAACAGGTTCGGTACCACGTCGTCGAGGCGTCCGGACTGTTCGAGCTCGACAGCACTCTGCTGTTATCGGGCTGCGCTGACGCCCCGCTGTTACCCGGCGACCGGCGTCTCGTCGTGATCGACTCCACCGTTCGGAAACTCCACGGGGAGCGCATCACCCGCTACTTCGACCACCACGGCATCGCGGTCACCCTCCTTCCCGTACGCGCGGACGAGAGCGTCAAGCGGTGGAGCCTGGTGACGGACGTGGTCGACGCCATGAACGACTTCGGCATCGACCGCAGGCGCGAACCGGTGATCGCAATCGGCGGCGGCGTCCTCCTCGACGTCGTCGGACTCGCCGCCAGCCTGTACCGGCGCGGCACACCCTACATACGCATACCCACCACGCTGGTGGGCCTGGTCGACGCCGGGGTCGGCGTGAAGACCGGGGTCAACTACCAGCAGGGCAAGAACCGGCTCGGCACCTACGCGCCGGCCGTGGCGACCTTCGTGGACCGCTCCTTCCTGAGCACTCTCGACGCCCGGCACCTCTCCAACGGGCTGGCGGAGATCCTCAAGATGGCGCTGATCAAGTCGGCGGAACTCTTCGGTCTTCTGGAGGACTTCGGGCCGCTGCTGATCGAGGACCGCTTCCAGGGAAGCACTCCCGCACTGGAGACGGCGGCCCGCCGGGTCGTCTCCGAGGCCATCCATCTGATGCTGGAAGAACTCCAGCCCAATCTGTGGGAACAGTGCCTGGAACGGTGCGTCGACTACGGGCACACCTTCAGCCCCACCATCGAGATGGAGGCGCTGCCGGAGCTGCTGCACGGTGAGGCGGTCGCCGTCGACATGGCGCTCACCACCGTGATGGGAAGGATGCGCGGCGATGTCACCGAGCATCAGGCCCAGCGCGTACTGGCACTGATGGACCGGCTGCGACTGCCCCTGTGGACCGAGGTCCTGGCCCGCCCGGGAATCCTGGACGGCGCACTCGCCGACACAGTGCGCCACCGCGACGGACAGCAGCGGCTGCCGCTGCCGGTCGGCATCGGACACCACCGCTTCGTCAACGACGTCACCCCCGAGGAACTGAACACCGCGCTCAAGGAACTCGACACCGAACGACGACGGATCGGGCAGGACTTCGGACCGGCCGCCGGACTCGTAGGGGCCGGTGAGGCAGCGTGAAGTGGGACAGCCTCTACATCGAGGGCTTCGGCTCCTATCTGCCCGAAGAGCGTGAGTTCGCCGCAGAGATGGTGGCCGCTGGACGGTACAGCCAGGTCGAACACGAGAAGACCGGACAGGTGTCGGCCACCATAGCCCGACCCGAACGCGGCGAGACCGCCCCCGAGATGGCGGCGGCCGCCGGACGCGCCGCGCTCGCGGACGCCGGGACCGACCCCGCTGACATCGATGTCCTGGTCCACGCGGTGGTGCTGAACAACGGCCTGGAGGCCTGGAACTGCGGCGCTTATCTGCAGAGCGAGCTCGGCATAGAGGAATGCATACCGATCGAGATACGCACCGCCTGTGCGGGCGCCGTCGTCGGCATGGAACTCGTCGGTCGCTGGTGTGCGGGCTCCGGCAAGGGCATGGTCACCGCCTCCGACGTCTGGCAGCTGCCGCTCTTCGACCGCTGGAACTCCGACAGCGGACTGGTCTACGGCGACGGCGCGGGTGCCCTGGTCCTCGGCCACGACGGCGGCCCCTTCCGGGTCCTGTCCACCTCCGTGGTCAGCGACCCGCTGCTCGAGCGGATGCACCGCGGCAACGATTCGATGGCGATGCCGTACTACGGCTCCAGCACCCCCATCGACCTGTGCCAGCGGGTCACCGCATTCACCGAGACCCGCAGCATCGAGGAGTTCTGGACCCGGAACACCGCCGCACTGTCACGCAGCGCCGAGACCGCACTCGCCGACGCCGACACCGCACACTCCGACATCGCCCACTGGCTGGTGCCGCACTTCGGCCGGGTCCTGCTGCGCAAGCAGTGCTTCACCCCGCTGAAGATCGACGCCGGCCAGACGCTCGCCGAACGCGGCTGGGAGATCGGGCACACCGGCGCTGCCGACCCGGTCGTCGGCCTCGACCTGCTGCGCCACTCCGGCGCCCTCACCCCGGGCGACCGGGTGCTGCTCACCGGCATAGGCGCCGGATTCACCTGGGGCTGCGTGGTCGTGGAGTACACCGGCGCGCACGCACACACCACCGAGACGAACGAGACGAAGGGGGGCGTCCGTTGACCGCCACCACCAAGACCGAGACCGCAACGCCCGTACCAGGGGCGGGCGCCAACGCCGCCGTGTTCTGGATGCTGCTCGCCGTCTTCGGCGTCGGCACCGTCGAATACCTCGTCGCCGGTGTCCTGCCGGACATCGCGGGCGACGTCAAGGTATCCGACGCCACCGCCGGCCTCCTGGTGACCGTCTACGCGGTCACCGTGATGATCGGCGGTCCGCTGCTCACCATCGTCACCACCCGGGTGCCGCGCACCGCCCTGATCATCGGCTCCATGGCGGTCTTCGTCATCGGCACCCTCGGCACGGCTCTGGCGCACAGCTTCGCGCTCCTGATCGTCTTCCGGATCGTCACCGCGCTGCCGCACGCCACCTTCTTCGCCCTCTGCCTGGTCCTCGCCACCTCGCTGGTGCCGCCGGAGTTCCAGGGCCGGGTGATCGCCCGGGTCTCGCTCGGCCTGAACCTGGCCACCGTGCTCGGCGTGCCGCTCGGCACCCTGATCGGCGGCGAGTTCGGCTGGCGTACCTCCTTCGTGGTCGTCGCCGTCTTCCAGACCCTGGTCACCGTCGGGCTCGTGGCCGTCACCCGGCGCGCTCCCGCTCGCCCGGCCGGGTCCATCTCCGCCGAACTCACCGTCTTCACCCGGCCCTCGGTGTGGGCTGCGCTCACCCTGACCGCGCTCAGCCAGGCCGCCCTGTTCGTCGTCTTCACCTACATCGCGCCCTACCTCCGCGACTACACCGGCTTCTCGTCCGGTCACGTCACGCTGCTCCTGTTCGTCTTCGGTATCGGCTCGGTGGCCGGGAACCAGCTCGGCGGACACTTCGCCGACCGCTCCATCGACCGCACCCTGTTCGTCGCGCTCGGCGCCCTCACCGTCGCCCTCGGCCTGCTCGCGCTCTTCGGTTCGAGCACCTGGTTCACCGCCCCCTGGCTCTTCGTCCTTGGCGCTGCGGGCTTCTCGATCATCCCGCCGCTGGCCTCCAAGTTGATCACCGCGGCGAGTGAGGCCCCCAACCTCGCCGCCACGGTCAACATCGCGGGCTTCCAGCTCGCCAACGCCGCCGGCGCCTGGATCGGCTCGGCCACCCTCTCCCTCGGAGCATCGCTGGCCTCGCTGCCCGCGGTCGGCGCCGCCCTGGCCCTGGCAGCCGTCCTCGCCCTTGCCGTGGGCACCCGCCGCACCCTTGCCCGGACGGCAGGTGAGGGCCGTTGATGCGGGCCGCCGTCATCGACAAACCGCACACCGCGACCCTGGTGGAGACCGCCCGACCGGTCGCCGGACCCGGTGAGGTCCTGGTCAGGATCGCCTACGTCGGCCTGTGCGGCAGCGACCTGGAGCTGCTCCACGGCACCTCCCCCTACCTCGCCGACGGGCGGGCCGCCTTCCCGCACCGGTTCGGCCACGAATGGGCCGGCACCGTCGAGGAGTACGGCCCCGGCGTCACCGGACTGCGCCACGGCGAGGTGGTCACCGGCTCCACCATGATCCCCTGCCAGTCCTGCCGGTCCTGCGCCTCCGGCCACCGCAACCTCTGCACCGAACTGCGCGAGGTCGGCCTGTACGGCTGGACCGGTGCCGCCGCCGAGTACCTGGTGATGCCCCGCCATGCCCTGGTCCCCTTCGGTCCCGGCACGGAGCACCCACGCCCGGCACACGTCCTGGTCGAACCCCTGGTCACCGTCCTGGAGGCGGTCCGCGCGGCCGACCTCCGGGCCGGTGACCAGGTCCTGGTCGTCGGCGCGGGCACCATGGGCAGCCTCGCCGCCGCCGTTCTCGCCCGCTACCCGGTGACCGTCGACATCGCCGAACCCGGCAGCGTCGGCCACCTCCCGCCCGGCAGCTACCGCGACCGGGTCACGCGCACCGCCGACGCGCCCACCGGCTACGACCTCGTCCTGGAGTGCTCCGGTGCCCCCGGCACCCTCACCGCCGCGCTGGACCGTCTGCGCCCCGGCGGCCTGTGCCTCCTGGTCGGTGTCCCCGCGCAGGCCGAGACCGTCGACCCCGGCCGGATCACCCTCAACGGCCTCCGCATCGCGGGAGTCCGGCACGGCGTCGACCACTACGCCCGCGCCGTCGCCCTCGTCGACGAACTCGCCGCCGGTCTCGTCGACCAGGTGATACCGCTCGCCGAGGTCGCCCGCGCCTTCGACGTGCTCCAGCACGGCCGGATCCGGCCCAAGGTGGTGCTGAGCGTTGCCTGACCTGCACACCACACTGATCACCGGCGCCAGCAGCGGCATCGGCCGGGCCGCCGCCCGGGCGCTCGCCCGCCCCGGCCACCGGCTGCTTCTCGGCTACGCCACCGGCGAGGACCGGATCCGCCAGGTCGCCGGGGAGCTGCAGCGCACCACCGGCGCCGAGTGCGTCCCGGTCCGGGCCGATCTGCGCGACCCGGAGGCCGCCGTCGACAGCTGCATGGCCGCCGTCGAGCGGGCCGGGCGTATCGACTGCCTGGTCAACAACGCCGGCATCAACGACCGCACCGCCGCCGACGCCCTTGAACTGAAGCGGGCCGACGAGGTGTTCGCGATCAACGCCCTCGCCCCCATGACGCTCGCCTCCGCGGTGGGCCACCACATGATCCGAGGCGGCGTCCGGGGCAGCATCGTGAACGTCACCTCCGTCCACGAGACCGTGCCCATCAGCGGCGGCGCGCTCTACTGCGCCAGCAAGGCCGCCCTGGGCATGATCACCAAGGTTCTCGCCCTGGAGTTCGGCCGGTTCGGCATCCGGGTCAACTCCGTCGCCCCCGGCGAGACCGCCACCGCCATGAACGGCGTCCACGACGAGGACACCTACCGGGAGATCTCCCGGCCCGACATTCCGCTCGGACGCCCGGCCGGAGCCGAGGAGATCGCCTCGCTCATCGCCTATCTCGCCGGGCCCGGCTCCGGCTACCTCACCGGCGCCTCGGTCCTCGCCGACGGCGGACTCGCCCTGACCGCGGCGGAGGCCAACGCCCGCCACGCCTTCACCACCGTTCCTCCGAGGGAGAACCCACCGGCATGAAAGCTGTCACCTTCCACCGCACCGGCGACCCGGAGGTCCTGGCCCTCGCCGAGGTGCCCGAACTGCCCCTCGGACCGCAGGACATCCGTGTCACCGTCACCGCGGCCGCCGTGAACCCGGTCGACCTCAAGACCCGTTCCGGCTTCCTCACCATGAACCTGACCTACCCGGCCGTCCCCGGCTGGGACGTCTCCGGCGTCGTCACCGAGACCGGCAGCGAGGTCACCCGGTTCGCCGTGGGCGAGCAGGTCATCGGCATGATCGCCCAGCCGGTCCACCGCTACGGCACCTATGCCGAGCAGGTCACCGCCGACGCACGCCTCTTCGCCCGTGCCCCGGCCGGAGCGCCGCTGGAGGAGGTCGCCGCGCTCCCGCTCGCCGGACTCACCGCCGTCCAGACCCTGGCCAAGCTCACGCTGCCGCCCGGCGCGCCGGTGCTCGTCACCGGCGCGGCCGGCGCGGTCGGCCGGATCGCCGTCCAGCTGTTGCTCGCCGACGGGCACCCCGTCGACGCCCTGGCCCGGACCGGCGACACCGAACCCCTGCGGGCCATCGGCGTCGGCACCGTCCACACCCGGCCCGAAGATCTCCCCGACGCCACCCACACGGCTGTCGTCGACACCGCGGGCGTGGCCGCCGCGATCCGCGCGGTCGCCGACGGCGGCCAGTTCGTCGCCATCGACGACAACCTCCAGCCCGCGCCCGAGCGCGGCATCACTCCCCGCAAGAGCTACGTCGACGAGAACGGCGACCAGCTCCAGACCCTGAGCGACCTGATCACCGCTGGCCGCCTCACGGTACCGGCCGGCCGCCGCTACCCGCTCGCCGACGCCGCCCGCGCCCACCACGACTTCGGCGCGGGCGGCCTGCGAGGGAAGGTCCTGCTCCTGGCGTGACGCACCCGCACCCGATGTCGGCTGCGCACCCGGTCACGGAGTCGCGCACGGTCCCGACCCCGGCCACGGCCTAGGCCACCGGCCGGTACTCGTAACCGGCCACCGGCCGTACCCGGTTCCGGCCACCAGCCCCCACACCACCCGGGTCGTCGATCCGACCCCGCACCCCGAAGGAACCCCCGCATGAGCACGGCTCCGGACACCTCCCTGACGCTCGCCCCGGGCACCCGCCCGCCGGCCCACCGGATCACGGTGGCGGTGCCCGACGTCGCGGAGGCCACCGCCTTCCTCGCGGAACTGGCCGGGCCCTCGACCGTGGACAGGGACGGCGGGGCCGGCGTCGTCTCGTTCTCACCCGGCATCGAGGTGCGACTCGTTCCCACCGCGCCCGCCGGCACCCCCGACACCCCGCCCCGCCTGGTCGACATCGGCACCAACCACCTCTGCCTCCGCGTCGGCGACATCGAGGCAGCCGTCGCCCACCTGGAAGAGCTTCCCGGGGTCGACGTCCTCGGCGACATCGTCACCATCCCCGAGGGCCCGATCCGCGGAAACCGCTGGATCTACTTCCGCTCCCCCTGGGGCACCCTCTTCGAACTGCAACAGTGGCCCGACACCCCCGGATACGTCGACACCACCGCCGAACGGCTCCACCACGCCCAGCGGCCGGCCAACGACGCGCCCCTGCCGACCCTGCTCGGCCTGGACCACACCGGCTACAGCGTCCAGAGCCTCGACGCCACTGTCGACCACCTGGTCACCCACCACCGGGCACGGGTCGTCCTGCGCACCGAGATCACCGTCGATCGGGCCTTCATGCGACGCCAGTTCGACCTCGATGTCGAGGGCACCTCGGCGATGGCCATGGTCGTCGTCGACGACGCTCTGAACCTCGAACTCTTCCAACACGGTGTCCCCGACCAGGAACCGCCGCGCCCCCTCGACCGCCTCGGCGGCAACCTGCTCGAACTCCACGCCACACCGCAACCCGCCCCCACAGCCCACCACGCTCCCTTCGGGCTCACCCTCCCCGGGCCGGTGACCACGTGAAATTCGGCATCAACCTGCCCAACTTCGGCCCCCAGATGACACCTGAGGGCATGCTCACCTGGACCCGCGAGGCCGAACGGCTGGGCTTCGACACCGTCCTGGTCTCCGACCACCTCGCCCTCACCGACGACGCCCACCGGCGCTCACCGGCCCCGTTCCACGAGAGCCTCACCACCCTCTCCTGGCTGGCCGGGCAGACCGAGACCGTCCGTGTCGGCGCGGGCGTCCTCATCGCCTCCCACCGCCACCCGATCGCGCTCGCCCGGGCCACCGCCACCATCGACCAGCTCAGCGGCGGCCGCCTCGTCGTAGGCTTCGGCGTCGGCTGGGCCCCGCGCGCCTTCGACGTCCTGGGCGTGGACTTCCGCAGGCGCGGCGCCCTCACCGACCAAACCCTGGACGTCCTGGTCGCGGCGTGGACCTCCGACACCGTCACCCACCGCGGCCACCGGGTGCACACCGCACCCAGGCCCGTACAGGATCCGCATCCGCCGCTGTGGATCGGCGGCAACGGACCGCGCGCCCTGGAACGCGTCAACCGCATCGGCACCGCCTGGCATCCGCTCCACCCCAGCCGGCAACTGTGCGCCCTGGCCGCCGGGGCCCTCGCGGAAGGCAAGGAGTTCGCCCCGAGGATCTTCTTCCTCCCCACCACCACCCCCGCCGACCCCGACTCCCGGCCTCTCGGCTACGGCACACCCGACCAGATCCGCTCCGACATCGCCTTCCTCCGCGAACTCGGTGCCGACCACGTGATCCTCGACACCGACCCCGGCGACCAGCGTCTGCGCAGGCACTGGAAGGAAGACCTCGAACTGATCCGGCTCGCCGCACACACCCTGGAGATCGGATGACCTCCCTGCGTGCCGTGACGGCCCGCGCTCTGCTCTTCGACATGGACGGCACCCTGGTCGACTCCGCCGACTCCATCGACCGCGTCTGGCGGGAGTTCGCCGCCCGCCACCGTCTCGACCCCGCCACCGTGCTCGCCGCGCTGCCCGGCCGCACCGCGCACGACATCGTCGCCGGGCTCCTCCCCGCAGCCGGCTCCTCCCACGTCACCGCCGAAGTCGCCTGGATCCGGGCACGCGAGGAGGCCACCGCCGACACCGTCACCGAGATCCCGGGCGCCCGTCGGCTGCTCACCTCCCTGCCCGCGCACACCTGGGCCGTCGTCACCTCCGCCTCCCGCACCATGACCGAACGCCGCCTCACCGCCGCCGGACTGCCCCTGCCCGCCGTCGCCGTCTGCGCCGACGACGTCCAGGTCGGCAAACCCGACCCCGAGGGCTTCCGCGCCGCCGCCCGCCTCCTCGACGTGGACATCGCCGACTGCCTCCTCTTCGAGGACTCCGCCCCCGGCCTGCTCGCCGCCCGCCGCTCAGGCGGCACCCCCGTCGCCGTCGCCGCCCCCGTCGCCGAACCGGCCCCGTACCGCGTCGACGACCTGACCGCCGTCACCGCCCACGTCCAGGACGGCCGTATCCGCCTGGAGATCCGGCAGCCCCGGGCACACGCCGAACCGGCAGAGGGGATACGGCTGTGAGCCCACGGGCCGTGCCGGAGGACCGCGTCGACCTGGTACGTACCGAGGTCGCCGTCGACCTCGGAGGGACCTGGTTGCGGATCCGGACCGGGTCCGGGGAGACCGTACGGCTCCCCGCGCCCAGCATCCTCAACCGGCCCGGCGAGGATCCGGCAGCGCTCCTCGATCAGCTGATCGAGACCCTGGCCGACGCGGTGCCGGCGGACGCGCGGGTGGCGATGTCCTGCGGTGCCGCCATGGACGAGGAGCGTGGCGTGCTGCACGGTTCGGGCCCGCTCTGGGGCGGTGGCCCGGACCGGCCCGTCCCGCTCCGCGCCCTGCTCACCGCCCGTCGCCCGGACGTCGACTGGCACCTGTTCAACGACGTCACCGCCGGCCTTGCAAGCTTCGTCGAGCGGTTCGCCCGCCCCCACCACCGCCGCGTCGTGTACCTCACGGTGAGCAGCGGCATCGCCCTGCGCACCGCCGACCTCACCGAACGCTCCGTCCCGGTCGACGCCCACGGCATGCAGGGCGAGGTCGGCCACCTCCCGGCCGCTTCCACCGCACCCGCCGCCGTCCGCGCACTGAGCTGCCCCTGCGGCGGCACCGGCCACGTCGCCGCCCTGGCCGCCGGACCCGCCCTGCCGCACGTCGCGGCCGCGCTCGGCATCGAACGCCCCGAGGGCATCCGCGACGCCCTCCCCGTCCGGCTACGGTCCGAAGACCCCGCCGCCCGCCGCCTGCTCACCACCGTCGTGGAACCCGTCGCCGAAATCGTGCGCACCTTGCGCTGCCTCGATCCCCGGATCGACCTCATCGGCATCGGCGGCGGCTACGCGGAAGGCCTCGGCGACCCCTACCGCGCCGAACTGGTCCGCCAGGTGAGCGAGGTACGCAGCTACGCCGACCGCGACACCGGCCCCGACCGGGCCGGACACCGGCTGCGGCTCTGCCGCCCCGGCGAGGTGGACCCGATGGCGGGCGCCGTCGCGCTCTCCCGCGGCGCACTGACCGTCACCAAACACTGAGACCAGCCCGTTCACCTGTCACCACCCGGGAAGGACCCCATGCCGGCCACGGCCACCCACCGCGCGATCGTCCGCCACGGCACCAGCTGCCGCGTCGAAGAGGTCCCCACCCCGGACCCCGGCGAGGGCGAACTCCTGCTTGCACCCGAGCATGTGAGCCTCTGTGGTACCGACATCCAGATCCTGCGCGGCGACCGCGACGACCCCTCACCCGTCGTCGGGCACGAGGGCGCCGCCCAGGTCGTCGCCGCCGGACCCGGCACCGACGGCTTCGCGCCCGGCGACCGGGTGGTCGTCAACCCCACCCACCCCGGCGACCCCTCGTTCCTCCTCGGCCACAATGTGCCGGGCCTCTTCCAGCAACGCGTCCTCATCGGCGCCTCGGCCGTCCGCGGCGGCCTGGTCTCCCACCTCCCCGAAGACCTCCCCGCCGCCCGCGCCACCCTCGTCGAACCGTACGCGGTCGTCCGCTACGCCCTCTCCTGCTTAGCCGCCTCGGCTCCCGACACCCTTGTCGTCCACGGCGACGGCCTGACCGGCAATCTCGCCGCCCTTCTCGCGCCCCGCTTCCTCTTCCCCACTGTCCGGGTCGTCGTGGTCCACCGCACAGAAGCCGGCCTCAAATGGACCCAGGCCCACTTCCCTCACACGGTGAGCGTCCTTGCCACCGATCCCCTCGACCGACATGTCACCGGCACCGTCGCGCTCCTCGTCACCACCCATCGCAGCGGAACCGTCCCCGCCGTCGAAGCCGCCCTCACCGCCCTCGGCGAGCGCCTGGTCGCCATCCATCCCCTCGGCGGCGTCCCGCCCCGCGCCACCACCCCCCTGCTGCCCGGCGTCGACCTCGACGGCGTCCGCCGCGCGGGCACCGGCGGCCCCTGGCCCCCCGCCACCACCACCTTCACCCGCCCGGGCCTGAGCCTCACCCTTAGCGGCAACCGCGGCGTCACCAACCCCCAGCTCCTCGCCGCCGCCGAAGCCCTGCGCACCGACAGCACCGTCGACCCGCTCCTCACCCACGTCATGGCCCTGGAGCCCGGCGTCCGCCACCTCAACCGGATCATCGGCGACCGTACCCGCACCGTCGACGGCGAACTCGTCATCCGCCTGGTCATCGACCTGGGGAACGGCCCCGCACACCACGGCGGCCGACTGCCGTAGCCGCCCCAGCGGGGACCTGGGTGCTCAGGTCCCCGACGGCGAAGCAACAGGGTCCGGATCAAGCAGCGGCGAGGTGACCGCCTCCGGGTGCCGGCGCGTGCTTTCCGGGAAGCGTCAGCCGACCGGCACGGTCGCGGTGCGGATCTCGCTGGACGGCGAGTAGTTCCCGGCCGCGTCATAGGTGCGGGCGCGGTACTCGTAGCTGCGTCCGTCGGCGGGCAGCGGGTCGCAGACGGTGGCCGTGGCGGTGGCGAGGCGCGGGTCGTAGCCCTTGTGCAGGACGGCCGACCAGGCGTCCGTCCCCGCCTCGCGGCGCTCGATCTCCAAGCCGGTGAAGTCGCGGATCGGGGCCGGCGTGCTGTCGGTGACGGTCGCCTGGATGCCGGTCGCGCAGGAGCGCAGGGTCAGCTCGGGGGCGTAGGCGGGGGCGATGCCGTCGGGGATCTCCAGCCAGAGCTCATTGGTGGCGGTGGCGTCGAGCCCGTTCGGGTTGTAGGTGGTGGTGCCGCCGTCGTTGGTGACCAGGACGCGGTAGTGGCCCCACTCGCCGTCGGCGACGACCGGCTCGGTGGTCCAGGTGTTGCCCTTGGTGGTGCCGAGCGGGACCCAGACCCAGCGGCCGTCCACCTTGTCGTTGCTCAGGACCGTGTAGTGGTCGAAGTGCGGCTCGCTGTTCAGGGGCCACTTCAGCGTGACCTTGCCGGTCGCCTTGTCGTACGTGCCCGTCAGCTCGGTCACCACGGGCAGCGGGCGCACGAGGGTGTCGGTGCTGCCCGACGAGGTGTTGCCCGCCTTGTCCTTGGCGCGGACCTCGTAGTAGTAGGGCGTGCGGTCGTCGGGGTTCACGAGGGGGTCGGTGTGGCTGCGGGCGGTGGTCGTGGTGACCTGCGTCCAGGTGCTGGAGCCCACGGGCCGCCGGTAGAGGGCGTAACCCGCGAGGTCCATCTCCTTGTTGGCGGACCAGGAGACGGTCGTCTTGCGGGTCGTGGTGTTGTAGGCGGTCTGCACGCCGGTGGGGGCGAAGGGCTTCGTCTTGTCGTACGTGGCCGAAGTCCGGGGCGTGTACGTGTACTTGACCTTCGCGGCGCCGCTCCAGTTCGCGTAGTCCACGCGGAGGGTGTGCTTGCCGGAGGGGACGGTGAGGTTGACGCTCTGGGAGCGGGCGGTGTCACCGGTGCCCTTCCACAGGTCGATCTTGCGGACCCCGTCCAGGTAGACACGGACGCCGTCGGTGGCGGAGGCGGTGAACGCGAAGGGGCCGCCGGAGCCGAAGTCGCGGGTCACCGACCAGCGGACGCCGAAGTTGTCCGCCGGTATGCCGGAGACCGGGCCGCCGGACCAGCTCTGGTCGATGGCGCTGTCGCAGTCGGTCTTCACCGGGGAGCCGGAGAACGAGGTGTTCTTGTAGAACGTCCGCTTGTAGACGTTGGCCGAGCAGGTGACGTCGGCGGCTGCCGCCTGCGGGGCGGCGGCCAGCAGGCTGCCGAGGACGACGGCGGACATGATGCCACCGGTCCGGGCGACGACGAGTCTCTTCTGGTGCACGGGGACCTTTCGCACTGTGCGGGTCAAGACATACAGCGCGGAGACTCGTGAGGTGGGAAGAAGGTTGCACGGCGCGCGGATGGCGTGAGGCGCGGATGACGTGCAGGGCCCGGCGGCGATCGCGCCGCGTCGTACGCGGACAAATGCCTGGACGACCGCGAGCGACCGCGCCTAGGGTGGGTGCACGCCCGTGATCACAGAGAAGGAGGCGAGAGCGATGTCCACCACAACAGCCGTGCGCTCCCGCCCCGTCCACCGGGCGTCCCAGGTCTGATCCGGGAGCGCGTCACTCTCCCGAAGGATCGCTTCACCCATGACTGAACTGGTCATCCGTCCGCTCACCGCGGGCGAGACTCCCCTCTTCGCCTCCCTGCCCGACCCGGGCATCGTCGGCCGCGCCGTCCTCGGCGACACCTACGGCATGATCGCCGACGGCGGCCAGTACCGGCCCGAATGGACCTGGGTCGCGCTGCGCGACGGTGTCGTCGTCGCCCGGGCGGCCTGGTGGGCCAAGCCCGGCGACGAAAAGCCCATCGCCCTCGACTGGTTCGACTTCACCGACGCCGAGGCCGCCGTCCAACTGCTGCGCACCGCACCCCTTCACGCCGAGTACAGCCTGCTGCTGCCGCCCGCCTGGCGCGAGCAGCCGGACGTGCGGGCCGCGGCCGAGGCCCGGATGGCCGCGGCGCAGGCGGCCGGCCTGCGGAAGCTGGTCGAGCGCTACCGCTACACCTGGACCTCCGCCTGCCCGCTTCCCGAGCGCACCGGGCGCCTGGAGTACCGGCCGGAGCCGGACGACGACGTCATCCGGGGCGTGCTGCGCCGTATCCAGGAGGGCTCCTTGGACGCCCACGACCTGCACGAGATCGCGGAGTACGGCAGGGACGGGGCCGTCGAGGAACTCCTCGGCATCCTCACCTGGATGCCCTCCCCGCGGGACTGGTGGCGCCTGGCCTACACCCCGGCCGGCGAAGTGGCGGGCATCCACGTCCCCGCCCGCAACCCGTCGGGCCCCTGCATCGGATTCATCGGCGTCCTCCCCGAGCAGCGCGGCCACGGCTACGCCTACGACCTGCTGGTGGAGTGCACACAGGACCTGGTGGCGCGGGGCGCGACGCGCATCGCGGCCGCCACCGACCAGGGCAACTTCCCGATGGCAGCGCATTTCGCGACGGCGGGGTACCCGGTCAGCGAGGAGCGCATCGACTTCGTCTGACCGTCCGCGGCGGATCGCCGCCGACAGTCCGCCCGGAGCCGGCGGCCGGGCAGCAACGCGCCGGCAGGGCCGCTCCGGGCGGAGGCAGGGCCCAGAACGACGGAGCCGTCACGCGAGGGTCACGCCGGCTCGACGCCGCGGTCATGGCCGCCCTCCCACGCTGGAGGTATCTATGGCTTCAAGAGAAGAGGAGGCGCAGTGATGACAAGCATCCGCAAGCGTCTTCCGCACGTGGTCGGGGCGTCAGTCATGGCGGCTGCGCTCGCCGGAACAATGGGGGTGATAGGGACGACGGGCGCTGAAACAGCGACTGCGAAAGCTCCGACCCGATCGACACAGGAGGCGCCGGCAGTGCCTGACGTCCTGTGTGTCAGCAAGGTCACCGGCAAGATCATCAATGTCGCTCCGGGCTCGGTCAGGCTGCTGTGCGTCCCCGGCAGGGGCGGCGGCGGGGGCGGCGGCGGAGGCGGCGGTGGTGGCGGCGGGGTGAGCACCACCACGACGACCGGCTCCAGCACCACCACCGGTGCCAGCACCACCACCGGCGCCACCACCACCGGCGCCCAGACGACCACCGGCGCCCAGACCACCACCAGCTCCCAGACGACCACCGGCGCCCAGTCCACCACCGTTTCCCAGACCACCACCGGCGGCGCAACCGGAGGCACCACCACCACTACCGCCGGCGGAACCGGCGGCACCACCGGCGGCGCAGCCGGAGGCTCCAGCACCACATCCGGTGGCGGCACCACCACCACTACCGGCGGCCCCGCCGCTCCGGCCGCTCCCGCTGCTCCGGCTGCACCCGCTGCTCCGGCCGCTCCGGCTGCTCCCTGAGCGAATGGCGCCGGCACAGGAGGCCAGGCCGACAACGATCGAGGCAGGCCACGCGATCGGCAGAGCTCTCGGCTCATGCTGAGGGGCGGAAACGCAGTCCTTCTACCCGGGAGCCCTGTTCACCGTCCGCGTCCGCGGGACGGCGGATCCGGGCTCCCCGTCATCCCTCCGGCGGTTCGTGCCACCACGGTCCGATTCCGCCGGAGGACCGCCTCCGTCGGCGCCTACGGTCCGTTGGACGCGTACGGTCCGTCGGGCTCGTACGGCCGGCCGGTCCGTCGGCTTCCTGCACGGCGCGTCAGGTGGTCACGCGCCGTTCCTCGTCACGGCTGCCCGGGCTCTTGCTCCGCCGTAGTGGTGCCGTGACGCGTTCCCACGCGGCCGCAATCCTCCCCCCGCCCCATCGCAGGACGTTCGTCGGCAGGAAGACCATGTCGGAGGCGATCATCGCCAGCGAGAAGAACGGCAGGCCGCAGATCACCGCGATGGTCGCGTGTTCGCTGATCAAGATCACGAGCAGCACGTTCTTCACGCGGCGATGGAGCAGGGTGAAGGGGAAGGCGACCTGCGCGATCACGGTGCCGTAGCTGATCAGCGTGACCATGATGGAGCGGCTGTCGAGCATCTGGGACAGAGCGGTCCACGGGCTGAAGTAGGCCAGGTTGAGCGGGAAGTGCAGGGCGCTGCCGTCCTGCCAGCGGGCTCCCTGGATCTTGTACCAGCCGGCCGTGGCGTAGAGCAGGCACACCTGGGCGGCGATCACCAGCATCGCCGCGTTGTGGACGAGATTGGCGACGACATCCAGCAGCGCCCCGGGGTCCGGGGAACGACGCCGCCCTGCCCAGAACCACAGGGCCTGGATCAACCACCATCCCCAGAAGATCAGTACCCAGCCCCAGGGGAGTGCGGCGAATCCCGTCACTTGGGCGAGGGCGAGGCCCGCGCCGCAGAGGCTCCACAGCGCCACGCTCACCCGATCGCAGCCGTCCCGGCTCAGCCGCCCCCGCGAACGCTCCCGCCGTCGGGCGTCCAGCGACCACACCTGCCCGCACCGCGTGAGCACCAAATAGCTCGCCATCAGGTGGATGAGGGTGTCGCCGCCGTCGCCCAGCAGCATGCTGCGGTTCATCAGCGACAACACCCCGACCATGAACAGCATCGACATCGTGCGGGTGTGCCACCCCAGGAGCAGCAGCAGACTCGCGGCGATCGTCCCGTGGTAGACCACTTCGAACCACAGCCTGTGGTTCGACCACAGCAGGACCGTGAACGCGTGGTTCGAGGCGATCAGGCGCTGGGCCAGGTCGAATCCCCACGGGTTGGTGGTGCCGTACAGCTCCAGCCGGTACGGCCACTCGCGGAGGAGGTAGAGCGCGAAGGTCAGGGCGAAGCCGATCCGGACGACCGCGGCCTGGTACGGCGCCAGTGCCGCACTCGTGATCTTGTTCAGGCCCTTGGCGATCGCCGCGTCGAGCCTGGTGCCCATGTCCTTGAAGGGGGAGGGCGTCTGGGCGATGTCCTTCTCGACGCTCACGAGAACTCCTTCTCGGAGACCGGCCACCAGGGAAGTACCTGGTAGGTCTTCTCGGTGCTCCCGCGGTCGCTGCTCCACTTGGGCGGGATGATCGGGGTGTACGACGCGTACATCTGCACCTTGACCACCCGACCGCCGTCGATCCGCGGCCCGAGCCGGTGAGCCCCGATCCGGTTCACGAAGGCCGCGGAGAGTTCGCCGCGCAGGCCGAGCGCCCGCCCCTTGGCGTCGTGTGTCCGGTTGTAGAAGTCCCAGGCCTGTCGCAGCAGGTTCTGGTGCGCGTGACTGGGCACGGGATTGTGCCTGATCTCGCGGATGTCCTGGGCGGTCAGCGCCAGCCAGCCCGTCGTACGCCGCGAGCCGTCGGGGAACGCGATCTCGGCGCGCGCGTGCACGGCGATGTTGGACTGGAGCGGGTTCGGGGCGAACAACTGCCAGTTCTGATCGAACTCCGGGTAGACGTAGCCCTTGATCAGCCCGCTGTACTCCTTGCTGATGGCGTTCGTCGGGGCGACGAACAGGAACACCAGAACCAGGTGGAGCGTGACACCGATCGTGAGCGCCCCGACGGCCGCCATGATCACGATCCGCGACAGCAGCGACCAGGACCCGTTCGGCGCCGGCGGCAACGCGCGGACGACGGTGGACCGTCCGGGCGCCGCGCCTTCGTCGGCGCCGTCCGCGCCTGTCTCGTCCGAGGCCCCGCGTGGCTCCACGATGCTCCCCCGATCACGGGTCCCGAACACTCAGCACATTCGCTGACGGATCACCTGGTCATCCAGCGCATTACCGCCACCAGATCAGAATAAATACACACATTGCTGCGCATACTTGCTGTTGAGCTGAATGACTGAGGGCGGTCCGGTGGTCACCAACCGGGGTACGGCCGCTGTAGCCCGTCCACCAGGTGGCGCAGCCGCCGTGTGGGACGGAGTCCGAGCTCGTCGTGGAGGCGGTGCTCGTAGCGTGCGAAGTCGTCCAGCGCCTCGGACAGGTTGCCTTCCGCCAGGTGGGCGCGGATCAGCGACGCCTGGCTGCTCTCCCGCAGCGGATTCGCCTGTACGGCCGCGTGGGCGGCCGCCACCGCCCCGGCGAACTGCTTCGTGGCGATGAATGCTCCCGCCAGGGACTCGAGTGCGTGGATGCGGAGCTGCTGCCACCGCTCTGCCTCCTGCAATGCCCAGTCGTCGTACCAGCCGGGCAGCAGGTCGCGGGAGAGCTGATCGACGGTCGCCGCATTCAGATGGAGCGCTTCGGCCGGGACGCCGGGGTCGAGGATGCGCTGGGCCAGTGACCGCGCGAGGTACAGGTCGACGCTGACGTCCCGCGCGAGACGTACGTCGGTGGTGCTGACCTCCAGGGCTCTCCTGCCGGTGCTGCACAGACGCGACAACGCCGACCGCAGGTTCGCGTAGGCGCTCTGCTCGCTTGCTTCCGGCCAGAGACTCCCGGCGATCAGAGACCGAGCGGAAGCCGTACGGCCATGGAGCGCGATGAACGCCAGGAGTCGCTTCGAACCGACGGAGACCAGTACCGGCACATCGCCGACCAGGAGATCGAAACCACCGAGAAGGGCTATCCGCGCGGCCGGCCAGTGATTCGCGTGCGGTCCGGAGAGTATGAGCGCGTCCGGGCTCATGACCGTTGATCGCGGAGCGGCCCGTCTACTTGGCGTACACCCCACCGGCCGCGCCGACGTTGCCTGAGGTTCGAAATCACCTGTGCACCTCCCACCAATTTCATGTTGCTCCGCTCGCGGTGGGTTGTCGAATTGTTCGACATTGGTGAGATATTTTCCCTCGGGCGGTGCGTCGTCGAGGCGAATGGGGCTTACCCTATGGGCCACCATCGGCATGGTGGCCGGATATGCGCCTGACTCCCGACAGGCAGGTCAACCGCTCTCGAGGCGGCCCAGCATGAGCGAGAGGGCGTTGACCGCCTCGTCACGGGTCTTCTCCTGCGTCTCGGACCCGCCGCGGGTCGCGTACGCCTGCAATACGAACTGCCCTTTGCTGGCCGTGAGGAGCGTATAGTAACCGTCTGCCTTTTGGCCGTCTGAAGCGACAGTGTCGTGGCCCTCCTCGGCCACCAAATCATCAAAACCCTTCGCGTCGGGAACTTCTACCTCGTGGACGTTTTCGACCCGCGCCTTACTTCCGGCAACACTCTGTGTTGGGCATCGCTGCAAAGGCTCGCGCCGCCGGGCAACGGCACGCTTGGCTGAATCCGCTCCCTTGTAGGTGGTGACTGTAGATTGAGCAAACGCCGCGTCATCTGATTCTTTGGCGTTGCGAATGAGGATATCGAGTGCGGCAGTCGGCGATTCCAACGTGATTTTGCAGTCTTGGTCGACAACCGCCCAATACCGGTCGGTATTCTCGTATGGAGAGTCTCGAACAAATGAGCCCCCCCAGTCCTTGGGTGTCAGCGCCACGCGTTTCGCGAGATCGCGAGCCGCTGTGGAGGAGCTGACGCTCGGAACCTTGGAGGAGTCGCCCGAAGGCTCACCTCCGTCATCGCCGCCGATGAACGCGAAGAAGGAGATCGCCGCCACCACCACCACGACGGCAACGCCCACACCGATGAGTACCGGCGCAACGCGCCGCCGGGGCTGCTGAGGGGGTGGGGGAGGCGGCGGAGTGGGCGCCGGCTCCCCGTGCAGGGGGCCGCTGGGAGGGCCGGTCGGCGGTTGGGAGCTCACAATGCGTGCTGTACCACCCGCGGCCGGGATGTCCCACCGCCGTGCCGACGTTCACCCGACTACCAGAGCTTGTCGATGTCGCCCGGGTGCAGGGCGATGCGGGTGTGGTGGAACGCGGCGTGGCTCCGGCGGGCCTCGGGGAGAAGAAGGCCGCCATGGTGACCTTGTCGAATCCGGGGCGGTCGCTGGGGAAGGGGGCCTGCGGTGTTCCTCCTACGAGGACCGTTGCGGGCAACGGGTGCCAGCCTGCGCTCTCGTAGAAGCCCTGCAAGGGGCGGTCGCAGGTGAAGATCCCCAGGTCCAGGTCCAGGTCCAGGTTCGGGGCTGGGAGGGGATTCGGGGGCGGGAGCGGATTCGGGAACGAGGGCGAGCCGGCCATGGTTTCGCGGGCGGCGGTCACCAGGCGGCGGCCGTGGCCCCGGCCGCGGACGGCGCGGCGGGTCACCACGGTGCTCAGCCCGCCGGCCCGATAGCGGCGGCCGGCGTGCACGATCGGCTTGGAGAGGATGTCCAGGGCCGCCAGCACCGTGCCGTTGTCCACCAGCAGCATCGAGACGGGGTGCAGCGCGGGGTCGTGGTGGGGCCGGTCGCCGTCGTCGGCCGTCGCGCCGGCCGGAGCGCCGGCCGGGGGCCACGCCTCGTCATGGAGCGCGCGCACCTGTCGGCGGAGCTCGGGCGGGGTCGCGGCTTCGGGGAAGGCGAGGAGCTGCATCAGGTGGCCCCCGCCCTCAGATGACCGGCGGGCGGCCGAGCCGCGTCATCCGCCACACCGTGCGCCAGCGGATCGGCCGGCGCCGTCCGCAGGGCGTCCGTACCCCTTCGGCGAAGCCGGCGGCCCAGGCGCGCATGCCTGCCACCGAGCGGCTGCGTACGGCCGTCAGCGCCGCCCATACGCCCAGGTAGAGCGGCACCAGGACCGCGGGCAGATGACGCTTCGCCAGCCATACGCGGTTCCTGGCGACCATGCGGTGGTAGACCGCGTGCCGGGTGGGCGAGGTGTAGGGGTGCTGGAGCACGAGCTCCGGGGCGTAGCGGATGTGCCAGCCGTCGTCCAGGGCCCGCCAGGCCAGGTCGGTCTCCTCGTGCGCGTAGAAGAAGTCGTCGGGCCAGCCGCCGATGCGGTCCAGCATCGGTACGGACAGCGAGTGCCCGCCGCCGAGGAACGTCGTCACCAGGCCGCCGCGCTGCGGGTCGCCGGCCCGCAGGCGCGGGACGTGGCGGCGCTGGGTGCGGCCGAGCTCGTCGGCGATGCGGAAGCTCACGATGCCCAACTCCGGGTCGTCCCCGTGGAGTTCGGCGAGTCGGCTGAAGACGTCCGGGCTGATCAGCAGGCCGTCGTCGTCCAGGTCGACCACCACGTCCAGGTCCCCGAGCTTGCGCAGTTCGTCCAGGGCGACGTTTCTGCCTCCGGAGACGCCCAGGTTCTCGCTCAGCTCCACACCGATCGCGCCGTGCGGCAGCGGCGGCAGCGGCGAGCCGTTCCCGACGACGACGATATGGGCCGGCTGGAGGTCCTGCTTGGCGACCGAATCCAGCAGCGCGGTCAGCTCGGCGGGACGGTTTCCCATGGTCAAGATGGCGACGCCTAGGCGCAGATGACGCACAGAAGGATGCTCCGTTCTTGGCGGGCTTGCCCGGTTGTTTCGGATGCTAGCCCTCGGGGTACGCGGCTGCGCGCCACCGCACCCGTAGGGCGACATCCCCGTCGGGTACCGGTGAGTACGCACGCACGCACGTACACGCGGACGTACACGCGCACGTACGCACGTCCGTCCTTCGCCCGGGGCAGGGGGAGGGGGCCGCTCGAAGTGGCCGTCGGTCCCGCGGCGGGCGCACCATGGAAGGGACGGGGGAACGACCGGTGGGGGTGGCGGGAGGTAGCCCTCATGATGGAGATCAAGACGATCGACAAGCCGGACGAGCGGCGTGACTTTCCCAGGGGTCACCTCGAAGCCGTGCACCTGACCGGGCTGGACTTCGCCGTGGCCACCTTTGAACCGGGCTGGCGCTGGACGGAGTCGGTCGGCCCGATCGCCGGGACCGACAGCTGCGAGGTCCACCACAACGGCGTGATGGTCCAGGGGCGTATGCGCATCAGGATGAACGACGGCGCGGAGTCCGAGGTGGGGCCCGGCGATGTCTTCGTCTGTCCGCCCGGCCATGACGCCTGGGTCGTCGGCGACGAACAGGTCATCGTGTACGACTTCGCGGGCGGGATGGCGACGGAGTACGCCAAGGCCAAGGATTAGCCGGTGGCCGGTGGCCGGTGGCCGGTGGCTGTGGCCGGTGGCCGGTGGCTGTGGCCGGCAGCCGGGGCGGCTTGCTGAGACCGCGACGGAGCGATGAGGAGGACCGCAGGGCGGCGTGCCCGCACATGGTCCCGGGAGCCGGTCCCGGGACCTTGTGGTGTGCGGATGCCGCCTTGTGGTGTGCGGGGTGTCCGTACCGGTGCGACGTGTGTTTCCCCACGTCGATCGGGATGTCTAGGAACGCGTTCGGTGGGCAGGGGAGCCGGACGGTCCGGCATGCGGAATACGGCACGGGTTGATCCTGTTGCCGCTGCCGGAGACCGAATGGACATCGTCGACAGACCGGAAGCAGGGACGTACGCATGAGCACGGTTGAGCTCACCAAGGAAAACTTCGACGAAATCGTCTCCGGCAACGATTTCGTCCTGATCGACTTCTGGGCCGAGTGGTGCGGTCCCTGCAAGCAGTTCGGCCCGATCTTCGAGCAGACCTCGGAGAAGCACGACGACCTGGTCTTCGCCAAGGTCGACACGGAGGCCCAGCCGGAGCTGGCGCAGGCCTTCCAGATCCAGTCCATTCCGACGGTCATGATCGTGCGGCAGAACATCGCGGTGTTCGCGCAGCCGGGCGCGCTGCCGGCGGAGGCCCTGGAGGACGTCATCGGCCAGGCCCGCGCGCTGGACATGGACGAGGTCCGGGCCTCGGTCGACGAGGCCCAGGAGAGCGCGCAGGCGCAGGGCGGGTCGGGCCAGTAGGCTCGGGCCCCGTGAGCGAGCTACTTCTGGTCCGGCACGGCGAGACCGAGTGGAGCCGGAACGGCCGGCACACCGGCCGGACCGATCTGCCGCTGACCGCCCATGGCGAGGAGCAGGCCCGTGCGCTGCGGCCGCTGCTGTCGGGCCGGAAGATCGCGCAGGTCTACGCCAGCCCGATGGTGCGGGCACTGCGCACCGCCGAGCTGGCGGGCCTCGCCCGTCCGCAGATCGATCCCGACCTGCGGGAATGGGACTACGGCGGCTACGAGGGCATCACCACCGCCGAGATCCATCGCGAGCGGCCCGGCTGGTATCTGTTCTCCGACGGTGTCGCCCCCGGCCCCGACGAGTATCCGGGGGAGTCCCCCGAGCAGGTCGGCGCGCGTGCCGACCGGGTGCTGGCCCGGATCGCGCCGCAGCTCCGGGCCGACCAGGGAGATGTGGCGCTGGTGGCGCATGCGCACTTCCTGCGGGTACTGGCCGCGCGCAGGCTAGGTCTGCCGGCCGCGGCGGGTGGACTGTTCACCTTCGAGACCGGGACCGTCGGCGTTCTGGGAACGGAGCACGACCGCCCCGCGGTGGTGGCCTGGAACGCCAGGAGTCTGTGAACGGCGCTACGGCGCCATCGGGTCGAGGTGCAGGGGCTGGACCTTGCCCTCGATCATGGCGCCGAGTCCCATGACGGCGCAGGTGTCCGGTCGGTCCGCGGTGTGCACCGGCATGCTGGTGGCCTGATGGATCATCGGCTCCAGACCGGGGATCAGGGCGCTGCCGCCGGCGAGCATGATGCCGCGCTCGCCGAGGTCGGCCACCAGATCCGGCGGGCAGCGCCGCAGTACGGCTCCGATGCCGTCGAGGATCGCCGTCAGCGGGGTGATGATGGCGTCCCGTACCCGCTCGGTGTCGACATGCACGGAGCGTGCCATTCCGCTGACCACGTCCCGGCCGTGCACCTCGGTGGAGCCGGGGGTGAGCCCGTCACCACCGGACAGGATCAGATGCAGCGGGCGCACGGCCTGGCTCGCCAGCATCAGTTCATGGTGCTGCCGCAGATGTTGGATGACGGCGTGGTCGATGGCGTTGCCGCCCACCGGCACGCTCTCCGCGGCCACGATGGAGCCCAGTGACAGCACCGCGACCTGTGTGGTGCCCGCACCACACATCACGATCATGGTCGCCTCCGGCTGCTCCACCGGGAGCCCGGAGCCGACGGCGGCGGCGACCAGGGTGTCGACCAGCTCGACCCGGCGCGCGCCGAGTCCGGTCAGCGTCTCCACGGCCGCCCGCTGGGCCAGCGGCTCGCTGCCGTACGGGAGGCAGACCGCGGCCCGCATCGTGGGGCGGCGCCGCCAGGTCTTGCGCAGCCCGTTGCCGACCAGGGTGCGCAGCAGTCGCTGGGCCATGTCGATATCGACGACGGTGCCGCCGGCGATCGGGCGGACCACACGGATGTGGTCGGGGGTGCGGCCGTCCATCAACTCGGCTTGCTCGCCGACGGCCAGCAACGCCCCGGTACGGGTGTTGATGGCGGCGACGCTCGGTTCATCGACGACCAGCCCCTGGTTCTTGACGTACACCCTGGTCCGGGCCGCGCCGAGGTCGACGGCGGCCGAGCAGCGCCGCAATTGGGCGAGGCTGATGGTCATGGGTGATTCCTCCCCGGTGGGCCGGTATGGACGGAGCGCTCACAGGGCCCGTTCGCACGGACCGCTCATGCGCCATCCTCTGATCGCCCACAGGGGGTCGCCCGCTGGGAGGGTCCGGTCGGGGGACGGGAAGGGGCGGGCTACGGCGAACGGGTGAGCGGAGCCGGGGCGGTGGCGCACCGGCGGCCGGGGCTCAGTCGACGCGGCGCTGGTAGAGCCCCCAGGTGAATTCCGTGACGATGTTCCGCGGGGTGCCGTCGGGGCCCGGAGCCGTGCAGGCCAGCCGCCAGCGGGTGGGGGCGCTGCCCTCCATCGGGCGGGCTGGGGCGAAGGCGCGTGCGACCTCGTCGACGGTGCAGGACCAGGGGGCCAGGTCCGCGGTCGTCCGCAACTCGGGAGACGGGGCCCCGGGCGCCCGGACCAGCCAGGCGTTCCAGACGGTGCCCCGGGCCGCGGTGAGGACCTCGAACCGCAGGTCGGGCCAGAGGGGGACCGGCCAGGTCAGGGCCTCGCAGGTCAGGTCGCCGATCCGGCGGGGGGTGACGGTCTGCGGGGCGCCCAGCAGCGCGCGGTAGGGCTGGACGCCGCCCGCCCGCGGGGTGTGCATCCGCGCCTGCCAGCGGCGGTTGGCCTCCCGCATCTCGGCGCGGGAGACGTCCAGTGCCCGCAGCGCGTCCTCGACCATGCCGGGGTGGTGGTCGGCCATCCGCCGCAGCAGTACGAGCTGGAAGGCGATGGGTCCTGGCAGGTCAGAGGGGGTGCCGGGGCCGGTGGGCGGGTCATTGTCAGTGGTGGGGCTCATGATGGACATGGTCGTGGACGGTGGGGGTTTCGGGGGGTCCGGGGCGGTCGCCGTCGGGGAGGAAGAGCACGGAGTTCACATAGCGGCGGTGCGGTGCGAGGGAGCGGCGCAGCAGGCCGTGTTCGGCGACGTGGGAGGTGCGGGACTGATGGGCCGGCAGATCGAAGTCGGCCAGTGGCAGCCAGTGGTCGTGCGGCAGGACCCAGCCGCGATAGCCATGGGCCGCCGTCCAGTCGAGGACGGGCGCGAGCGGCTGGATGCGGCTCTCCAGCTCGACGAACAGCGCCGGCCGGTCACGCTCGACGGTGTCGGCCGCGCCGCGCAGCACCGCCAGCTCCGCACCGTCCACATCCACCTTGATCAGGGTGACGGACGCCAACCCGAGCGCGTCCAGGGGGAGGCAGGGGACGTCGAGGGTGGCGGCGTGCAGCTCGCGGCGTACGAGCGAGGAGACCCCGCGGTCGCCGCGGCCGTCCGGGGGGAGCCAGAGGGTGGCGCAGCCGGCGTGGTCGGTGGCCGCCGCGGAGACCACGTCGACATGAGGCGGTGTGACGGAAGCGATCAGGCGGGCCAGATGGGGGACGGGCTCGAGGGTGACGACCCGGTCGGCCCGCCGGGCCAGCCGCCGGGTCCAGGGGCCGTACCACCCACCCACATCGACGGCCGTGCCGCCCGGTGGGCAGAAGTCGGCGAGCCGCCGCAGCTCCGGCTCGAAGCGCGGATAGAGCCCGCCCGCCAGAGCCGACACCAGCCGGGCGGGCAGCCGGGGCCCCAGCCGCGCGGCGAGCGTCACGACGGCGCCCCCTGCTCCGTGAGGCGGCGCAGCAGACGGTCGTGCTCGGCGTCGGTGACCTGTTCCCCGGAGGAGGGGAGGAGCTGGGGAATGCCGTCGAGGATCGGATAGCGGCGGCGTAGCCGGGGGTTGTAGAGGATGCCGTCGGGGGCGACGAGGGACAGCGGGCCCTTGTCGAGCGGGCAGACGAGGATCTGCAGCAGCGGGTCATCGGGCTTCATGGCTCAACTCCGTTGGCCGGTGGGCGGGGTGGGGTGGTGGGGACGTGAGGTGGCGGGCCGGGGGTGTCGTGACCAGGTCCGTCGGGGGTGTCATGACCAGGAATGGTGGTGGTGTCGTGACCAGGCATGGCGGTGGTGTCGTGCGGGGGCCCGGCAGGGGTGTCATGGCGCGGCAGTGCGAGCAGGACGGTGACGGCGACGGCGGTGCCGCCCAGCCGCAGGGCGAGTCGCAGCGGATCGGCGGGTAGCGGCTCACCGAACGCCACGGTGCCGCAGGCGACGGTGAAGACGCAGGTGACGGTGGTGCAGACGGGGACGATCACGGAGGCGCGGCAGCGCTGCAGCGCGGTCTGGGACAGGACCAGACCGGTGGCTCCGGTGAAGAGCAGGAGGTAGGGGTAGGGCGAGCGGAGGAGCTGGGCGGCGGCGCCCGCGATGTCGTCGGTGGTCAGCAGGCCGGAGACGCCCTTGATGGCCAGTGAGCTGACCCCGTAGAGCAGGCCGACGGCCACCCCGTAGGGGACGCCGGCGGTCGGCAGCCGGTGGCGGCGCATGGCGCGCCGTTCGGCCGAGCGGTAGAGCAGCAGCCCGGCGGCCAGCGAGGGCACGGCGATGGTGAGCAGCGTCGCGGGCGGTGCGGTGCGGGCGATGGCGCGGGCGTCCTCGCCCTGGAGGGAGGCGACGACCAGGACGAGCGCGATCAGGATCGCCACGATGCTCTGCCGCTCCCGGCCGCTGGTCCGCTCGCCCAGGACGACCGAGGAGAGGAGCAGCAGCAGGACCAGACCCGACACGAAGATGCCCTGGGCGGCGGCGAGGGGCAGGGTCCGGTAGACGGCGAGCTGGGCGGCGAATCCGGCGGCCAGCGCGAGTGAGCCGCCGAGCCACAGCGGACTGGACAGGAGGTGGCCGACGACCCGGGCGGGGCGGCGGGTGCTCAGCGCCGGCAGCGTGGCCAGCGCGCGCTTCTCCAGCACGAAGCCGGTGCTGTACAGGACATTGGCGAGCAGCGCGGACGCCACGCCCCACCACAGCATCGCGTTACCTCCTTCGTCGAGGGCCCCCGCGGGTCTTGGTGAGGTGTCCGGCGGTTGGGTCGGTCAGGGGCCGCTTCGGCGGGCGTGGGCGAGCAGGATGGAGGCCAGGGACGGCACATGGCAGGCGGCCCGGTCGAGCGGGCGCAGGGGGCGCGGCACATCGTGGTACGGGGCGCCGGTGATGCGTACGGCCTCGAAGCCGGAGGCCGCCAGGAAGCCGCGCAGCGCACGGGCGGTGTAGAGGCGCAGATGGCCGACGACCTGGCTGCCCGGCCGACCGTGGATCTGACGCATGCTCACCTCCGAGAAGACCGGCTGGACTCCGGCCAGCAGCAGTCCGCGGTTGTACCAGGCGGCGAGATTGGGGGTGGAGAGCATGAGGTGACCGCCGGGGCGCAGCACCCGGCGCAGCTCGTCCAGGGCGGCATCGGGATCGACGAGATGCTCGATGACCTCGCTGAAGAGGACGGCGTCGGCGGAGCCGGTCGCGAACGGCAGGCCGCCGTCGGTCAGTTCGCCGCGTACGACGGAGGGGATGCGGGACCGGGCGCGGCGCAGTGCGTCCTGGGACCAGTCGACGCCGATGAGCCGGTGGCCCGCGAGGACCTCGGCGGCGGTGGCCGCGGCGGAGCCGTCGCCGCAGCCGAGGTCCAGGACGGTGGCGGGTGGCGCGCCGGAGCGTACGGGGCCCAGGGCGCGGGCCAGCAGCCGCGCCTGCCGCCGGCTGCGGGCGGCGCCGGACGCCACCGGCACGGCCGGGTTCTCGTAGAAGTCCCGCAGCCCGGTGGGGGGCGCGGTCGGGCCGGTTCCCAAGGCGCCGCTGGGGCGGGGGGCGGCGGGCCGGATCATCGGTCGCGTCCTTCGGTCGGGGCGGCGGGGGGTGGGGGCGGCTGTCCAGGGGGCGGGGGAGCGGCGGGATCCGGCCAGGCGGTGGCGGCCAGCGAGGAGCGGAAGAGGGCGCCGAGCCGGGCGCCGGCCGGATCGTCCAGCAGGGCGTGCGACCAGCGCAGCGCGAGCTGGATGCGGCCGCCGACGGAGACGGTGGTGACGGTGAGCCCGCGCGGCATCCGTGCCGGGGCGGAGAACCACACCGCGGTCGGGCGGCCGGCGTCACCGAAGTCCAGCGGATAGGGGATACGGCCGATGTTGGACAGGAGCGTGGTGGAGGTCCAGGGCGCGGCGGCGCCGCGCAGTGCGCGGGTGGCGGCGCCGCGCAGTCCGACGGGCAGCACGGGAGCGGTCAGCACCGCCCCGGAGAGCCCGAGTTGGGGGCCGGGGGGCGCCGACTTGAGGGCGCGGGTGCGGGCCGCCGTACGTCGCAGCAGCCGGGCCACCGCGTCCGGGTCGGGGGGATCGGCGGTCAGCAGCTCGGCGTCCCGCCGCTCCTCGGGGCCGAAGCCGACCGAGACCAGCCGGGTGCCGTTGCCGATGGGCATCCCGATGTCGCGCGGCCGGTCGTCGACGGGCATGGTGACGACGACGGGAGCGGTGCGGCCGGCATGCAGCCGGTTCCAGCGGGCCACCATCAGGCAGGTGGCGACGAGGAGTTGGTCGTTCACGGTGTACGGGGCCCGCCCGTCCACCCGGGGCGGACGGGCCGGCACCGGCAGCTCGGTGATGAGCATGCTGTTGCTGTTGTTCTCGTCCTCGTCCTCGTCCTCGTTCTTGGTGTTGGTGTCGGGGGCGACCCGGGCCGGGCGGGAGAAGCGGGGCCCGGTGCTCCCCGGGTCGATCTCGTCATCCGGATGCTCCGTCCCGGGGCCGGTGGCCCGTACGGGCGGCGGTGCCGGGGAGTTGTCGGCGCCGCCGTAGAGCTCGGCCGCGGTGGCCAGTACCCGGAGGCAGGCCGGGCCGTCCAGGGCGGTGTGGTTGATGGTGAGCAGCAGCACCGTGCCGTCGGCCGTCGCGGTCCCCTGTCGCCCGACGATCTCCAGCCGTACGGGCGGCGAGGAATCCAGGGGCGGGCAGTGGGAGAGCGCGCGTTCCCGGGCGTGGCGGAGGGCGTCGGGCCCCGGTGGTGCGACGGTGACCGGGTCCACGTCCGGGGCGGCGGTGAGCTGCCACAGATAGCGGCGGTGCCACCAGCGGGCCGGCTCCTGGCGCATGAGGATGCGCGGGTGCCGGGCGAGCGCCTGCTGGAAGGCGGTGCGCAGCCGCGGGGGGTCGATCCGGCCGGGGAGGTGCACCTCGATGTGCACGGTCTCCGGCTCGTCGTCCTCCAGGCAGTGCCGGGAGACCTCGTCGACGAGCGGGAACGGGACGCGGGCGACGGTGGGTTGGCGGGCCGGGCGCGGCCCGGACGAGGAGACCGACGAGGCGGACGACGAGGAGGGTGGCGGCGCGGCGGCCGGCTGTAGTGCGGTCATCGTGCGGTGTCCTCCCCGCTGCCCTTCCCGTTGTCCCCCCGGTTGCCCTCCCCGTCGCCACCTGGTGGCACGGGCGGCGGCCCCGGCGGTGTGGGCGGCCGGCCCGGCCGGCGCCGCTCGGCCCAGCGCGGACCGTCACCCCGGGCCCGCCCCCGGGCCACGATGGGGCGACCGATGGCCGCCGCACCGGGCTCGTTCGCGGTGTTCGCGGAGCGCCCGGTGTCCGCGGAGCGCCCGGTGTTCACGGAGCGCGCGGTGTACGCACCGCCCCGCGGCCGCCGCGGCAACGGTGGCGGCGGCGAATCCGGCGGCGCGTCCGCTCCCGCCCCGCCCGGCGCCCCGCCCCGCGGCCGGGTCGCCGTCGCTGCCGGCTCCGACTCCGCCACCCCCGTCGGTACGGTCACCACCCCCGCCGCCAGCCCCAGCAACGCCAGCCCCTGCGCGAGGCCGCTGAAGGCGCCCTGGTCCGTGGCGACGGGCTTGCCCGCGCCGAGTGCCGCGACGGCCCCGGCGGCCGCCATCGCCGCCAGCGCGAGCGGGACGAGCAACCGCGGCCGGAAGCGGGCCAGTAGCGCCAGGAGCGGCACGATCACCGCGTACGGCCCGGAGGCGATGGCCACCACCGCGGTGAGGGCGACGACCCCCAGCACCCATGAGGGGGCGGGCGGCGGCGGGACGTCGGGACGCGGGGTGCGGGGCGTGCGGCGGATCAGGGCGGACAGGACGAGCAGCGCCACACCCAGCGCTCCGCCGACCAGCCCCAGGTCGTAGGCGGTGGCCGGGCCGTAGGACAGCTCGATGGTGCCGCCCGCCCCGGCCGGTACGAGGAAGGCCTGCTGCCAGCCGTCCACCCGCAGCGGCGTCAGCCGCCGTCCGTGGAGGGTGGCCTGCCAGCCGTCGTTGGCGTTCTCGTACATCTGGAGGTAGACGGCCTGACCGGAGCCGACGGAGACGGTGCGGCGATCCCCCGACCAGTCCTCGGCGGCGACCCTGCGGGCCGGGGCCGCCGGCTCCGTGCCGCGCGTGTCCCCCCTCCGCAGCGTGACATCCGTCAGCGCCAGCGGACCCTGGTCGCCGGCCTCCACCCGGTGGCGGCCCGGCGGCAGTTCGAGTCGCCCGTCCTTGGCCGGCCCGGCGCACAACTCCACGTCGATCGGGCGGCGTTCGGTCAGGTCGCGGACGTGGCCGGAGGCCCTGGTGGCGTGCAGTACGCCGTCGACGGCGAGCATCGGGCCCTGGCCGCAGCCGACCGTGAAGCGGGTGCCGGCGGCGGGCCGCGGGGTGCGGTAGGCGTCGAGTGCCGGCAGGTAGACCTCGCTGAGGCCGACCGGGAGTTGCAGGGCCTGGCCGGCGACCGGGTTGTGGATCGTCAGCTCCTTGACCTTGCTGATGGTGATGTCGAGGCGGTCGGTGGTGATCGCCTCGAAGCGCGCCTGGCCGTTCTCGTCGACGCCCGCGGTGGCCGCCCCGTCCGGTGAGTTGATCAGGATCTGCTCCGGACGGGTGGAGATGCCGCCGGCCGCGGCCAGCACGATCTGGTCGATCTTCTTCTTGCCGGGCCAGCGCAGATGCAGCGTCGGCCGGTCACCGGCGATCCAGGCGGTGGTCAGATCGCCGTCGACGAGGTTGCGGGGGCTGAGCGACTGCCCGAAGCCGAAGCTGGTGGAGTCGGCGGTGGCGGTGATCCGGTCCTTCTGCTCCGGCGCGACCCGGTCCAGCAGCCGGTCGAGTTCGGTGCCGGGGACGGCCAGCGCCTTGCCGGAGATGTCGTAGGCGCCGCGGTGCCCGGTACGGAACTCGCGGTGCAGCCCGACCTCGGCGGACACGGGCGACAGGCCGCCCGGATCGCTGCCGCGGTGCAGCGAGACGGTTTCGGCGGGCGCGTCGGAGTCCCGGGCGTCGGTGGGGAGTTGCAGCAGCCGGGTGACCTGGACACCGGGGACGGCGATCTCGGCGAATCCGGCGCCGGAGAGGCCGGCGCGCGGGGTCTGCGAGCCCAGGATCGTCACCTTCAGCCACTTCGCCGTCCCGGCCGGGGCCCTGACCTGCTGGGGGGTTCCGTCGGGGCGCAGCGCGGAGTCGGCGCGGCCGCGGTCGGTCTGGATCCGTACGGACGTCGGGGCGGCGCGCAGCCCGTCGCCGGGCAGCGGAGTGAGGGTCAGCGCGGCGGGGACGGCGGTCGGCCGGGTGAAGGCGATCTCGACCCACTGGCCGACGGGGTCGCCGGCGCTGCCCTCGGCCCAGGCGGTGTCCGGGTTGCCGTCGAAGGCGTTGACCGGGTCGTACTGCGGCAGGTGGAAGAGCCAGTTGCCGCTGGTGGAGGCGGTGACCGAGGACGCGCCGCGGAGGTGGGCGGTGGTCTGGTGGTCGATCCCGGTGGTCGGCAGGATCTGCCGGGGCGGCCGGCCGGGGTCCTGCACGCTGTCGGGATGGTTCCGCTCGTCGGCCGTGTAGGTGTAGGAGGTGTTGCTGTTGACCAGCCCGAAGCGGGTGTCGGCGCGGCGTAGTCCGTCGGCGGTCAGCTGGAGCGGCGGGGTGCCGAGGCCGGGGTGGTTCTCGCCGGTCAGCACGGTGGCCCGGTTGCGCAGGGCGGGGTCGGCGGAGAGCTGCAGGAGCGCTTCGGGGCCGCCGCTGAGCTGGGCGGTGTCCGCGACGGGCCGGGCGGCGACACGGCCGGGCTCGGGGGTGTTCTCGGGCTGGTAGATCTCGACGGCGCGCTGGCGCGGATACAGGCCCTGGATCTGCAGCGGGGCCTCGGCGGGGATCCGGCCGCCGGTGGTCAGCGGGCCGAAGGCGGCCACCTTGCGGTAGCCGGAGGCCTCCAGGGTCCGTTTGACGGTCTGCGGGGGGACGTAGCCGATCTGGTCGGGGTCGAGATCGTTGCGTACCACCACGTCGTGCAGTCCGGCCCGGCCCAGGTAGTCGCGCAGGCCCGGAACCCGGGCGCCGGTCAGCAGCGCCTGTTCGACGGCGTCCAGGGCCCGGCGGGCGCCCGGGGTGCCGAACGGGACGAAGTCGCGCTGTGTCCAGGGGGAGGTAGCGAGCACGTCGAGGGGCTCGTCGATGGGGGAGCCCCAGGTGTAGATGCCGTGCGCGGTGGCGGGCACGACCAGGGCGCGGCTGTGCGGGGTGTGGGTCCGCAGCCAGCCGGCGGTCCGCTCCCAGTAGGCGGGCAGCTTGGTGAAGGGGCCCGGCTGGAGGACGGTGCCGGTCAGGAAGGGCAGCGCGAGGGCGGGCAGGACCAGCAGCGCGGTCAGTTGGGGCAGGCGGTGGCGGCCCGGGACGCGGCGGGTGCCGCGGCGCTCGGCGGCGACGGCGAGCAGATGCGCCAGCCCGAGGGTGAGTGCCAGGGCCAGGCCCGGGGTGAACTTGTAGATGTTGCGGAACGGGCGCAGCCAGCCGTTCAGCCAGTCCTGCCACAGCTCGTGCAGGGGGCCGCCGAGCGCTCCGCCGTATCCGGCCAGCGCGATCAGCGTCACGGCCAATACGGTCAGCAGGAGCCAGCGCCGTTCGGGCAGGTCGCGGCGGGCCAGGCCGGCCAGGCCGAGCGCCGCGGCCAGCGCCGAGCCGAGTACCGCGAAGGCGTTGGCCGTCATGGTCCAGCCGGCGGGCAGCCAGGGCTCGCCGAAGTTGAGGTAGCCGACCCAGTTGCCGGCGCCGCGCAGCAGTTCGGTGGCGGACATGGTGCCGGTGGTGGTGTCGGCCTGCTCGATGAACGGCATGAAGTTCTCGCCGTGGATGCCGAGCAGCAGCAGCGGCACCACCCACCAGGCGGTGGCCAGTACGACACCGGGCAGCCACCAGGCCAGCAGCCGGGTCCGGCGCGGCCCCGTACGCGAGAGCAGATACAGGCCGGCGGGCAGCAGCGCGGCCAGCGTCGAGGCCGCGTTGACGCCGCCCATGAAGGGGATCAGCAGCGCCGAGCGGGTCGCCGCGATACGGGCGCTCACCTGAGGGTTGGTCAGCGGCAGCAGCACCCAGGGCAGCAGCGCGCCCGGGAGGGCGGCGGCGGAGGTGGAGCCGATGACGAGGGTGAAGGTGGGCCACAGCGCGTAGCAGGCCGCCGCGAGCAGCCGCGTCGGCGGGCTGCCGAAGCGCAGCCGTTCGGCCAGCCGCAGCGCGCCCCAGAACGCGGCCGTGACGATCAGCGACATCCACAGCCGCTCCGCCAGCCAGACCGGGAGGTGGGCGAGGTCGGTCAGGCCGTAGTAGGGGAGCGTGGGGAAGGCGTAGCCGAAGTACTGGTCGGCGATGCCGCCGAAGCCCGCCCGGTCGTGCCACAGCTGCCCGAGGTCGCCGAGGAACTTCCAGGGGTCGGCGGTGACGCCCAGTTTGGTCTCGAACGTCATCTTCCCCGGCGAGGGCGTCAGGAAGCCGGCCAGGGCGGCCGCCCAGAAGGCCAGTAACCAGCGTCTGCTGCGGGGCCCGCCGGGCGGTGGGGCACACGTGGTGTCGGTCCTGCCGCCGGTGTCGGGCGTTCCCGGGGACGGGGAGGGCCGCAGGGTCTGGGTCATGGCAACCGCCGGAGGATGAGGAGGAGGTTCCAGGTGGCGACCTCCCGGACGCCCGGGAGGCGGGGGATGGCCTCGGCGAGGAACGGCGCGTAGCGGGACCGCGCGGTGACGATCGCGACGTCGTCGCGGGCCCGTACCTGCCGCAGGGTGCGCCCGACGTGCACGGCGAAGAGGTTGACGCCCAGGGTGTGCTTGGCGTCCCGGCCGGTGCGCCGCCGGTAGCGCCTGCGGGCCCGTTCGGCGCCCAGGTAGTGCCAGGGCGCGGTCTCGTGGCCGCCCCAGGGGGAGAGCCAGTTGGTGAAGGCCACGTAGATCAGCCCGCCGGGGCGGGTGACCCGGGCCATCTCGCTGAGGAAGGTCTGCGGGTCGGCGACGTGCTCCAGGACGTTGGAGGAGAAGCAGATGTCGGCGGCGCCGTCGGCGAGCGGCAGCAGGTAGCCGTCGGCGACCACCGCCGCCTCGGGCCTGCGGCCGCGGGCGGTCAGCTCCGCCGGGTCGGGCTCGAAGAGGTAGCCGTGGGCGCCGCGGCGCCGGAACTCCTCGGTGAAGTGGCCGGCGCCGCCGCCGACGTCGGCGACCACCGCGCCCTTGAGCGGCGCATGGCGTTCGACCTGGTCGGCGGCGTCGCGGGCGAGCAGCCGGTAGCAGTGCTCGGGTGCGGTCTGCTCCTGGAGGAAGGCGCGGAAGAGGGCGTAGGACCTGCGCAGCGAGGGGTCGCGCACCGCGGCCTCACCGCCTGGGGGGCGCGTCGAGGACGGCTTCGGCGGCGACCGCGCGGAAGCTGCGGACGGTATGGCTCCATCGGAAGCGGTCGGCGCGTTGTCGTGCGGCGTCGCCCAGTGCCTCGCGGCGCCGGGCGCTGAGCGCGAGGGTGCACCAGTGCGCGGCGAACGAGCTCTCGCCGCGGGCCAGCAGGCCGGTGGCCCCGTCCTCGACGGAGTCCCGCAGGCCGGGGATGTCGAAGCCGACGGTGGGGGTGCGGCGGGCGGCGGCCTCCATGACCACCAGGCCCCAGCCCTCGACGAGCGAGGGGTGCAGCAACAGCCAGGCGGAGCAGAGCAGTTCGTGCTTGCGCTGCTCGGAGACGTGGCCGGTGAAGGTGACGCCGGGGCCGGCCGCCGCGGTCAGCCGTGCCCGCTCCGGCCCGTCACCGACGATCACCAGGTGGCCGCCGGTCACCGGCCGGACCCGCTCCCACAGCCGCAGCAGCAGATCGATCCGCTTGTACTCCACCAGCCGCCCCATGGCCAGGAACAGCGGCTCCGGGGCCTTGGGGGCCAGCGCGCCCGGCTCCTCCACGCCGTTGTGGACGAGCCGGATCCGGCCGGGGTCCACGCCGAGGCCGCGCAGTGCGGACGCGGTCGATCCGGAGACCGCGACCATCAGGTTGCGGTGGTGGGTGGCGGCCAGCGCCCAGTGCTCCAGACGGCGGCCGAGCCGGGCGGCCGGCGCCGGGTAGCGCAGCCGCCACAGATCGGTGTGGACGTGGTTGACCAGGCACAGGGTCGGGCCGCGGTGCCACAGCGGCGCGAGATAGGGCATGCCGTTGCAGACCTCGACCAGCAGATCGCAGGCGCCGGCGCGGCGGGCCAACTGGCGGGGCGCGCGCAGGAAGTGGCCGGCGTCGCCGCCCGCGGACACCACCCGGTAGTCCCGTGCGGCCGCGGGCCCGCCGCACAGCAGGGTCACCTCGTGGCCGTGCGCGGTCAGTCCCGCGGCGATCCGGTCCACCAGGAGTTCGGAGCCGCCGGCGGCGGGGTTGCCCAGATCGCGGCGGGCGAGGAAGACGATCCGGCGGGGGAGCGGGGGCCGGCCGGCGGCGGGGGGACCGCCGGCCGGCGGTGCGGAGGGTACCGGGGGCGGGGAGGGGCGTACGTACGGGGGCATGTGCGATCCAACTCGTCTCAGGGTGCGGTACCGGCGGTGGGGGGACGTACTGCGTACTGAGTCGTGCGGGGCCGTGCTGCGTCGTGGGGTGGACAGTTTTCGCCCGGCCGGTGCGCCGCGGCTACTCACCGGGGTGACAAAAACGGGCCCGAACCTGACTGACGCCTCATCACTTCGCTCCGGGGCCGGACCGCCGGCCGCGCGCCACCCACCCCGCCCCGGCCACCGCCAGCACCCCGCCCGCCACCGCGGCCCCCACCGGCAGCGTCCGGCCGACCAGCGCCAGCTTGTCGCTGTCCGCCTTCGCCAGCCGCACCTGCGCGCGCTGCGTCGCCGGGGTGAACTGCAGCTGCCGGCCGCGCAGCAGGGTCACCGCGTCGCGCCGGGAGCCGGGCGCCCGCAGGGTCTTGAGCGGGGAGATCGCGGCATGGATGATCCGGCCGGTGCGCTGCTCGACGACCACCTCGATGCCGGAGTTGGCGTACCACTCCTCGGCCTGGATCTGGCCCTGTCCGCCGCGTCCGACCAGCCGCCCGGGGACCTGCCGGCTGCCGGTCCTGGTCGGCGGCACCGTCCCGGTGAAGCGGTAGCCCGCATAGCCCTGGATGTGCCGGGTGCCGGCGTAGCGGAGCGGGACGGCCGCGCCCAGGGTGTTGTCCCACCAGCGGTAGCTCTTCTTCTGCACGTCGGAGGGGAATTTGAGGTACGCGTCGCCGTCGAAGCGGGTCGGGGCCTCGGCGCAGCAGTGCACCGGCGCATTGCTGTGCCGGTCGGTGACCCAGCGCTCGGTGGTCCACTGGAACGCCTTGCGCGGATCCTTCAGCGGCAGCGTCCGGGGGGTGTCGACCGTGGTGGAGACGTCCCACACGGCCCGCCCGCTGCGCTCGCTCGCCGCGACATCGCCCAGGACGTGCCGGGTGATGGTGATCTTCTGCCGGTTCCTGGTGCGCAGCGCGGCGGTGTCGAAGTAGCTGCCGGTGCCGGTGAAGACGGTGGTGGCATCGACGTCGATCGGGGTGACCTTGGCCCGTGGCTCGACGTACCAGGCCAGCAGGGGGGCCAGGACCAGCAGGAAGACGCCGAGTCCGAGGACGGCCAGGGACAGCGGCGATGCGGTGCGGACGGCGGCGGGGGTGGGCGTGGCGGAGGGGGTGGCGGGCTTGCCGGATGCGGGCATACGAGCACTCCTGGAAGCGGTGGGGGATCACGCTCTGGTGCACGTGCGGGGCGCCGTGGCCGGTCCGGTGCGTTCGCTCCCGGCGGCCCCGGGCGTCATGGGCCGGGAACGTAAGCGAACTCTTGACAGGGAGTCAATGCCCTTCCACACTCGGCAGGCACCACGAGTGAAGTGGTGCCGCGCTGTGGGACGCGGCGCCGAGCCGGCCTTGATCCGTCGCACCCCGGGCCGTGCGTGTGCCGTACCAGCCTCGACGGGGACCTGAGGTCCCCGGCGTCGACGAAGGGCCGCCGCGCCATGCACCGAACGCTCGCTGCCGTACTGACCGCTCTGGCCGCCGCCGCACTGGCCGTCGGCGTCGCGCTCGGCATCGTCGCGGCGCTGGGCGCCACCCCCGAGCAGCCGAACGTGCCGCTGGTGACCTTCGGCCGGACCGGCGAGTAGGCGGGGCCGGCGTGCGAAGGAGGTCCCGGTGGTGACCGCCGTGCGTTCCGCCTGGCGTGAGGTCCCGCCCCACCAGGTACGGCGGTTCGCCGCGCTGGCCCTGGACGAGGTGCCCTCCCTGGCCCAGGACATCCTGCGCGAGATCCGCCGGGAGTACCCCCAACTGCCTTTGGTGCACGATGAGTTCGGTGAGCCGCGGGCGCTGGTCGGCATCCGGCAGTCGCTGGAGCACTTCGTCGCCCATATGACGGCCGGTCTGGACCGTCCGCATGTCCACCCGAGGGTCTTCCAGGAGTTCGGCCGCGGCGAGGGCATCCAGGGCCGCAGCCTGGACGCCCTGCAGGCCATCTACCGGCTGGGCGTGCGGCTGGCCTGGCGGCGGCTCGCCGAGATCGGCCAGCAGGTCGCCATCCCGGCGCCGGCGATGTACGAGCTGGCCGAGTCCGGGTTCGAGTACCTGGACGGACTGGTCGCCGAGTCCGTACGCGGCTACGCCGAGGCCGCCGCCCGGCAGGCCGGTGAGCGGCTGCGGCTGCAACGCGGCCTGATGGAGCTGCTGTTCACCGGTGCCGGAAGGCGACGGCGCGGCAAGGGATCCGGGGTGGCGGGGGCCGCCGCGCTGCTGCCGGCGCTCGCCGAGCGGGCCGCCCGGATCGGCTGGCCGCTGCCCGAGCAGGTCGCCGTCGCGGTCCTGCTGCGCCCGGCCCGCGAGGCGGTGGCGCCCGCCGTCGCCTCGGACATCCTGCTGGACATGGAGTGCGAACGGCCGCGGATGGTGGTGCCGGAGCCGGACGCCCCGGGGCGGCGCGAGCTGCTGGCGCGCGCGGCGGCCGGCTGGTCCGGCGCGATCGGGCCCGCCGTACCGCTGCTGGACGCCGCGAAGTCGCTGCGCTGGGCCGGGGCGGCGGTCGATCTGACGGAGCGCGGGCTGCTGCCCGCCGGTGAGCTGCTGCAGTGCACCGAGCACACCGAGGCGCTGATCCTGCTGCCGCCCGAGGAGCTGATCGAGGACCTCACCCGCCGCCGGCTCGCCCCCCTGGAAAGCTGCGGCCCCACTCACGGGCGGCGCCTCGCCCAGACCCTGCTCGCCTGGCTGGAGACCCGCGGCGGGGCCCCGGAGATCGCAGCGAGGCTCGGTGTCCATCCGCAGACCGTGCGCTACCGGCTGCGCCAGATACGGGAGTTATGGGGCGGGGAGATGGACGACCCGGACCGCCGCTTCGAACTGGAGCTGGTGTTACGGGCCCGCCGGCTGCGCGGGGAGCTGACCTGACCGGCCGCGCGGGCCCGGCGGGCTCACCGGTGCTCCCCTGACGGGACGGGCGGCATCCAGCGGCCCGCGGCCGGTTCAGCCGTCCCCGCCGCTCCCTGCCGCCCGGCGCCCGACCAGCACCTCCATGCCGTCCAGGAGGCGCGCCAGCCCGAACTCGAAGAGCGTCTCCAGGGTCACCGCGTCCTCCCCGACCCCGTCGATGCCCGCGTACATGGGGTACGAGCCGGACTGCAGGATGCCCTCGAACACCGGGTCCATGGAGGCCATCCACTGGTTCTGGTCCATCCCCGTCTCCTGCTCGGCCTCCAGATCGTCCTCGAAGCCGGCGGCGGTGGACCGTACGTAGTTCAGCAGGGTCACCGCCATGTGGATCAGGGTGAGCGGATCCATCCCCTCCACCCGCGCCATGGTCCACTCGATCAGCGCCATCGCCTGCGGCATCGGCCGGGGTCGGGTGATCGACAGATACTGCGCCAGCCACGGATGCCGCTGGTAGAGCTCCCATTGCAGCCGCGCACCCGCCTCCATCCGCTCCCGCCAGCCCTCCGGCGCCGGCCGGGGCGGCGCGACCTCGGCGAACGCGGCCTCCGCCATCAGCAGTTCCAGCTCGTCCTTGTTGGCGACATGGCGGTAGAGCGCCATCGAGGACACCCCGAACTCGGCGGCGACCCGGCGCATCGACAGCCCGCGCAGCCCCTCGGCGTCGGCGACCTTGATCGCGGCCCGTACGACGCGTTCGCGGCTGAGCCCGCCGTCCGTCTCGCGTGGCCGCCGCTCGCGCGCGGCCTCGCCGCGGGGCGCCCGCTCCTGTTCGGCCACGACCGTGCCCACGCCCGGCACGGCCCGTACGAGCCCCTCCTGACGCAGCGTCGTGAGCACCTTGGTGGCGGTCGCCATCGCCACGCCCCACTCCTGGGTGATCCGCCGGGTCGACGGCACCCGGTCGCCCGCCGCCAGCTCGCCGGCGTCGATGCGGCGCCGGATCTCTTCGACGATCCGTCGGTAGGGCGGCGCCATCAGCGGGGGCCGCGCGAAGCGCGTCGTTGAGGGGTGGTGGTCGGGCGGCGGGTGGGATGCTCCACGGGGCAACCTCCGTACTAGTGCACCAGGGGAATTTGCTTGCTGTGAGGGTAGCAGCGGAGGCGCGACCAGCGCCTTGCACTAGGCCAGTGCACTAGTGTGACGCACCTCCAATTCCCTTATCACTCCCGCTGTTTGCGCCGTAAGCACAACCTGTTTACCGTGTCCGCCATGTCGTTTACTTCGTACACACCCAAGCCGCTGGCCGGCCGCCGGGAGTGGACCGCCCTGGGCGTCCTCCTGCTGCCCTGCCTCCTGGTCTCGATGGACGTCTCGGTGCTCTACTTCGCGGTGCCGTTCCTGACCGCGGAGCTGGATCCCAGCAGCGTCCAGCAGCTGTGGATCCTGGACGTCTACGGCTTCGTGCTGGCCGGCCTGCTGATCACCATGGGGGCGCTGGGCGACCGCATCGGCCGCCGCCGGCTCCTGCTGTCCGGCGCCCTGCTCTTCGGCCTGGCCTCCGCGCTCGCCGCGTACGCCCGGAGCGCCGAAATGCTCATCGCCGCACGGGCGTTGCTCGGCGTCGGCGGCGCGACCCTGATGCCGTCCACGCTCGCGCTGATCCGCAACCTCTTCCACGACGCCAAGCAGCGCGGCACCGCGGTCGCGGCCTGGTCGGCGGCGGTGATGGGCGGGATCGCGATCGGGCCGGTGCTCAGCGGGGCGCTGCTGGAGCACTTCTGGTGGGGCTCGGTGTTCCTGATCAACGCACCCGCGATGGTGCTGCTGCTGGTCTGCGGACCGCTGCTGCTGCCGGAGTTCAAGAACCCGGCGGCCGGACGCTTCGACCTGCCCGGCTCGCTGCTGTCCCTGCTCGCCATGCTGCCGGCCGTCTACGGCGTCAAGGAGATCGCCCGCGACGGCTTCGCGGCGCTGCCGGCCTGCGCCCTGGTGTTCGGCCTGCTGGCCGCCGCGGCCTTCGTCCACCGCCAGCGCACCGCCCGCCACCCCATGCTCGACCTGGAGCTGCTGCGGCACCGCGGGTTCAGCGTCTCGGTGCTGATGAACCTGCTGGCGACGTTCGCGGTCGTCGGCTGCGCGGTGTTCTTCACCCAGTACCTGCAGACCGTCAAGGGCATGAGCCCCATGGAGGCGGCGCTGTGGAACCTCGTGCCGACGCTCGCGGTGGGCGGGATGGCGGCGGTGGCCACCGCGCTCGCCCGGCGGATGGACCGGGCGTACGTCATCGCCCTGGGGTTCGCCGTCGCGGCCGGCGGCTTCGTCTGGCTGTCCTGGCTGGAGCCGGGCTCCGCCCTCTGGTACGTCCTGGTCGCCTCGTCGGTCTACGCCTCGGGCCTGGTGATGGTGATGTCCCTCGGCAACGAACTGGCCATCGGCGCCGCCCCGCCGGAGCGGGCGGGCTCCGCCTCGGCCCTGCTGGAGTCCGGCACCGAACTCGGCGGTGCGCTGGGCATGGCGATCCTGGGCAGTATCGGGAGCGCGGTCTACCGCGGCCACCTGGACGAGGCACTGCCCGGCGGGCTTCCCGCCCAGGCGGCCGACGCGGCCCGCGAGACCCTGGCGGGCGCGGCCGCGGTGGCCGGCGAACTGCCCGGCCGGGCGGGCCGGGCGCTGCTGGCCGCCGCGCGGGAGGCCTTCACCGACGGGCTGCAGACGGTGGTGCTGGGCGCCGCGGGGGTGATGCTGTGCGCCGCGGTGCTGGCGGTGGCGCTGCTGCGCGGCCTGCGCACCACGGAGGGCGAGGAGCCGGGAGCGGTGGACGCGACCGGTCCGGCCGCCGCCGCCCCCGCGTCCTCCGCCCCCGAGGCCGTCAGCTGAAGTCGAACTCGCCGGTGCGGGTCCGCTTCAGTTCGAAGAACTTGTCGTAACCGGCGAGGAGGCGGACGCCGTCGAAGACCCGCACCGCGTCCTCGCCGCGCGGGATCGCCATCAGCACCGGGCCGAAGAACGCCACCCCGTCGATGTGGATCGTGGGCGTGCCGACGTCCTCGCCGACGGGGTCCATGCCCTCGTGGTGGCTCTTGCGCAGCGCGTCGTCGTACGCCTCGCTGCCGGCGGCGCGGGCCAGCTCGGCCGGCAGCCCGACCTCGGCCAGCGCCTCCTCGATGACGGTGGCGGTGTCCTGGCGGCCGTTGTTGTGGATCCGGGTGCCGAGCGCGGTGTACAGGTCGCGCAGCACCTCCTCGCCGTGCTCCTGGGCGGCCGCGATGCACACCCGCACCGGGCCCCAGCCCGCGTCCAGCAGCTCGCGGTACTTCTCGGGAAGGTCCTCGCGGCCCTCGTTGAGCACGGACAGGCTCATCACCCGGAACCGCAGGTCCAGGTCGCGGTGCTGCTCGACCTCCAGGATCCAGCGCGAGGTGATCCAGGCGAACGGGCAGATGGGGTCGAAGTAGAAGTCGACACTGTGGCGGGTGCTGCTCGGGTTGGTCATGGGCTTGAGGTTAGAACGCCGCCGGTCCGGCCGCCCGGTCCACCTGCCCCCGACGATCCTGGGCCACTTCCCGCCGCGCCCCCGGACGGGCCCGGTGCGGTGCGCCGGTCTCACTCCGGCGCGACGCCCAGCATCCGCTGCAGCAACTCCTTGAGCAGGGTGCGCTCGGCGACCGACAGCTTGCCGAGGGGTTCGCGGGCGAAGCCCAGGGAGGCCCGCAGCGCCGCGGCCGTGCGGGCGCCCTCGTCGGTCGGGGCGGCGAGCTTGACGCGGCGGTCGGCCGGGTCGGGACGGCGCTCGACCAGGCCGCGGGACTCCAGCCGGTCCACGATGCCGGTGATGTTCGACGGCTCGCACTTCAGGCGCTGGGCGACCTTGCGCATGGGCAGCGGCTCGACGCAGAGCAGACCGAGCACCCGGGCCTGCGCGCCGGTGAGGGAGTGCTGGGCCGCGGCGTGCTCGTACTCCTCGTAGTAACGGGCGACGACGGTGCCGATGAGATCGACGACCTCGACGGTCAAGGGGTCCGGGCGCACTGTCATGAGCACCAGGATACCCAATTACTTGACAACATGAAATATCGAGGAGCATCATTGTTTCAGTACTTGAAGCATTAGGAAGGACCGCGCTCATGTCCGCACTGCCCACGAACGGCCGCGAATGGCACCTCGTCGCCCGCCCGCACGGCTGGCCCACCCCGGACGACTTCGCGCTGCGCGAGGCCGCGGTGCCCGAGGTCGGCGAGGGCCAGGTCCTGGTCCGCACCAAGCACTTCTCGGTCGACCCGTACATGCGCGGCCGGATGAACGACGTGAAGTCCTACGTCCCGCCCTTCCAGCTCGACCAGCCGATGGAGGGCGGCGCGGTGGGTGAGGTCATCGCCTCGCGCGCCGATTCCCTCGCCGTCGGCGACCACGTCCTGCACGGCCTCGGCTGGCGCGAGTACGCGGTCCTGGACGCCCGGCGCGTCGCCAAGGTCGACCCGTCGCTGGCGCCCCTGACCGCCTACCTCGGCGTGCTCGGCATGCCGGGCCTGACCGCCTACGCGGGCCTGCTGGAGGTCGCGTCCTTCAAGGAGGGCGACGCCGTCTTCGTGTCCGGCGCGGCCGGCGCGGTGGGCAGCGAGGTCGGCCAGATCGCCAGGCTCAAGGGCGCCTCCCGGGTCATCGGCTCGGCCGGCTCCGACGAGAAGGTCAGGCTCCTGGTCGAGGAGTACGGCTTCGACGCCGCCTTCAACTACAAGAACGGCGAGGTCGCCAAGCAGCTGAAGGAGGCCGCGCCGGACGGCATCGACGTCTACTTCGACAACGTCGGCGGCGACCACCTCGAAGCGGCCATCTCCTCCCTGAACGTCCACGGCCGGGTCGCCATCTGCGGCATGATCTCGATGTACAACGCCACCGAGCCGACCCCCGCGCCGCGCAACCTCGCGCAGGTCATCGGCAAGCGCCTGCGCCTGCAGGGCCTGATCGTCACCGACCACTACGCGCTCCAGCCGCAGTTCGTCCAGGAGGCCTCCGCCTGGATCCGCTCCGGTGAGCTGAAGTACAGCGAGACCAAGGTCTCCGGCATCGAGAACGGCGTCGAGGCCTTCCTGGGCCTCCTGCGCGGTGAGAACACCGGAAAGATGATCGTGAGCCTGGACGACTGAGCGGGGCCAGGGCCCGCGGCGGCCCGGTCCGCGCCCGGCCGCGGCGACCCGCGGGCCGCGGCGCGGGCACGGGCCCGGCTCGCGCGGAAAACCCCTTGCCGCAGGCGCCGGCCGGCGGCAGGGTCCGGCCCATGGCAGAGATCACCGTGCGCCCCCTGGAGCCCGACGACTGGGCCCTCTACCGCCCCGTCCGCCTGGCCGCCCTGGCCGACGCCCCCGAGGCGTTCGGCTCCACCCTGGGCCGCGAGCAGGCCTTCACCGAGGACGACTGGCGCGAGCGCCTCGCGCACCGCAGCCAGTTCCTCGCCGAGGACGGCGGTGAGGTCCGCGGGCTGATCGGCGTCGTCCCGACCGGCCCGGGTACCGCCGACCTGGTGTCCATGTGGGTGCACCGCGCCGTACGAGGACGCGGGGCCGGCGACCTCCTGGTGCGCGAGGCGCTGCGCTGGGCGGGCGACCACGGCCGCCCCCGGGTCCGGCTCTGGGTGACGGAGGGCAACGCGCACGCGGAGCGGCTCTACGCGCGCCACGGCTTCCAGCGGACGGGACGGGTCCAGCCCGTGCGGGCCGGATCGGACGAGCGGGAGTTCGCCATGGTCCGCCCTGCACCCCGGCCCCTTGCGCCCGCCCGTTAGGCTCGGCGGCAGGCCGTCGCGATCCGTGGGCGCGAGTCGCGGCGAATCACAGGAGGATCTCGTATGTCCATCCAGACCGTCGACGTCGTCTACACCGCCGTCGCCACCGCTGAGAACGGCCGTGACGGCCGCGTCGCCAGCGACGACGGCAAGCTCGACGTGGTCGTCAACCCGCCCAAGGAGCAGGGCGGCAGCGGCGCCGGCACCAACCCCGAGCAGCTCTTCGCGGCCGGCTACAGCGCCTGCTTCCAGGGCGCGCTCAGCGTCGTCGCCCGCCGGGAGAACGCCGATGTCTCCGGCTCCCGGGTGACCGCCAAGGTCGGCATCGGCAAGACCCCGGACGGCGGTTTCGGCCTCACGGTCGAGCTCTCGGTGTCGATTCCCCAGGTCGACGCGGCCACCGCCCAGGACCTCGTGGAAAAGGCCCACCAGGTCTGCCCGTACTCGCACGCCACCCGCGGCAACATCGAGGTCAAGCTGACCGTCGCCTGATCCGCCGCTGACCGGCGACTCCACCAGGGGCCGCATCCCGCCAAGGGGTGCGGCCCCTGTCGCATGGGGGCGGCCGGAGTCCGCTCCCGCCCCGCGTGCGGCTCCCGGCCCATGGGCCGGATTCCGCCCCGTGGGTCGCTCAACTCGCGCTATTCTCAAGGGGCTTCATCGCGTTCCTCCCCACAGCTTCGCCGGTGCACCGCCGGCGGAGGCCCTGACTTCCGGGGCCTGTCCGGAGGAGCGAGGAGGAGCGATGGACGATCAGGACACGGAGCAGGAGAGCGACCGATGGGCCCCGCCTGACAGGTGGCAGGTCGTACTCGGCGTGCTGAGCCTGCTGGTGGCGGTCGTCGCGTGTGTGGGGCAGTTCGCCCGGTAGTCGGCGGGTTGGGCCCACAGGTCCGGACACGGCCGGTGCGCGCCATCGCGGCGGGACGGTCAACGGGGGAGTGCCCGGGCCGATCCTTCGCACGGCGCACGGCTCCCGCGTCGCCTCCACGAACCGGCCGCGCGACGCGTACGGGGCGGGACCCCGACGGCCCGGCTCTGTCGCCGACGACCCCTGGTGTGACGCAGGCAACATTCACGGCGTCTTGACGCGACGGCCGTGTAATCGATTTCGTAGCCCCCACGAAAACCTCCTGAAATCGATTACACGGCGATCGTCGAAGCGCCCCCGGGCGGTCCGCGGTCGCACGGACGGAAGCGGCGACGGCGCCATGGCGAACATCAAAGATGTGGCAGAGCGGGCAGGGGTCTCCGTCGCCACGGTCTCCCGGGTGCTCAACGGCCACAGCCCGGTCGCCCAGACCCGGGAACGGGTGCTGGCCGCCGTACGGGAGCTGGGCTACCGCCCCAACAACGTCGCCCGCGCGCTGCGCACCGCCCGCACCGGCACGCTCGGCCTGATCATCAGCGACCTCACCAACCCCTTCTTCACCGAGCTGGCCGACGCCGTCGAGGACGCCGCCCGCAGCCTCGGCTACAGCCTGGTCATCGGCAACGCCGGCGAGCGCCCCGAGCAGCAGGACGACCACATCCGCACGCTGCTCGACCGCCGGATCGACGGCCTGCTGGTCAGCTCGGCCGGCACCGGCTCGGCGATGCTCGGCGAGGCCGTCGCCGCCGGCACCCCGCTGGTCCTGCTGGACCGCACCGTCCCCGGCGTCGACGCCCCCTGCGTACGCGCCGACGGCGCCGCCGCGCTCACCGACCTCGCCGCCCATCTCGCCGCCCTCGGCCGCCGCCGCCCCGCGATCATCGTCGCGCCGGCCGGCACCCCCACCGGCGACGAGCGCCTCGAACTGTTCCGCACGGCACTGGCCGGCCACGGCCTCGCCCTCCCCGACGAGCGGGTCGGCGCCACCCCCGACCTCCAGCCCACCGGCGGCCGGCGGGTGCTGAGCGGCCTGCTCGACCTGCCCGAGCCGCCGGACGCGGTGCTGGCCACCGACAACCTGATGGCGCTGGGCGCGATGGACGAACTTCGCGCGCGCGGGATGCGGGTGCCCGACGACATGGCGCTGGTGGTCTACGACGACGTGCCGTGGTTCGCCCACATCGACCCGCCGCTGACCGCCATCGCCCAGCCCACCCGCGAACTGGGCCGGGCGGCCGTCGCCACCCTCCTGGAGCGGATCGAGGGCCGGCCCGCCGACTCGGTGCTGCTGCCGGCCCGGCTGGTCGTCCGGCGCTCCTGCGGCGAGCGGCCCGGCTGAGCGGGTCCGGCCGGCCGCGCCCAGACCATCCACCACCGCAAGGCGACCCGAAGAAGAGAGGGGCAGCGCATGACCGGCGTCAACGACGACGTACCGGGCGGCCGCGAACTGCTGCGCGTGGAGGGGGTGACGAAGTCGTTCCCGGGCGTCCGCGCACTGGACGGGGTGGACCTGAGCCTGCGCGGCGGCGAGGTGCACGTCCTGCTCGGCGAGAACGGCGCGGGCAAGAGCACCCTGATCAAGATGCTCTCCGGCGCCCACCGCCCCGACGCCGGCCGCATCCTCGTCGACGACGGGCCGCACGGCCTGCGCGAGGTCCACATCCGCTCCGCGCGGGACGCCGAGCGCCTCGGCATCGCCACGATCTACCAGGAGTTCAACCTCGTCCCCGGGCTGACCGTCGCCGAGAACCTCTTCCTGGGCCGCCAGCCGCGCACCGCGCTCGGCCTGATCGACCGCAGGGCCCTGCGCGCCCGCGCCGCCGAGCTGCTCGCCCGCGTGGGCCTGGACGTCTCCCCGGACACCCCGGTCGCCGAACTGGGCATCGCCCGGCGCCAGATGGTCGAGATCGCCAAGGCGCTCAGCCTCGACGCCGGTGTCCTGATCATGGACGAGCCGACCGCGGTGCTCACCTCCGAGGAGGTCGTCACCCTCTTCGCGATCGTCCGCGAACTGCGCGACGCCGGCGTCGGCATCCTCTTCATCACCCACCACCTGGAGGAGATCGGCGCGCTCGGCGACCGGGTCACCGTCCTGCGCGACGGCCGCTCGGTCGCCCAGGTGCCCGCCGCCACCGACCAGGACGAGCTGATCCGCCTGATGGTGGGCCGGGACATCGCCGAGCAGTACCCGCGGGTGCGCCCCGACGAGCCGGGCGCGCCCCTGCTGCGGGTCCGCGGTCTGACCCGGCACGGGACGACGGCCGGGCCGGTCTTCGAGGGCATCGACTTCGAGGTGCGGGCCGGAGAGGTGGTGGGCCTGGCCGGACTGGTCGGCGCGGGCCGTACCGAGGTCGTCCGGGCCGTCTTTGGCGTGGACCGCTATGACGCCGGCACGGTCGAGGTCGACGGCGAGATGCTGGCCGGCGGCGATGTGCGCGCCGCGATGCGCGCCGGCCTCGGCCTCGTGCCGGAGGACCGCAAGGGCCAGGGCCTGGTCCTGGACGCGTCCCTCCAGGACAACCTCACCCTCGCCCGGCTCGACCGGGACACCCGCGGCGGGCTGGTGGACCGCGGCGCCCAGCGGCGTGCAGCGGCCGCCGTCGCCGAGCAGTTGAAGGTGCGGATGAGCGGTCTGGCGCAGAGCGCCCGTACGCTCTCCGGCGGCAACCAGCAGAAGATCGTCATCGGCAAGTGGCTGCTGGCGGACACCAGGCTGCTGATCCTCGACGAACCCACGCGCGGCATCGACGTCGGCGCCAAGGTCGAGATCTACCAGCTCGTCAACGAACTGACGGCGGCCGGCCGGGCGGTGCTGATGATCTCCAGCGATCTGCCCGAGGTGCTCGGCATGAGCGACCGGGTGCTGGTGATGTCCCAGGGCCGGCTGGCCGGCGAGCTGACAGCCGAAGAGGCCACCCAGGACGCTGTGATGGAGCTCGCGCTGCAGCCCCCGCACGGCACCCCCGACGGCAACCACACCAACCAGAGCGCGAGGGAGGGCTCCGATGCCCGCTGAGGTGAAGACGGCAGCCGCCGCCAAGGCGGTGGGACGGGCACCGGCCCGGGGCGGCCCCGGGCCGTGGTTCTCCCGGGCGGTCCTCAAGAACGGCCCGCTCGGCGGCCTGATCGCCCTGGTCGTCGTGATGGCCGCGCTGTCCGGGGACTTCCTCAACGGACAGAACCTCCTCAACGTCGGCGTCCAGGCGTCGGTCACCGCGATCCTCGCCTTCGGCGTCACCTTCGTGATCGTCTCGGCCGGTATCGACCTGTCGGTCGGCTCGGTCGCGGCGCTCTGTGCCACCGTCGTCGCCTGGGCGGCCACCGACGGGGGCCTGCCGGTGTGGACGTCGGTGCTGCTCGGCCTCGCGGTCGGCGCGGCGGCCGGACTGGTCTCCGGCGCGCTGGTCGCCTACGGCCGGCTGCCCGCCTTCATCGCCACGCTGGCGATGCTCTCGGTCGGCCGCGGCCTGGCGCTGGTCATCTCCGGCGGCTCGCCGATCGCCTTCCCCGGCTCGGTCGGCAGGCTCGGTGACACCCTCGGCGGCTGGCTGCCGGTACCCGTCCTCGTCATGATCGTGATGGGGCTGGTCGCCGCCCTGGTCCTGGCCCGTACGTACACCGGACGCGCGATGTTCGCGATCGGCGGCAACGAGGAGGCGGCCCGGCTCTGCGGCATCGACGTCAAGCGCCGCAAGCTCGTCATCTATGCGCTGTCCGGGCTGTTCGCCGCGGTGGCCGGCATCGTGCTCGCGGCCCGGCTCACCTCCGCCCAGCCGCAGGCCGCCGTCGGATACGAGCTGGACGCGATCGCCGCCGTGGTGATCGGCGGGGCCAGCCTCTCCGGCGGCTCCGGGAAGGCGTCCGGCACCCTCATCGGTGCGCTGATCCTCGCCGTACTGCGCAACGGCCTCAATCTGCTGAGCGTCTCGGCGTTCTGGCAGCAGGTGGCCACCGGGCTGGTCATCGCGCTGGCGGTGCTGCTGGACACGCTGCGCCGACGGAGCGCGCGATGACCGCCCGGGGCCGGAGCGCGGCGGGGACGGACCGGACGGCGCGGACCGTGCGCCTCAGGAGGGCCGCCGGGCGCGGGGCCCTCGCCCGGGCCAGGGCGTCGCTGGCGGCCGGGCTGGCCGCGACCGTGGCCCTCGGGCTGGCCGGCTGCGACCGCGGCGGCGACACCGACCTGGGGCTCGCGCTGTCCACGATGAACAATCCGTTCTTCGTCGGCATCAAGGAAGGCGCCCAGGCCGAGGCGGACGCCCGCGGGCTGCACATCAACATCACCGACGCGCAGAACGACCCCACCCAGCAGATCAACCAGATGGAGACGTTCACCAGCCAGAACGTCAGGGCAGCGATCATCAACCCGGTCGACTCCGACGCCGCCGTCCCGGCCGTCGGCGTCGCCAACCGGGCGAAGGTGCCGGTCATCTCCATCGACCGCGGCGTCAACGGCGGCACGGTCGGCTCGACCATCGCCTCCGACAACGTCGCGGGCGGCCGGCTCGCCGCGAAGACGCTGGCCGAATCGCTCGGCGGCAGGGGAAAGGTGGCCTTCCTGGAGGGCCAGCCCGGCACCTCCGCCGCCCGCGAGCGCGGCCGGGGCTTCGAAGAGGGCATCAGGAAGTACCCCGGCATCCAGGTCGTCGCCCGCCAGCCCGCGGACTTCGACCGCACCAAGGGCATGGACGTGATGTCCAACATGCTGCAGGCGCACCGCGACATCGCCGGGGTGTTCGCCGCCAACGACGAGATGGCGCTCGGCGCGTCCAAGGCGCTGGGCGGGCGGTCCGGCGGGGACGTGAAGGTGGTGGCGTTCGACGGCACCCCGGACGGCGTCCGGGCCGTCCGCGGCGGCACCCTGACCGCCACCGTCGCCCAGCAGCCCGAACTCCTCGGCAGGCAGGCCGTGGACTGGGCGCTGAAGGCCGCCCGCGGTGAGAGGCTGCCGGAGTCGGTCAAGGTGCCGGTGGTGCTGGTGACGGCGAAGAACGCCGCGACGTTCGACGGCCGATGAGACCGCGGACGGGCCGGCGAGTGGGACGGCAGGCGAGACCACAGATGACAACAATCGGCAGAGCGGCGCACGGCTATCGGAGCGCGCCGCTGAGACATGGGAGAACGGCGCATGTATGACGTCCTGGTGGTCGGCTCGGCCAACGCGGATCTGACGGTACGGGTCGAGCGGCGGCCCGGCGCGGGAGAGACCGTGCTCGGCACGGACCTGGTCGAATCGGCCGGCGGCAAGGGCGCCAACCAGGCGGCCGCCGCGGCCCGGATCGGCGGCCGCACCGCACTGCTGGCGCGGGTCGGCGGCGACGCGTACGGCGAACTGCTGCTGCACGCCCAGCGCGGGGCCGGCACCGACGTCACACCGGTCATCGTGGACGAGGCGGCCCGCACCGGCACCGCGATGATCATCGTCGACCCGGACGGCGACAACAGCATCGTGGTCTCGCCCGGCGCCAACGCCGCCCTCACCCCGCAGGACGTGGCCGCGGCGAAGGAGGTCATCGCCGCCTCCTCGGTGGTCTCCCTCCAGCTGGAGATCCCCATGGAGTCGGTACGGGCCGCTGCCGAGGCCGCCGCGCAGGCCGGCACCCGCGTCGTGCTCAACCCCTCCCCGGCCCCCGAGGCGGCCCTGGCAACCGAACTCCTCGCGGTGGCCGACCCGTTGGTGGTCAACGAGCACGAGGCCCGCCAGCTCTCCGGTCGCGCCGACGGCACCCCCGCCGAGTGGGCGCAGGCGCTGCTCGACCAGGGCGCCCGCTCGGTCGTGGTCACCCTCGGCGGGGACGGCGCGCTGGTCCTGGACGCCGCCGGAGCCAGCGAGGTCGCCGGCGTCCGGGTCAAGGCCGTGGACACCACCGGTGCCGGCGACGCCTTCACCGGCGCCCTCGCCACCCGCCTGGCACGCGGCGACTCGCTCTCGCAGGCCGCCCGCTTCGCCGTACGCGTCGGGGCCGCGGCCGTCACCAAGCCGGGCGCCCAGCCGTCCTACCCGACCCGGGCCGAGCTGGAGCTGCTGGCGCCGGAGGCCCCGTAGGGCTGAGACCCGTCGGCCGGTCCGGCGCCGCACGGGCGCCGGGCCGTCAGCCGGCCGGTGGGGTCACCACCCCTCCACCGGGCCGTACAGCGCATGCGCGGCGCCGGTCGCCAGCGCCCAGTAGCGGTCGCCGTAGGACCAGTGCCACCACTCGGTGGGGTAGTTGACCAGACCGGCCGCCCGCAGGGCGGAGGACAGTATGCGGCGGTGGGTGCGGGCCGCGGGCGTCAGATCCGGGGCGCTTGTGTAGCACGCGCCGTCGCTCTCCTCCGGCGAGGCGTTCATGGGTGTGCCCATGTCGAGGCCTTGGCCGTCCGCCGTGACCAGGGTGAGGTCCACCGCGCCGCCCGCGCTGTGCGGCGCGATGTCGGGCGGCGACACATAGCGGCTGGCGGCCCGGTGGATGCGCTCGGCATCCCAGCCGGGCTGGGCGGCGCGCAGCTCCTGCGCGTACTCCTCGAAGTAGCGGCGCTGCAGCTCCGGCGGGCGGTAGCCCTCGACGAGCTGCAGCCGCAGCCCGTCCGGCAGCGACTCCTGCGCCGCCAGCAGCCGCCGCAGCACCCCCTGCCGCAACTGGGCGAACGCACCCCGCTCGTCGTCCCGGTCCGCGGCCACCAGCAGCGCGGGCGCCGCGGTGCGGACGTCCACCAGCGGCTCACCGCACTCCTCGACCCCGATCGCCGCCACCGCAGGGTCCGCCATCAGCGTGATCCGGTCGCGGACATCGGTCAGCACCAGCTCGAAGCCCTCGCCCGGCGCCAGGTCCGTCCCGGCGCCGGCCGCCGCCACCTGCTCGCCCGTGGGCAGCCAGGCGCCGCTGCGGCCGCAGGCCGGGCGGTCGGGGCGGTCGACGCCGGTGCCGGTGCCGGTGCCGGTGCCGTTGGCGAGGAGGATGTGCAGCCCGTGCTTCCGCGCCATCGCCGCGTACCGCGCCATCCACTGCGGGTCGTCGTGGAAGGAACTGGCGAGGTACACCCGGCAGCCGTCCGCCGCGGCCTGCTCGGGCACCTCGGGAAAGTTGTTGTCGTAGCAGGTGGCGAGCGCGAAGCGGATCCCGCCCAGGGTGAAGCGGCCCTCGGCCGTGCCCGGCGCGAAGAGGTCGTTCTCCGCCCCGGACAGATGCCGCTTGTCGTAGCGGGTGAGCAGCGCGCCGTCCGGCCCGTAGACGAAGGTGCTCAAAAACGGGCGGCGGCCGTCCCCCGCCGCACGCCCCGGGGCGTTGACGACCGCGGCGGTGCCGGTCGCCCGGCAGGCCTCCCGGACGGGCGCCAGCCGGGGGTCGTCGGGGCCGACGGTCATCTCCTGCGGATCGGCCGCTATCGCCTCCAGGTCGTAGCGTGACAGTGCGAGTTCGGCGAAGACCACCAGATCCGCGTTGCGTCCGGCGGCCTCGGTGATGAGCGCGGCCATCCGCGCGGCGTTGGCGTCGATGTCGCGTGGTACGGGGGTGAACTGTGCGGCAGCAAGGATCATGGCTCCATGATGCCGCCGCAGTTCACGGCGCGTGACGGCCTGTGGATAACCTGCCCGTGCCCGCCGCCGCGCTACCCGCCGGCGGCCTCCTGCGAAGCCGCCACCGCCACGACCGCCCGCACCTGCCCGATGATCGCGACCCGGTTGTGCACGAAGACCGGGTCGGTGACCTGACCGCCGGCCGGATCGGTGTTGCCGGGCCCGAACTGGAGCACCGGAGTGTGCAGATGGCCGCCCGGGAGCGCCGGCCGCCGCACCGCGTCCCGTAGGAGCGTCGCCCGGTAGGCGATCTCGTTGGACAGGTAGTCCCCGCCGCCACCGGCGCGGGCCGTGGACCCCGGAGTCGGGCCGTTCGGCCGCTCGACCGGCTCGGTGCCGCCCGCCGGGATCTCGGTGACGGGCGTGTGGTCGACCACCGGATACGGCCCGGTGTCCGCCGCGGTGATCCGCGCGTACGGCAGGCTGGTGGTCGTCCACTGCGGCTGCGGCGTCACGGTCGGCACGCCCGCCGGAATCGGCACCGTCTCCGTACGGGACTCCCGCACGTTGTCCGGATAGCCGCCCCGCCAGGCCCCATTGGTCCGCTCGACGTCGAACCTCCCCGGGCGTCCCTGGCTGATCGTCGTGAACAGATCCACCTGCCGCGGCCCGCGCCGGAAGTGCGGCAGCAGGGTGCGCTCCACCGTGCCGGCCGCGAAGTCGGCCCACCGTACGGGGAAGACGGCGGCCTCGATCCGGGCCGTCCGGCCCGACGCGGTGCGCACCGTCGTCCCGTCCAGCGCGAGCGCCGCCGCCCCCGACGGATTGCTCCGCCGTGGGTCGGCGTCCAGCTGGAACGGGTCGAACCCGGTCACCACGATCCGCAGCACCTGCTTCCCGGCGGGCAGTTCGATGCCGTCCTGCCCGCGCGAGCCGCGCTCCAGCGAACCGAGCAGCGCGGCACGCCGGGCGGGGGACAGCGCGAAGTCCGGCCGCCACTGCCGCAGTTCCTTCGTCATCCCCAGCCGCGCCCAGTACAGCGGCCGGTCGTCGTCCCGGCTCAGATCGCCGCCCTCGGGCCCGCGCCCCTGCGCCCGGTCCACCGCCCGTCGCCACAGCGCCCGTCCCGCGTCCTCGACATAGCGCCTGGCCTGCGGGTAGCCCTCCAGGCGGGTCAGCCCGCGCCCGAACTCCCGCGCCTGGTCGTCGAAGGCACTGCGCCGCAGGATCTCCTGCGGCGCGGCCTGTGTCAGCCGGGCCTCCTCCACCGTGACCTGCTCGACCGCGGTCCGTGCCGCGGTGGCCCCGCTCCCGTCGGCCGCCTGGGCCGGAGCCGTCAGGGACAGCGGGACGGTGGCGAGCAGTGCGATGCCGAGTGCGACCGGCTTGGTGCGTATGCGTCTCATGGGGCGAGTAAAACGGGGCGCGCGGTGCGGCGGTAGAGGGCGCGGGAGGGCTTGATACGGCCCGCGGTTAGGGTTTCTGGTCCGGTCCGCCCATGCGTCCGGCACGTCCGAGGAATCCAGGGGGAATCTCCGTGGCCACACCGCCACCGCCGCACGGCCCTTACCCGTACGCGCAGTCGTATGGCCAACAGCCCCCGGGACCCTACGCCCAACAGCCCACGGGACCCTACGTCCAGCCGTCCACGGGGCCCTACGCCCAGCCGCCCACGGGACCCTACGCCCAGCCGCCGCACCCCGCGCCCTACGCCACCGCCCCCGGTTGTGAGTTCTGTGGTGCCCAGCCCGCCGTCCGGGCCACCGTGCGCGGGCATCAGGGCATCCTCTTCCTGATGCGGTTCCTCAGCCGGAGCGCGGTGTTCTGCCGCTCCTGCGGGCTGGCCACCTACCGCGAGATGTCCGCGAAGACCCTGTGGCAGGGCTGGTGGAGCCCGCTGTCGGTGGTCATCACCCCGATCACCCTGCTGGTGAACCTCGGCCCACGGGCCCGCTTCCGCAAACTGGCCGCCCCGGCAGGCGGCTTCGGGCCCTCCCTCGATCCGGGCAAGTCGCTGCTGCGCCGCCCCGAGGCGCTGCTGTTCCTGGTGCCGATGGCGCTCGTGGCGCTGGCGATCCCCACCCTGTTCGTACTCGGCGCGTTCGTCGAGGGAGCGGGTATCGGCAAGACCCCGACCCTCGCCGTCGGCGACTGCGTCCGCAACGAAGGCGACTGGCACGACCAGGACCTCGAAGTCGTGGCATGCGGATCGGCCGATGCCCAGTACCTGGTGACCCGCAGGCTCGACACCCCCAAGGACACCTGCGCGGACGGCGAACTGCTCGCGGACCTCGAATACAGCCCGGACAAGATGACCGTCTCCTGCCTCGCGCCGGTCCGCTAGGGCCTGTCCGATGGGTCAGGGTTGGAAAGGCCGCGGCGTCTGGTGCGGTGCATCGCAAGGCGCCGGAGCGTCTCGATAGCGGAGCTCTCGGGACGTTTCGGCAACGCCGCGAGGTGCCGTGCCAGACGCCGCGGACCCGGCCATGACCCATCGGACAGGCCCTAGGGGATCCGGGGCAGCCCTGGGGCAGCCCTGGATCAGCCCGGTTCGGCCTGGCCGGGCTTCTCGGCCGGCCCGTCGTTCCCGCTTCCGTCCCCGCCCCCGCTCCCGAGCAGCGCCAGGAAGTCCCGGAACGCCGCGGGCATGTCCACGTCGTCCGGGTCCAGCAGCCACTGCAGCTGCAGCCCGTCCATCACCGCGACCAGCAGCGGCGCCGCCCGCTGCGGGGTCAGGCCACCGGGCAGCCTGTCGCCGTGCTCGGCCCGCAGCGCCTCGGCCATCGCCGCACGTACGCGGCGGAAGCGGGACTCGAAGAACTCGCGGGCGGGGTGGTCCTCGGTGACGCTGTCGGCGGACAGCACGGTGTAGGTCTGGACGACGCCGGGGCGGGTGGCGTTGTAGTCGACCAGCTGGGCGAGGGTGTCGGTGCGCCGGGCCCCGGACGCCGCGGCGGCCGAGGCCAGGTCCCAGCGGTCGCGCGCCTCCAGCACGCCGACCAGCAGCAGTTCCTTCGTGGGGAAGTGGTGCAGCAGGCCCTGCTGGGTCAGCCCGGCGCGCTCGGCGACGGCGGCGAGCGAGGTACGGCCGTAGCCGCGCTCGGCGATCAGCGCCATGGCGGCCTGCAGGATCGCCTCCCGCCGCTCCGCGCGCTGCGCCTCCCGCCCGCCGCCGGCCCGCCGCGGGGCCGGCCGGCCGTCGCGGGGCGCCTGCGGCTCTCGTGCACTCACCGGCCGAGCGTAACCCCGGAGTGGAGGTCCCGTACGGATGGGTAACGGAAGCGTGACGATGCCTACCGCTTGGCAGGTGGGAGGGCAAGAATCCGGACAGGGAGGCCGTAGACCCACTCAGGGAGCACCGGAGAGCCGCATGACCGACGATCAGCCCCACCACCCCACCCGCGACGACGACCGGCATCCGATCCGCGACCGGGCTCCGGACGACGACCGCGCCCCGGACGACGACCGGGCCCCGGACGACGACCGCGCCGGCGCTCACGCCGCGGCCGTCGAGCGGGCGCTCGCCGCACTCGACCTCGACACCAAGACCCGGCTGCTGTCCGGCCAGGACATGTGGACGCTGCCGGCCGTGCCCGGGATCGGGCTGCGCTCGCTGGTGATGTCGGACGGCCCGATCGGGGTACGGGGCTCGCAGTGGAGCGCCGAGGACCCCTCCATCGCGCTGCCCGGCCCCACGGCGCTGGCCGCCACCTGGGACCCCGGGCTGGCCCGCCGGGCCGGTCACCTCCTCGCCCAGGAAGCCCGCCGCAAGGGTGTGCACGTCCTGCTGGCCCCGACCGTCAATCTGCACCGCTCACCGCTGGGCGGCCGCCACTTCGAGTGCTATTCGGAGGACCCGCTGCTCACCGGCGCGATCGGCGCCGGATATGTGCGCGGTGTGCAGGAGGGCGGCGTCGGTACGACGGTCAAGCACTTCGTCGGCAACGACGCCGAGACCGACCGGCTCACCGTCGACAACCGCATCGCTCCCCGGCCGCTGCGCGAGCTGTATCTGGCGCCCTTCGAGCACATCGTCGAAGAAGCCCGCCCTTGGGGCATCATGACCGCCTACAACCAGGTCAACGGCTCGACGATGACCGAGCACCGCTCGCTTGCCCACGATGTGCTGCGCGGCGAATGGGGCTTCGACGGCGTCAACGTCTCCGACTGGACGGCGGCCCGCGACACCGTGCGCGCACTGCGCGGCGGGCTGGACGTGGCGATGCCGGGCCCCCGGACGGTCTACGGCGTCCCGCTCGCCGAGGCCGTCCGCGCGGGGCAGGTCGCGGAGTCGGAAGTCGACGACGCGGTGCGCAGGGTGCTGCTGCTCGCCGCGCGCACGGGGTGTCTCGACGGGGTGCCGGCCGCCGTCGACCCGGCCGGTGTCCCGAGGGGGATCGACGGCCGGGCGGTGGCCCGCGAGGTCGCCCGGCGGGGCTTCGTCCTGCTGCGCAACGAGCCCGTCGGCGGCGCGCGGCGGGCGCTGCCGATCGACCCGGCGGCGGTCCGCAGCATCGCCGTCATCGGCGCCGGCGCGCGCGAGGCGCGGGTGCTCGGCGGCGGCTCGGCGACGGTCTTCCCCGAGACCGTCGTCTCCCCGCTGGAGGGACTGCGCGCCGCGCTGCCCGACCACGTCGAGGTCGCCTTCGCGGCCGGCGCCGATCCGCGCACCCGCCTCCCGCACGCCCGCGACGGCTTCACCCTGCGCGCCCGCTACCTCGCCGCGGACGGCCGACTGCTGGCCGAGACCCCGCAGTTCGACGGTCGGGTGCGCGCCACGGGCAGCTTCCCGGCGGGTGTCACCCGGCAGACCCTCGATGCCGTCGAACTGACCGGGAGCTTCACCCCGCGGCTCACCGGCGGCCACACCTTCGCCGTCGCCGGCAGCGGCGAGCTGCGGCTGACCGTCGGCGGCTCGGTCCTCTTCGACGACCGCTGCGTGCCGGAGGGCAGCGACCCCTTCGAGACCCTCATGCACCCCGTCGAGCAGCGGGTGACGGCGGAGCTGACGGCGGGGGAGCGGGTCGAGGTCACCCTGCGCTTCGTCCCGCTGCGGCGCGGCCTGGGCGAGGGCGTCGACGCGCTGTACTTCTCCCTTGGCCACAGCGAGCCGCAGGGCGACCCCGGCGCCGAGATCGAGGAGGCGGTCCGCGTCGCGGCGGCCGCCGATGTCGCGGTCGTGGTCGTCGCCACCACCGAGGAGGTCGAGTCCGAGGGCTTCGACCGCGGCGACCTGCGGCTGCCCGGCCGCCAGGACGAGCTGGTCACCCGGGTCGCCGCCGCCAACCCGCACACCGTCGTGGTCGTCAACTCCGGCTCGCCGGTGGAGCTGCCGTGGCGTGCGGAGGTGCCCGCGGTGCTGCTGAGTTGGTTCCCCGGCCAGGAGGCCGGTGCCGCGCTGGCGGACGTCCTGCTCGGCGCGCACGAGCCGGGCGGGCGGCTGCCCACCACCTGGCCGGCCCGGCTCGACGACGCGCCGGTCACCACCGTCACCCCGACCGACGGCCGACTCGACTACTCCGAGGGCGTCTTCATCGGCTACCGCGCCTGGCAGCGGTCCGCGGTGGCCCCCGCGTACCCCTTCGGCCACGGTCTGGGCTACACCGACTGGGAGTACGAGTCGCTGGACACCACGCCGGACTCGGTGCGGGTCCGGGTGCGCAACGCGGGCGACCGGCCCGGCCGCGAGGTCGTCCAGATCTATCTGGCGCCGCCCGCGGACACCGCCCCGGATGCACCGGAGCGCCCGGCCCGCTGGCTGGTGGGTTTCGCCGTCGTCGAGGCTGCTCCCGGCGAGAGCGCCGAGGCCGAGATCCCGCTGCCGGACCGCGCCTTCGCGGTCTGGGAAGAGAAGGACCGTGGCTGGCGCCGGGTCAAGGGCGACTACACCGTCGAGGCGGCGCACAGCGTCGCCGACCGCAGGCTGACCGCGGAGGTCACCGTCGGCTGACGCGGGCGTGTCCGGGGGCGCTTCCCGCCAGGGGCGCCCCCGCCACCCGGTCATGAGACCGCCGCCTTCATCGCCCCGGTCATGACGTCCTCACCGATACATTCCCGCCGCTCGTCCGCGCCGTCACCTTGTGCCCGGACTTCGGATCCGTCGGCACGGAGACCTTGCTGGTGCCGCCGCTGGTCGAGGCGTCCACCGCGTAGGTGCCCTTCGGGAGACGGATCGTCACATCGCCTCCGCTGGTCCGCCCCGAGACCTCGTCGGGCGCGGCGTCCAGCGTGACGTCCACATCGCCGCCGCTGGTCTTCACCGTCGTCGAGCGGGAGGTGGAGTCCCTGACGGTGATGTCGCCGCCGCTGGTCTCCGCGGTGATCCGGCCGGCGGTCCCCCGGATGGTGATGTCCCCGCCGCTGGTGTGCAGATCTATCGAGGCGTCCCGCGGCAGCAGCACCCGGTAGTCCACCTCGCACTTGCGCCCCATGCCGCAGTCCTCGGCCTTCAGCGTCAGCCGGCCGTCCTTGACCCCGTGCTCGGGCGTCGGCTTGCGGTCGTTGTAGCGGTACTTCTCGCGCACCTTGACCGACCCTCCGGCGGCGACCGGCACCACCTCGATGTCCCCGCCGTGCGTGGTCGCCGACAGCGCGGTGATCTTGCCGTCGACCGAGTACGTGCGCTCCGCCTCCTTCGTCGGGCCGAAACCCGACAGCGAGCAGCCGGTCACCAGCGCGGTCAACGCCGCACAGGACAGGACGAGATGAGGAACGCGGAGGCGGGCCATGGTGACGAGTTCTCCCGGGTCAGGCGACGGTCGGAGCGGATCGGATGCGATCACAGCCCATCTTCGGCCTTCGCCGCCCCGCGGTCGTCGCCGCACGGTATGACCTTGCCGTCACCGCACGGTATGACACTCCCCTAGGGGACCCCCGCCCTCAGGCGGCCCCCGCGCCGGCCCGGCGTGGCCGGACCGAGAAGCCGTACACGGTCTCCGAGCGGTAGCTCGCGCCGGGACGCAGGACCGTGCTGGGGAAATCCGGGCGGTTGGGGGAGTCCGGGAAGTGCTGGGTCTCCAGGGCGAGACCGGCCGCCGGGCCGTAGGGGACCCCGGAGGTGCCGGTCAGGGTGCCGTCGAGGTGGCCGGCGGTGTAGAGCTGCAGGCCCGGTTCGGTGGTGGCCAGCTCCAGTGCGCGGCCGGAGCGCGGGTCGTACAGCTCGGCGACCCTGCGCGGCTGCTCGCTCACCCCGCCGTCGAGCGCGAAGTTGTGGTCGTAGGCGCCGTCCACCGCCCGTGCCGCCCGGAAGTCGAAGCGGGTGCCGGCGACCTCGACGGGCGCGCCCGGCAGCGGAATGCCGGTGCCGTCGACGGGCGTGTACCGCGACGCCGCCAGCCGCAGCTCGTGCCCGGTGGCGCTGCCGCTGCCGTCTCCGCCCAGATTGAGATAGGTGTGGTTGGTGAGACTGACGACCGTCGGGGCGTCGGTCCGCGCGCGGTAGGCGATCCGCAGCGCCGCGCCGTCCCGCCCCGTGGAGAGGGTGTACGTCGCGCGCACGTCCAGGGTGCCGGGGAAGCCCTCCTCACCGTCCGGGCTGACCCGGTGCAGCTCCACCCCGCCCTCGACCTCCCGGGCGTCCCACACCACCCGGGAGAAGTTCCCCGGCCCGCCGTGCAGGCTGTTGCGCCCGTCGTTCGCCGTCAGCGGGTAGGTCCTGCCGTCGAGCGCGAACCGCGCCCCGGCGATCCGGTTGGCGTACCGCCCGACCAGCGCGCCGAAGTACGACCCGCCGTGCGCGACGTACGACGCGAGATCGGCGAAGCCGAGCGCCAGCTGCGCCGTCGTCCCGTCCCGGTCCGGTGCCTCGACGCTCTGGACGATCCCGCCGTACGTCAGCACGCCCACCCGCAGTGCGTCCGCCCCGGAGCCGGTCTGAAGGGTCCAGCGGTCGACGCGGGTGCCGTCGCCCAGCGTGCCGAAGGGTTCCCTGCCGACCTGCGTGTTCATGGCCGCGAGCCTATGCCCGGCGGCCGTCCGGCGCCCTCCGGGGACCGCGGACGGCTACCGCGGGGTGTCCGGGGCGTGTCCCGCCCGGGCTACGACTGCCTGCGGGTGATCGCCCGGAACGCCAGCTCCGCGAGTTCCCGCTGTCCGCGGGCGCCCGGATGGAACCAGTCCCAGGTGCTCAACTGCCGGTCGGTGAAGCGGTAGTCGAAGACCGAGCCGTCGAACCGGCACAGCGGATCCTTGCCGCACACCTCCGCCAGCGCCGTGTTGTACGCGACCACCCGCGCCCGGACCTTCGCCCGCCGGTCCTGTGCCGACTTCGTCAGATCGTCCGGGTCGCGCAGCATCGACCCGCAGATCCCCAGCTTCCACACTTCCTTGCCGAGCGGGTTCTTACGGCCCTCGGACCACAGTCGCAGCAGATCCGGCACCGCCGCGACATACACCTGGGTGCGCGGCAGGGCGCGCCGCAGGGACGCCAGGGACCGCGTGAAGTCGGCCCGGAAGGCCGCCTCCGGGGTCATCGCGCCCACGCTGCGGCGGCAGGCGTCGTTCGCGCCGATCAGGACCGTGACCAGTTCGGGCTTGCGCCGGACGGCCGCGGCGACCTGGTCGGGCAGATCGCTCATCAGCGCGCCGGTCTTCGCGAAGTTCCAGCTGTGGGTGGCGGGGTGGGCGACCAGACGCCGGGCCAGGCTGTCGACCTTGGGGTCGGTGCCGGTGGCCCAGGAGACCTCGGGGCAGTCGGAGAGCACCGTGCAGGCGTCGAAGCCGACGGTGATCGAGTCGCCGAGCGCCGCCAGCGAGGCGGGGTCGGTCCGCCAGGTGGGCGCCTGGTTGCCCGATGCCCCGGAGTGCGGGGCGGAGCCGCCGCCGGCACTACAGGCGGCCACGGTGATCAACAGGGTGGCAGCGGCGGCTACGGTGCGTGAGATTCTCCGGCCCAGGCGGCTGCGCCGGGGGCGAAAGGGCCGATCGATCTGCGTCATCCCCTGTCCCCTCCGGCGTGCGAGTGATATCTCTTCGGGTACCGACGGTACGTCACTCTTTCGCCTGGCACTGCGCGGTAGCTTTGCCCCGTGCCTCCCGGGCGGTGACCCAAAGTGGCAAGTGCAGTCGGCACAGACAAATTACATCACGTCATTTCCTGTCCCTTTTGCGGCAAATTCAGTCCAATGGTGTTTACTGTAGGTCACCTCGCATGCTGGTGCCGAAGTGATCACTGGGGCAGAATGGCAACTGTCCCGGCCGCAACCGGAACGGGCACGAGGCCGCTGGGGAAGGCGAACCTCGAACCGCACTGGAGGTCCCGGTGACGACACGTGGAGTTCTGTACGTCCACTCCGCTCCGCGCGCGCTGTGCCCGCACGTCGAATGGGCAGTGGCGGGCGTCCTCGGTGTGCGCGTCAACCTCGACTGGATCCGCCAGCCGGCGTCCCCGGGCACGTGGAGAGCCGAGTTCTCCTGGCAGGGCGAGGTCGGTACGGCCTCCAAACTGGCCTCCGCGCTGCGCGGCTGGCATCTGCTGCGCTTCGAGGTGACCGCGGAACCCTGCTCCACCGCCGAGGGCGAGCGCTACAGCTCCACCCCCGACCTGGGCATCTTCCACGCCGTCACGGGCATCCACGGCGACATCCTGATCCCCGAGGACCGGCTGCGCGCCGCGGTCGCCCGCTCCGCACGCGGTGAGACCGAACTCGCCGCCGAGGTGGCCAAACTCCTCGGCAAGCCCTGGGACGACGAACTGGAGCCGTTCCGGTACGCCGGCGAGGGCGCCCCGGTGCGCTGGCTGCACCAGGTCGTATGAGGAGTGCGCCGCCGGTGCGCTGGCTGCACCAGGGTCGTATGACGAGTGCGGCGCCGATCCGCTGCCTCCACCAGGTCGTCTGACGCCCCGCTCGGCACTCCCCGACACGCCGCGGCCGCGGGCACCGGCGCGGCCGCACGGCGCCCTTGCCTTGGAGCTCGCTCCAGCGTCTAGCGTGCCGCCATGACCGACAGCAACTCTTCCGACGCCCCCTCAGTGGCGGTGCTCGGCACCGGAATCATGGGCGCGGCGATGGCCCGCAACCTCGCCAGGGCCGGACTGGACGTCCGCGCCTGGAACCGCACCCGCGCCAAGGCCGAGCCGCTGGCCGCCGACGGGGCCCACATCGCGGACACCCCCGCCGACGCGGTGGACGGCGCCGAGGTGGTCGTGACCATGCTGCGCGACGGGGACGCCGTCCTCGACGCGCTGCGGCAGGCGGCACCGGCGCTCGGGGCCGGTGCGGTGTGGCTCCAGACGAGCACGGTGGGCCTTCAAGGGGTCACCCCGCTCGCCCGGTTCGCCGGCGAGCACCGGCTGCGCTTCGTCGACTGCCCGGTCCTGGGCACCAAGGCGCCGGCGGAGAAAGGCGAGTTGACGATCCTGGCGGCCGGTCCGCAGGACGTCCGCGAGCGCGCCGGGCAGGTCTTCGACATCGTCGGGAGTGCCACCCACTGGGTCGGCGAGGACGCCGCGAGTGGCGCCGCCAGCCGCCTCAAGCTCGTCGTCAACAGCTGGGTGCTGACCCTCATCAACGGCACGGGGGAGGCCCTCGCGCTCGCCGAGGGGCTCGGGGCCGACCCGCGCGACTTCCTCGCCGTGGTCGCCGGCGGGGCGCTCGATGTGCCGTATCTGCGGCTGAAATCCGAGCTGATCCTGTCCGGGACCTACCCGGCGAGCTTCACGGTGTCCGCGGCCCGCAAGGATGCCCGGCTCATCACCGGGGCGGCCCGGGACGCCGGCGTGCGGATGGATCTGGCGGCGGCGGCCGCCGAGCGCTTTCGCCGGGCCGAGGAGCAGGGCCACGGCGACGAGGACGCCGCGGCCGCGTACTTCGCGAGCTTCGAAGGCCGGGACCGGCCCTGAGGACACGCCAAGGGCCCGCCCGGTGAGGTTCACCGGGCGGGCCCTTGGCGCAGGTGCGAGGTGCCGTCCGCGTCAGACCGTGCGGAAGGCGAGCACGACGTTGTGGCCGCCGAAGCCGAACGAGTCGTTCAGGGCCGCGATCCGGCCCTCGGCGGGCAGCTTGCGGGCCTCGCCGCGGACGACGTCCGCGTCGGCCTCCGGGTCGAGCTCCTCGACGTTGATCGTCGGCGGAGCCGTCCGGTGGTACAGCGCCAGGATCGAGGCGACCGTCTCGATACCGCCCGCACCGCCCAGGAGGTGACCGGTCATCGACTTCGTGGCGGAGACCGCCATGTGGTCGGTGTCGTCGCCGAAGACCTTGCGCAGCGCCTTCAGTTCGGCCAGGTCGCCCTGCGGCGTGGAGGTGGCATGCGCGTTGACGTGCATGATCTCCGCCGGGTCGAGATCGGTGTTGTCGAGCAGGTTCTGCAGCGCGTGCGCGATGCCGTTGCCGGACGGCTCGGGCTGCACGATGTCGTGGCTGTCGGCGGAGATGCCCTGGCCGACCGCCTCTGCGTAGACCTTGGCGCCGCGCTTGGCGGCGTGCTCGGCGGACTCCAGGACGATGACGCCGGCGCCCTCACCCATGACGAAGCCGTTGCGGCCGGTGTCGAAGGGACGCGAGGCGCCCTGCGGGTCGTCGTTCGACTTCGACATCGCCATCATGTTGCCGAACGCGGCGATCGGCAGCGGGTGGATGGCCGCCTCCGTACCGCCCGCGACGACGATGTCGGCACGGCCCGTACGGATCATCTCGATGGCGTAGCCGATCGCCTCGGAGCCGGACGCACAGGCGCTGACCGGGGTGTGCACACCCGCGCGGGCGTTCACGTCCAGGCCGACGTTGGCGGACGGGCCGTTGGGCATCAGCATCGGCACCGTGTGCGGGGAGACGCGGCGTACGCCCTTCTCCTTGAGCACGTCGTACTGGCCGAGCAGGGTGGTCACACCGCCGATGCCGGAGGCGATGACGGTGCCGAGCCGGTCGGGGTTGACCGAGCCCGCCTCGCCGGCCGCCGGGTCGGACTCACCGGCCTTGGCGGTGAAACCGGCGTCGGCCCAGGCCTCGCGGGCGGCGATCAGGGCGAACTGCGCCGAGCGGTCCAGCTTGCGGGCCTGCGCCCGGGGGAGGACCTCCGACGGGTCGACGGCCGCCTGCGCGGCGATGCGGACGGGCATGTCGGCGGCCCAGTCCTGGTCGAGGTTGCTGACACCGGAGCGTCCGGCGAGCAGCGCCTCCCAAGTCGAAGCGCTGTCGCCACCCAGCGGTGTGGTTGCGCCGATACCGGTGACGACCACGGTGCGATTGGTCGCGTTCACGGGAATTCTTACTCCACGGGTAGAGGGGTCTGAATCGACGGCGCCACCGCCAGGTGGCGACATGCGCGGGAGCTGGATCAGCTCTGGTGCTTGAGGATGTAGTCGGTCGCGTCGCCGACCGTCTTGAGGTTCTTGACGTCGTCGTCGGGGATCTTCACGTCGAAGCGCTCTTCGGCGGCGACGACCACCTCGACCATGGACAGCGAGTCGACGTCCAGGTCGTCGGTGAAGGACTTGTCCACCTGGACGTCCTCGGTCGGGATGCCGGCGATCTCGTTCACGATCTCGGCGAGACCCTTGACGATCTCTTCCTGAGTGGCGGCCATGATGGCGCTCCTTCGGTCATTTTAAGGGGAAACTGCGTTACTTGTGGTGAAGGTCCGTGCGGCGACCGACACGTCCGAGGACGTGCGGTGCTGCGCAGATCTTGCCTAGGGGAGGGTAACGACCGTCGCGGCGTAGACGAGACCCGCCCCGAAGCCGATGACCAGCGCGGTGTCGCCGCTCTTGGCCTGCCCGGTCGCCAACAGCCGCTCCATGGCGAGCGGAATGGAGGCTGCCGAGGTGTTGCCGGTGGTCTCCACGTCGCGGGCGACCGTCACGCTCTCCGGCAGCTTCAGAGTCTTCACCATCGAGTCGATGATCCGCATGTTGGCCTGGTGCGGGATGAAGACGTCCAGGTCGTCCGGGCTGACTCCGGCCGCGTCCAGCGCCTGCTGGGCGATCTTCGCCATCTCGAACACCGCCCACCGGAAGACCGCTTGGCCCTCCTGGGTGATGGCGGGGTACCGGATCTCCTCCAGGGCGGGGCGCGCTTCGGGCCCGTCGCCCCCGGGGAGCGGGGTGGAGCGGTAGACGTCCCAACCGAGGGTCTGCTTGATGGTCTCGGACTTGTCGCCCTCCGAACCCCAGACCGTCGGGCCGATCGCCGGCTCCTTGGCCGGGCCGACGATCACCGCGCCGGCGCCGTCGCCGAAGAGGAAGGCCGTCGCGCGGTCCTCCAGGTCGGTCAGGTCCGACAGCCGCTCGACGCCGATGACCAGGACGTGCTCGGCGCTGCCCTCGGTCACCAGGCCCTTGGCCAGGGTCAGTGCGTAACCGAAGCCCGCGCAGCCCGCCGAGATGTCGAAGGCGGCCGGCTTGCCGGCGCCGATGCGGTGCGCGATCTCGGTCGCGATGGCCGGGGTCTGCTTGAAGTGCGAGACCGTGGAGACGATCACGGCGCCGATCTGCTCGGGCGTGATGCCCGCGTCGGCGATCGCCTTGCCGGACGCCTCGATCGACATGGTCGCGACGGTCTCGTCGGGGCCCGCCCAGTGGCGGGTGGCGATGCCGGATCGCGAACGGATCCACTCGTCGGACGAGTCGATGTGCTTGAGGATCTCCTCGTTCGGCACGACACGGGTCGGGCGGTAGCCGCCGACGCCCATGATCCGCGCGTACGGGACGCCCTTCGAGGGCTTGATCTTCGAGGTCATGCGCTTGGGACTCCTATTCGGCCGGTGCAGAGCCTGCTGCGGAGACGACCGATTCCGCTTCGGCGATCAGTGTGCGGGCCGCGTCGAGGTCGTCGGGCGTCTTGAGGGCGAGGGTCCGCACTCCGGGCAGCGCACGCTTGGCCAGACCGGTGAGCGTACCCCCGGGGGCGGCCTCGATGAGCGCGGTGACGCCGAGCTCCTTGAAGGTCTCCATGCACAGGTCCCAGCGCACGGGGTTGGCCACCTGGCCGACCAGGCGCTGCACCAGCTCCTGACCGGAGGAGACCAGCTGCCCGTCCTTGTTGGAGACGTAACGCGTGTGCGGATCGGCGACCGACAGCTGGGAGGTCGCCGATTCCAGGGCCGAGACGGCAGGTGCCATGTGGTGAGTATGGAACGCGCCGGCGACCTTCAGCGGTACGACCCGGCGAGTGCCCTCCGGCTTGTTCTCGACCAGCGCGGCGATCTGCTCGGCGGTGCCCGCGGCGACGATCTGGCCGGCGCCGTTCACATTCGCCGGGGTCAGGCCCAACTGCTCCAGATGCGGGATGACTACGGCCTCGTCGCCGCCCAGCAGGGCGGCCATGCCGGTTTCGCTGACGGCGGCGGCCTCGGCCATCGCCTGGCCGCGCCGGCGCACCAGCGTCATCGCGGCCTCGTCGGAGATCGTGCCGGTCAGCGCGGCGGCGGCGAGCTCACCGACGCTGTGGCCGGCCGCCGCGCCGACCTGCGCGGCGAAGTCGTCGGCCGTCGCGAACAGCTGGCGGGCGGAGATCAGGGCGGAGGCCACCAGCAGCGGCTGCGCCACCGCGGTGTCGCGGATCTCCTCCTCGCCGGCCTTCGTTCCGTAGTGGACCAGGTCCAGGTCGATGGCAGCCGACCACTCACGGAGCCGGTCTTCGACACCGGGGAGGTCGAGCCAGGGAGTCAGGAAGCCGGGCGTCTGAGCGCCTTGGCCGGGAGCGACGAGTACGAGCACCCTCACACTCTCTCTTGTGGGTGGTTCCGCCCGCCCGTGGGGACAGGGACGAAGAACCATCGGGGTAATTGTTGGTCTCCGACAAAAGTCTAGGGTTGTGCCTCACCGTCAGCCAGACGCCCCAGAATCAGCGCGATACGGAGTGTGAACGCCGAGCGCACATCGGAGGGCGACCAGCCGGTGACGTCCGTCACACGTCGAAGCCGATAGCGCACGGTGTTGGGGTGGACGAAGAGCATACGGGCGGCGCCCTCCAGACTGCTCGCCTGCTCCAGATAGACGCTCAGCGTCTCCAGGAGCGCGGACCCCGCCTCCTCCAGCGGTCTGTAGATCTCCTCCACCAGCTGGTCCCGCGCCACCGGGTCCGAGGCCATCGCGCGCTCCGGCAGCAGGTCGTCCGCCAGGACCGGGCGCGGGGCGTCCGGCCAGGCGGCGCAGGCCCGCAGCCCGGCGGCCGCGGCCTGCGCGGACCGGGTCGCGGCCAGCAGGTCCGAGACCACCGGACCGGCCACCACCGGACCGGCCGCATACGGACCGATCAGCGCCTTCGCCGCCTTGAGCGGGTTGTCCGAGCCGCCCGCGATCACCACCAGGCGCGAGCCCAGCACGCCGGTGAGGACCTGGAGCTTGGCGTGCCGGGCCGCCCGCCGGATCGCCTCCACGGTCAGTTCGCTGTCCCCGTCCGGGGCGGTGCCCAGCACCACGCACACATGCTCGGGGGAGTTCCAGCCCAGCGCGGCCGCCCGCGAGACCGCGCCCTCGTCGGCCTCCCCCGACAGCACCGCGTTGACCACCAGCGACTCCAGCCGGGCGTCCCACGCGCCGCGCGCCTCGGCCGCCTGGGCGTACACCTGGGCGGTGGCGAAGGCGATCTCGCGGGCGTAGACCAGCAGCGCCTCACGCAGCACCGACTCGTCCCCCGGGGCCGCGACCTCGTCGATGGCCGTCTCCATGACCTCGATGGTCGTGCGGACCATCTCCACGGTCTGGCGCAGCGTGATCGCCCGGGTCAGCTCGCGCGGCGCGGTACCGAAGACATCGGTGCTGATCGCCTGTGGGGTCTCCGGATGCCGGAACCATTCTGTGAAGGCGGCGATGCCGGCCTGGGCGACCAGGCCGATCCAGGAGCGGTTCTCCGGGGGCATCGCGCGGTACCACGGCAGCGTGGCGTCCATACGGGCGATGGCCGCGGCGGCCAGTTTGCCGGACGAGTTCTCCAGGCGCCGGAGGGTCGCGGAGTGCGGGTGCGCGTCGCGCGATGCGGGTTCAGACACGGGACAAGCCTGCACTATCGGGACGGGGAGGTGAGGGGGCGGGGGCTACGGTGGGCCGATGATTGAGGTGCGCAGGGGCACGGAACGCTATCGGGGCGGCGATCCGGACGCCGGGATCGAGTCGCTGCACGCGTTCTCGTTCGGGCCCCACTTCGACCCGGAGAATCTGCGCTTCGGCGCACTGATCGCCTGCAACGAGGAGCGGCTGGCGGCCGGCGCGGGCTTCGACGAGCATCCGCACAGCGACACCGAGATCGTGACCTGGGTCATCGAGGGCGAGCTGACCCACCGCGACTCGGCCGGCCACGAGACCACCGTACGCCCCGGCGATCTCCAGCGGCTCAGCTCGGCGGGCGGCGTACGGCATGTGGAGCGCAACACCGCCGGCCGGCCGCTCCGCTTCGTCCAGATGTGGCTGGCACCGTCCGAATTCGGCGGGGAGCCGTCGTACGAGGTGGTGCGCGGCATCGCCGACGGCACTCCGTACGCGGTCCCGCGGGCCGGCGCCCTGCTGCACCTGCGCCGCCTGGCGGACGGGGAGCGCACCGCGGTCCCGGACGCCGCACGGGCGTATGTGCATGTGGTGCGGGGTGCCGTGCGGATCGACGGGCAGGAGCTCGGGGCGGGCGACGCGGCGCGGATCACCGACGGGGCCGGAGTGGAGCTGACGGGGCTGGCCCCGTCGGAGTGCCTGGTGTGGGAGCTGGCGGCGGAGCCCCGCTACGGATGAGGCGGGCGTGCGGGCCCTGGCAGGCCCGGTGCCCGCACGCGGTGACGCCAGGGCCGTCAGGCCGGCCGGGCCAGCTCGGTCAGCACCGCGTCGGTCAGCTTCGGCCAGGCCTCGATCGCCCACGGGCCGAAGGCCCGGTCGCTCAGCGCCACACAGGCGGCCCGCGCGTCCGGGTCCACCCACAGGAACGTTCCGGACTGCCCGAAGTGCCCGAACGTGCGGGGCGAGGACAGCGCGCCGGTCCAGTGCGGCGACTTGCCGTCGCGGATCTCGAAGCCCAGCCCCCAGTCGTTGGGCTTTTGATGGCCGTAGCCCGGCAGCACACCCGTCAGACCGGGGAAGACCACCCGCGTCGCCGCCGCGAGCGTCTCGGGCGCGAGCAGCCGCGGCGCCTGGAGCTCGGCCGCGAAGCGGATCAGGTCGGCGACCGTGGAGACGCCGTCCTTGGCGGGCGAGCCGGCCAGCTCGGTCGCGGTCATGCCGAGCGGTGCGAGCACCGCCTCGTGCAGATACTGCGGGAAGGGGATGTCGGTCGCCTTGGCTATGTGGTCGCCCAGTGCCTCGAAACCGGCGTTGGAGTAGATCCTGCGGGTCCCCGGCGCGGCCATCGCCCGCTGTTCGTCGAAGGCCAGCCCCGAGGTGTGCGCGAGCAGATGGCGCACCGTGGACCCCTCGGGCCCGGCCGGTTCGTCCAGCTCGATCGCGCCCTCCTCGATGGCCAGCAGCGCGGCGTACGCGGCCAGCGGCTTGGTCACCGACGCGAGCGGAAACCGCTGCTCCAGGGGCCCGTACGAGCCGGCCACCACCCCGTCGGCTCGTACCACGGCGGCCGCGGCGGTGGGCACCGGCCAGTTCTCGATCATCCGGAGGCTCTGCATGCCCACGAGCCTAACGGTCCAAATTCCGGTCAAGTCTGCGTGTGATCGGCGCTTGCTTGGAGTGCGCTCCAAGTCTCTAGCGTTGAGGACGTCGAGAGGGATCCGGCGAAAGAGCCGGGCGATATCCGGCGAAACAGGGGAGACGGGGCATGACGGTGACGCAGAGCGAACCGGTCGCGAGCGGCGCGGCCGGCGGACTGCCGACGAAGGTGCGGGACTGCGGCACCGCGCCACCCCACCCGCGCCCGGCCGGCCGGGACCAGTACACGATCAGCGAGGTGGCCGAGCACACCGGGCTCAGCGCCCACACCCTGCGCTGGTACGAGCGGATCGGCCTGATGCCGCACGTGGACCGCACGCACACCGGGCAGCGCCGCTTCACCAACCGCGATCTGGACTGGCTGAGCCTGGTCACCAAGCTGCGGCTGACCGGTATGCCGGTCGCGGACATGGTCCGCTACGCCGAGCTGGTGCGGGCCGGCGAGTCCACCTTCGCCGAGCGGGAGCAACTGCTGACCGCGCACCGCGAGGACGTGCGGCAGCGGATAGCGGAGCTGCAGAGCACGCTGGACGTACTCGACTACAAGATCGATATCTATGCCGACGCCCGGCGGGCGTCCGAGAGGTTCTGAGGCCTTCATGAGCAGCAAGAAGATCGAAACGGTCGAGCTGGGCACCGGCGGTCCCCGGGTCGGGGTGCAGGGCCTCGGCTGCATGGGCATGAGCTTCGCCTACGGTCCCACCGACGCCGACGAGGCGCGGGCCACACTGGAGCGCGCGCTGGAGCTGGGCGTGACGCTCTACGACACCGCCGACATGTACGGCATGGGGGAGAACGAGAAGTTCATCGCCCCGTTCGTCCAGGCGCACCGCGACGAGATCGTGCTCGCCACCAAGTTCGCGATAGCGCTCGACCCGGACGATCCGACCAAGCGGATCATCCGCAACGACCGGGCCTACATCCGCCAGTCCGTCGAGGGCAGCCTGCGCCGCCTGGGCGTGGACGAGATCGACCTGTACTACATGCACCGGCGGGATGTGCGGGTCCCCATCGAGGAGACGGTCGGCGCGATGGCCGAGCTGGTCGCCGAGGGCAAGGTCAAGCACCTCGGGCTGAGCGAGGTCACCGGCCCCGAGCTGCGCGCGGCGCAGGCCGTGCACCCGATCGCGGCGCTGCAGTCCGAGTGGTCGCTGTTCAGCCGGGACATCGAGAACGGTGTGGTGCCGGCGGCCGCCGAGCTCGGCGTCGGCCTGGTCGCCTACTCGCCGCTCGGCCGGGGCTTTTTGACCGGCGCGTTCGTCAGCGCCGACAAGGAGCTGAGCGCGGACGACTTCCGCCGCCAGCAGCCGCGGTTCACCGGCGACAACGCGGCCGCCAACGCCGCGCTGCTGGAGCCGATCCGCAAGATCGCCGAGGCCCGCGGCGCGACGCTCGGCCAGATAGCGCTGGCCTGGGTGCAGCAGCAGGCCGCGGCGTACGGCCTGGCCGTCGTTCCGATCCCCGGCACCCGCAAGCGCACCCGCGTCGAGGAGAACACCGCCGCGACCCGCATCCAGCTGACCGAGCAGGAGCTGGCCCTGCTGGAGCCCATCGCCGCGGAGGTGGCGGGACCGCGCTACGCGGACATGTCGTTCACCTCGGCGGGGCGGGACTAGGGCTGTCGCTCGGGCGCCCGGCCGGAACTACCCCTCTGTCCGCTCGGGCCCGGCCGGAAATACCTTCCGCGCCCGGCGCGTTGTGGCCCTGCAGGGGGCGCTCGCATCCCCTAAGGGATGTGTTCGCCCACCCCCTGCGGGGCCACCCCGACGGACCCCACCCCACCCCCCCCCGCCCCTACGCCACCCCCAGCGCGAAGAGCGCGAACCCGGCGGCCAGGACCCCCACGAGCGCCCGCCGGGCCCGGGTGACGCCGGTCCAGGGCGCCTCGAACCGACGGGTCGTCCGCGCGATCACCAGCAGGGCCGCGGCGAAGACCGGCAGCCAGGCGATCCTGGCCACGAGCCAGCCGAGCGTGTCGGGCGCGAGGGTCAGCCCCGGTACCGGTCCCAGGAAGGACGCGGGCACGGCCGCCGACAGCAGCGCCGTCTGATGCCAGCACAGGATCGTCATCGCGGAGAGGTTGATGATCACCACCGGTGCCCACAGCGCCGGCCGGCGCAGGATCCGCGCGAGCCGGTCGCGGAGCAGGATCGCGGCGCCCGACTGGGCCGCGGCCAGGGCCAGGACCAGCAGCGACGGCGGATGGGAGTTCGTGCGGTCCTGACCGGGGACGCCGACCATGCTCGCCGGGTAGTCGAAGCCCAGCAGCAGCACGGCGAACAGCGCGGTCCCGCCGAGCAGCAGCGCCCACGCCGCGCGTCTGCCGAGCCGCCGTTCGCCCCAGCAGACCCCGAGCTGGTAGGCGAACATCCAGCCGGGGAGCAGGTTCAGCAGGCTCAGCCAGGACGGCATGTCCGGCGCCGCCGGCCCGTAGCGCAGAAAGTCCACCGCCGCCACGGCCGCCGCCAGCGGCGCCGCGGCCCAGGCGCCCGTCCGCCGCGCCGCGCGGACGCAGTACGGCGTCAGCGCGGTGATCACCGCGTAGACGCCGACGAACCACAGCGGTTGGATCACCAGCGTCGCCCCGGTCCGCAGCGTCGCCTCCGGCACCCCCAGGCCGTACAGCAGGGGCGCCAGCGTCGCCCACACGGCCGTCACACCGAGGACCGGGCGCCCCAGCCGGACCAGCCGGCCGCGCAGCCAGCCGCCGGCGGACCCGCCCCGCGCCGTGGCGCGCCGGAAGGACAGCACCGAGGCGTAGCCGCCGACCAAGAAGAAGATGCCGAGCATCTGCAGCACCCAACTGGCGGGCGCGAGAAAGCCGAAGGAGGTCAGCGGACTGGCGTTGTGCAGCGCGCCGTCGGCGTCGAGGGTGAAGCCGCCGAGCAGCCAGTGGCCGGTGGGTACGGCGAGCAGCGCCAGCGCGCGCAGACCGTCGATCGCCCGGTCGCGGTCCGCCGGGGTGCGTTCCTCGATCGCGCGGACGGCCTTGCGGGCCGCGCCGCCGAGGGCTGCCGGGAATGCGGTGTCCATGAGGCGTCCTTGAGTCCGTGAACCGGTGAGGTGAGGAGCGGTGAAGGGGGCCGAGGGGGCGGGCGCGGCGTCAGCGCACGTCGCCGTAGCGGCCCAGCACGATGGCCGCGAAGCTCTGCAGGGAGTCGGTACCGGGCGCGAGGTAGCCGGTGTGGCCCTCGGCCCGTTCGGCGGCGACGCGGCGGGCGCCGAACGCGGGGTCGGTGGGGTCCGTGCCGTGGCCCAGCCCCAGCAGCTGCACGTGGGGGACGTCGCCGATCCAGTCGGAGGCGTCCCGCGCCGCCCAGACCCGCGCCGGGCCGCGCAGCTCCGCCACGCTGTCCTGGCGCATACCGGGGGAGCCGAACACGATCAGGTCGGCTATCGGGCCGCGGCCCAGCCGCGGTGCGGCCAGCCCGCAGACCACCGAGCCGTAGCTGTGGCACAGCACGGCCGGTGCCGGGGCTTCGACGGCGGCCAGCCCGGACAGGAAGCGGGCCAGCCGCGGGGCACCGGCCTCGGCGAGCCGCCCGGTGGCGGCGTCCGGACCGACGCCGACCGGGGTGGTGTACCCGACCCAGGTGATGACCGCGGTACGCGTGGTGGGCGCGTCGGCGGCCAGCTGCGCCCGCAGCGACCTGGCCATCCCGGTGGGCGTGCCGTACGGGTCCCGCGCGCGGTCGAACGAGGCCAGGTCGATGTCCGAGCCCGGCACGATCACCGCGGTGCGTTCGGCACGCGCCAAGTCGCCGTGCACCTCGGCCACTTGCCCGCGGCCGCGCGGGTCGAAGGCGAGGATCCGGCGGCCGGGCGCGAGCAGCGCGGCGCAGCGGTCGGCCGCCTTCCGGGCCTGCCGGTGGTCCTCCAGGGTGCCGGCCGGGTCGGTGCTGCGGGCCAGCTGGCGGCTGCGTTCCGCCTTCAGGGCGAGGGAGTTGGCCTCGTACCGCAGGGCGAGGGGAGCACCGTCGAGATTGCCCACGGTGAGCGGGTGCCGGGCGGCGAGAGCGTGCTGCTGGGTATCGGTCAGCGAGGCGAAGAAGCGGGCGACCTCGGCCGGCCGCGCGCTCGCCGGGTCCGGCAGCCGGACGCCGAGGGCGTGGTCGGCGCGCCAGGCTGCGGCGCCGGGCGCGGGGCCGGTGACGGCGGTCTGTGCGGAGCCGGCCGCCCAGCCGCCGGTGCCGGCGGCCACAGCAACCGCGAGCGCGGCGCCGATGAGCGCGCGCCTGCTGCGTCGAACGGCGGTGCGCAGCACGGACATGGTGGTGTCTCCCTCTCCCGATGGTGTGGCGGAGGGAAACGTAGGAAGCCGGTGGGTGATGCGGCGTCACACCGGGGCGCCAACTCCCGGGTGATACCGGAGTAGGGGGTGCGGGCCGCCCCTCGTCCTCGGGGAGGAGCGCGCTGTTACCGCTCCCCGGGGGCCACCAGCCCCGACTCGTACGCGAAGATCACGGCCTGCGCCCGGTCCCGCAGCTCCAACTTGGCGAGTACCCGGCCGATATGGGTCTTCACGGTCTGCTCGGCGAGGATCAGCGCATCGGCGATCTCTTGGTTCGACAGGCCCCGGGCGATCAGCTCCAGCACCTCCGTCTCCCGCGGGGTCAGGCCGTTCAGCCGGAGCGAGGCCCGGTCCTTGCGGGGCGCCGGCCGCCGGGCGAAGTCGGCGATCAGCCGCCGGGTCACGGACGGTGCCAGCAGCGCCTCACCGGCCGCCACGACCCGGACCGCGGAGATCAGATCGGCTGGCGGGGCGTCCTTGAGCAGGAACCCCGAGGCACCCGCGCGCAGCGCTTCGTAGACGTAGTCGTCGACGTCGAAGGTGGTCAGCATCAGTACCTTCGGACGGTGCGTGACGCCGACGGGCGGATCGAGCAGCCGGCGGGCCGCCTCCAGCCCGTCCATCTCCGGCATCCGGACGTCCATCAGCACCACATCGGGGTGCGTCCGGCGGCTCAGCTCCACCCCCTGCGCCCCGTCCGGCGCGTCGCCCACCACATCGATGTCGTTCTGCGCCGCGAGCAGCGCGGCGAACCCCGCGCGCACCATGGCCTGGTCGTCGACGATGATCACGCGGGTGGTCATACCGGGTCGGCATCCTTCGTGGGGAGGGCAGCGGTCGAGGAGGGCGGCGGCGAGAGCGGGAGTTGAGCGGCGACGCGGAAGCCGCCGTCGGGCAGCGGACCGGTGTCGAGCGAGCCGCCCACCAGGCGCACTCGCTCGCGCATACCGACCAGGCCGTGGCCGGTTCCGGTGGTCTCCAGCGGCGCGGACGGTGCGGGCGGCGCGGAGTTGACGACCAGCAGCGTCAGCCGCGAGCCGTCCGCGGTGGTCGTCACCGACACCCGGGTCCGCGCGCCCGGGGCATGCCGCACCACATTGGCCAGCGCCTCCTGCACGATGCGGTACGCCGAAAGATCCACCGCCGGTTCGGGCGCCACCGGTTCGCCCGGCAGCGTCAACTCGACCGGCACACCGGCCCGTACGGTCGCCTCGACCAGCTTCGGCAGCATGCCGATACCGGGCTGCGGGGCCTTCTCCGGGCCGCCCTGGCGCTCCGTCTCCTCGCTGCGCAGCACCCCGAGCAGCCGGCGCATCTCCGCCAGTGACTCCCGGGCGGTCGCCGCGATCGAGGCGAACTCGTCCTGGGCATCCTGGGGGATGCCGCCGATGCGGTACGGGGCGCTGTCGGCCTGGACCGTGATCACCGACATGTGGTGGGCGACGACATCGTGCAGTTCACGGGCGATACGGGTGCGTTCCTCCAGCAGGGTGCGGCGGGCGCGCTCGGCCTCGCTGATGGTCTCCTGCTCGATCAACTTCCGCTGGGCGTCGCCCCGTTCCCGCAGCGTGGCGCCCATCAGCAGCATCACGCCGGTGAGCACGAACAGCAGCACCCAGGTGCTCTGACTGCCGTCGGGGGCGGTGGGCTCCAGCAGGACGCCCGTCGCCCCGGTCGTCAGCCAGACCGCGATCAGGGTGCGGCGGCGCTCGCGCAGCGACAGCGCCAGCATCAGCACGAGATAGCCGACGATCGCCGTCGGCGGCCAGGGCCAGGCGCGGCCGGTGACGCCGTCGGTGACGGCGAGGACCGCGGCGCTCACCACGTCCGCCGCGAAGATCACCCACCAGGCCTGCAGCGGCCGGCTGACCGCGAGCAGCAGCGGCACGGTCTGCGCGGTGGCGAGCGCGCCGGCCAGGCCGCTGTTCATGCCGTAGTCGTTGCCGAGGACATTGATGGTCGACGGCAGCAGCGACGCCATGAAGGCGAACGCCACGAAGTACGGGACGCCGCGCAGCCAGCCGCTCTGGACGTTGCCGAAGAGCGGAGTGCCGGGCTTTGTCGGATTGCCGAGTTCGGTGGCGAGTACGCGCAGCGCCTGCCGCGCGGTGCGCAGCGCCCTCGTGCGGAGCGGCTCGCGCTCGGCGCCGCGGGCCGGTTCGGGGGGCGGGGGCAGGGGTCGTCCGTTCATCGCGGAGTCAATGTAAGCGGAGCGTGGCCGCCGGGGCGTCATACCGTGGTGCGGGCTTTCACCCCGTACCACGGTATGAGTCCTGTGTCGGGCACCGGTGCGGGGCGCTGCCCGGAGTCGGCCGGCGGCCCGTTCTCACAGCTCCGCCAGCAGCTCGGCCTTCTTCGCGCTGAACTCGTCGTCCGTCAGCAGCCCGGCGTCGTGCAGCTCGCCGAGGTGCCGTATCCGGTCCGCGATGTCGGCCGGATCCCGGCGCGCGTCCCCGGTCCGCCGGCGTACCGGCTCGCCGTCCGGCGTCACCTGCGCCGGGTCGGTGGCGCGTACGGCCTGCAGCACCGCGGCCGCGAACGGCAGCGACTCGTGGACGGGGCCGTACCCCAGGCCGAACACCACGGCGGCCGGGTCCTGGTCCGCCTCGCCCGCTCCCGGGTCGCGGGCCCCGCGCTCCAGCAGCCGCAGATGGCCGTTGAAGATCTCCGGCGAGCGCCACTCCACACCGGCCAGCTCGCCGACCGTGAAGGTCTGGTCGCCGCGCTTCCACTTCGCCGACGACGCGCCCGTCCAAAACCAGCGGAAGGCGACCGACCGGCCGTCGAAGGACGCCTTGCCGTCGTACGCCTTGAAGTGCAGCGGAGGCGCCGGCGCGGCCACCAGATGGCGGTCGGCGGGCTCCTTCGCCTCCGGGCTGAGCGCGGTGCGCAGCTCGTCGGCGTAGTACTCGGCGAGCGTCTCGCGCTCGGCCGGCAGCACCAGCCGGTAGGGGTCGGCGTCCTCTTTGAGCTGCCCGGCCGCCGCCTCCATCAGCGGATCGGCGCCGTGTCGTGGCACGGCGTGCAGCACCACCGTGCCACGTCTGCCCTCGGTCACCTCGACAGCGCTCAGCGCCTCGTACGGAATGCGTCGCTCGCCGAGCGCCTGGAACAGCTTCGGCCTGCGGATCCCCCGTTCGAAGCGGATGAGTACGGAGTCGGTGTCGAACTCCCAGACGGCGTGAAAACCGGCCAGCACATCACCCATGCGGCTCATCGTATGCGGGCGGTCGCCCGCCCGTCCCCCTTCCGCACACCTGCCGGAGCCGGCGTGTCACGCCCCGCGACCGCTTGCTCCGTCTTTTGTCCCGTGGACGCCCCCGTCAGGGGGGCGGTTCCCGCAGGCAGGGCCCGTCCCCGGGCGCCGGGCCCTGCCTGCGGCCGCCGGCTGTGGCGCGGATCGGCCCTCAGACCAGGTCCGTGCTGCACTGCGGATCGGCGGAGGCACAGTCCACCGAGCTGATCGCGCCGACCCCGACCAGCGCGAAGTTGCGCAGGCTGCGGGTGCCGGGCGTGAAGTAGCCGGCGTGCCCGACGGCGCCTTCGGCCGACAAGATCCGCGATCCGAAGGACGGGTCGACCGGGTCGGCGCCGTGGCCGAGCCCGCCGACCTCCAGGTACGGCACGTCCTGGATCCAGTCGTCGGAGTCCCGCATCGCCCAGACCCGGGCGTGGGTGTCCAGCGCGGCGCGGCTGCCGGCCCGCATACCGGGGCTGCCCGCCACCGCGATGTCCTCGACGTTGGCCGGCAGGTCCCGGGCGGCGACGCCGCACACCACGGATCCGTAGCTGTGGCAGAACAGCGAGACAGAGTCGGCCGACGGCAGCGACTTCACCAGGGCGCGCAGCCGGACCGCGCCGGCTTCGGCGAGCTGCCCGGTGGCGGCCTCGACGCCCAGCCCGGCCGGCGAGGTGTAGTCGGCCCAGGCGATCACGGCGGTACGCGTGTCCGGGGCGGCGTCCCGCTCGGCCCGGTAGAGGGCGTGGGCCATGCCGACGGGGGCGCTGGTCGCCCGTGCGGTGCGTTCGAAGGTCGCGAGATTGGTGTCCACACCGGGCACCACGACCGAGACCCGCTCCGCGCGCGGGAGGTTGCCGAAGACCTCGGCGGCCCGGCCGCCGTAGGCCGGGTCGAAGGCCAGGATCTGCCGGCCGGGGCTCATCAGCGATTCGAGGCGGTGCATCAGCCGGCCCGCTTCCTGGCGGCCGACGGGCGTGAGCCGGTGGTCGGTCATGCGCTTCTTCTCGATCGCCCGGGCGTCGTCGATCGCCATCCGGTTGGCGTGGTAGCGCAGGGCGACGGGGGCGCCGCCCATGTTGCCGACGGCCAGGGGAAAGCGGGTGGCGAGCTGCTGCTGCTCGGCGCGGCCGAGGGTGGCGAAGAAGGCCCGGAGCGCGGCCGGCGAGCCGTTGGGGTCGGGCAGCGGGCGCCCGAGGAAGGTGGCGTGCTTCCAGGCGGCCTTGGCGGTGGCCAGGGGGTTGGCGTCCTCCTTGGTTCCTCTGATGGCCGTCCAGCCGGTCAAGGCAAGCATCACGAACACCACCACCAAGGCGAGTGCCGCGCGCCAGGCGGTGGACTGCAGGAAACCGGAGGAGGGGCCGAGGCCCGGGAAGGAATTCACCGCGAGCCACCCTAGGAGACGTGGCAGGTCGGCTGGTCCGGCCGTGAGTGATCTCACGTTTCACGCTGGGTATTTCGACCAAAACGGACACGAATTATCGAAACCCGGTGCTCAGCCGTGCAGGAGCGGTCTCAGGGGGAGATTAATGGGTTGCGCCGTGGCCGGTGATGGTTACCCAGGGTTGCCGGTGCGGGCGGCGGGCCGGGGCGCCCTCAGCGCCGCGCCCGCCAGTCGTCGTCGATCGCCGGCCCGATGTGGTCCAGATAGGACTGGGTCAGCTCGCGGATGGCCGTCACGCTGCAGTCCTGGCCCTCGCCCCAGACCTTGCCCGCCACCCGCATCACTCCGCTGAACGCGGCGACCAGCACCCGCGGCCGTGGATCGGTGTCCACGTCCAGCCCCTCGCGCCGGGCGATCAGCCGCGCTATCTGCTCCTCCAGCTCGGAGGAGCGCCGCAGGTGCACGGCGACCAGCGCGGGCGTCGACTCGATCATCTGGTACGAGCGCATGTGCAACTCCACCGGGATCACCGACTCGATGGCGCTGCCGATGTCGTCCCAGGCGGCCATCACCGCGCTGCGCAGCGCGGTCAGCGGGGCCTCCGTCGCGGGCCGCGCGGCCAGCTCCTCCACGAAGCGGGCCTCGACCATCTCCGGCACGGCGAAGACGACGTCTTCCTTGTTGGCGAAGTACCGGAAGTACGTGCGCTGGGAGACGTCCACCGCCTCCGCGATCTCGTCGATCGTGGTCGCCTCGTACCCCTGCTGTGTGAACAGCTCCAGGGCCGCGCGGATCAGCGCGTCGCGGGTGCGCTGCTTCTTGCGTTCGCGCAGGCCGCCTGCGGGGGCTGTCTGCGGCGTCGGGGTCGCCATCCTGCGCCGCCTTTCCGTGGAGTTCGCGCTGCTCAGATTACCTGTGAGGGAGATGACAGTTACCGACTCATGAATTGCTTTGTCAATTGTCAGTGGCTGACATTAGTGTCGTCGTATGAGTACTCAGACCCCGGTCGCCGACGCCGCGCCGGAACTTCCCGTACCGGAGCCCCCCAAGGGGCTGCGAGGCCATCCGTGGCTGACTCTTTTCTCCGTCGCCATCGGCGTCATGATGGTCGCCCTGGACGGCACGATCGTCGCCATCGCCAACCCGGCCATCAAGCAGGATCTCGGTGCCTCGCTCGCCGACGTGCAGTGGATCACCAACGGCTACATGCTCGCCTTGGCCGTCTCGTTGATCACGGCGGGCAAGCTCGGTGACCGCTTCGGCCACCGCCAGACCTTCCTGATCGGCATCCTCGGCTTCGCGGCGGCCTCCGGCGCCATCGGGTTCTCCCACGAGGTCACCCTCGTCATCGTCTTCCGTGTGCTGCAAGGGCTGTTCGGCGCGCTGCTGATGCCCGCCGCACTGGGACTGCTGCGCGCCACCTTCCCGGCCGAGAAGCTCAACATGGCGATCGGCATCTGGGGCATGGTCATCGGCGCCTCCACGGCCGGCGGCCCGATAGTCGGCGGACTGCTGGTCGAGCACGTCAACTGGCAGTCCGTGTTCTTCATCAACGTCCCGGTCGGTGTGCTGGCCCTGGTCCTGGGCCTGGTGATCCTCAAGGACCACCGCGCCGAGAACGCCCCGCGCTCGTTCGACATCCCCGGCATCGTGCTGCTCTCCGGAGCGATGTTCTGCCTCATCTGGCCGCTGATCAAGGCGACGGAGTGGGGCTGGGGCGACATGAAGACCTGGGGCTTCCTGATCGGCGCCGTGGTCCTCTTCGCCCTGTTCGCCGTCCTGGAGACCAAGGTGCGCGAACCGCTCATCCCGCTGCGGATGTTCCGCTCGCTGCCGCTGACCGCCGGCACGGTCCTGATGGTGCTGATGGCCTTCGCCTTCATGGGCGGCCTGTTCTTCGTGACGTTCTACCTCCAGAACGTGCACGGCATGAGCCCCGTGGACAGCGGCCTGCACCTCCTCCCGCTCACGGGCATGATGATCGTCGGCTCGCCGCTCGCCGGCGCGCTGATCACCAAGCTCGGCCCGCGCATCCCGCTGGTCGGCGGCATGGTCCTGACCGCCGTCGCCATGTACGGCATGTCCGGCCTGGACACCGACAGCACCACGGGCCCGATGTCCCTGTGGTTCGCCCTGCTCGGCCTGGGCCTCGCCCCGGTCATGGTCGGCGCCACCGAAGTCATCGTCGGCAACGCCCCGCTGGAGCTATCCGGTGTCGCCGGCGGTCTCCAGCAGGCCGCGATGCAGGTCGGTGGCAGCCTCGGTACGGCCGTGCTCGGCGCGGTGATGGCCTCCCGCGTGGACAGCGAGCTGCCGGGCAACTGGCAGTCGGCCGGTCTGCCGCCGGTTCCGCCGGCCAAGGCGTCCGAGCTGTCCGACGCCGTCTCGGCCGGTATCGCACCGATCCCCAAGGGCACCCCGCCGGAGTTCGCCCAGAAGATCACCTCCGCCGCCCATGACACCTTCGTGTCCGGCATGGGCCTGGCCTTCACGGTCGCCTGCGGCGTGGCGGTCCTCGCGGCCGTCGTCGCGATCTTCACCAAGCGTGGCGCCAACGCCGAGGCGGGCGCCGGCGTCGGCCACATCTGACCGGCTTCCCTTCCACGCCGCTGCGGGGGGGGGGGGGGGGGGGGGGGGGGGGGGGGGGGGGGGGGGGGGGGGGGGGGGGGGGGGGGGGGGGGGGGGGGGGGGGGGGAGGGGGGGGGGGG